>JAPLJI010000018.1 GCA_026388655.1 Pseudomonadota bacterium
TGAAGTTGCCCTTGTTCTTCCTGAGAAAGTTTAATCATGGTTTTGGGACGTCCAGCTTTCAAGGGTATCCTCCTTTCTTTCTATTATGAGGATACCCCAGCTTAAATAATTATGCAAGTTATTTATGGGACATTACACTAGTTTCTGGTTTTAAAATACAATGCAAACGAAAAAATTCAAAATGTCCTAACTCGAAACCCGCAACCAGAAACCAGAAACTCTTTTTAGTATTTCAGCCCTTTCTCGTCCAGCAGCATCCTGATTTTATTAAGTATGTCGTCTTTCTGAAACGGCTTGGTCACGTAGGCATCGCAGCCGATATCGAAACACTGGGCCAGACCGTCTTTGGCATCCCTGGCCGTGACCACGATCACCGAGGTATTGCTCATTTCCGGACGGCTGCGGATGAACTTTATGATCGATTCCCCGGTCATATCCGGAAGTATCAGGTCCAGAAGCACGATCTCCGGCTTCTCCGCCAAAAGCGCTTTCAGGGCTTCCTTCCCGCTGCCCGCGGTATAGACCCCGACCTTGAGGTCCTTAACGATCTCCTTTTCTTCATTAAGCGCCTTCTCGGTATCGTCGACGAGAAGAATCTTGGCCTTGGACATGGATCCGGGTCCCCCTCCTTACCCCGGGTCATTATATCAAGCCGGGAATAAAGTAAAAATCCAAAAAAGGGCGGCTCTAATAGCCGCCCTATATTTTTATAAAGACGTCATTCCCGCAAAAGCGGGAATCCAGAATTTATTAATAAACTGGACCCCTGCTTCCGCAGGGGTGACGATTGTCCCGGTTGCCGGCTACCCGCTACCGATCTGGGTTGCTGGTTTCTCCGGTTCGTTTGGTTTAACTCGAAACTCGCAACCCGCCTCCGGCCCGTAAGGGCCTACGGCCCGGAGGGAAACCCGAAACTATTTTCTGCTATAGCCCCACGATCGCCACGCTGCAGACGGAAGCCGCCGGGAAGCCGCCCAGGTTGTGGGTCAGGCCATAGCGCGGATTCTTGATCTGGCGCTCGCCCGCCTTGCCCTGGAGCTGCTTGTACATCTCGTAGAGCATCCGGAGGCCGGAGGCCCCGATCGGATGGCCGAAGCATTTCAGGCCGCCGTCCGGCTGGCACGGGATCTTCCCGGTCAATTCGTAGAAACCGTCGTTAATGTCATTGGTCGCCTTGCCCCGCTCGGAGATCCCGAGATCCTCGTAGGTGGCCAGCTCGGTGATCGAGAAGCAGTCGTGCACCTCCATCATGCTGATCTCCTCGCGCGGGTTCTTGATCCCCGCTTCGGCGTAGGCGCGGCGCGAGGCCTGGACCGTGGTCTCCACGTGGGCCCCGTCCCACCCCTGCGTGCAGAGCTCCTCTCCGGAGGTGCCCGCGATCTGGAGGGCTTTCACTAAAACCGGGTCCTTCCGGAGACTCTTGGCGATCTCCGGGGTGGTCACCAGGGCGCAAGCCGATCCGTCGGACACCCCGCAGCAGTCAAAGAGCCCGAGGGGCCAGGCGATAACCGGGGCGTTGAGCACCTGTTCCACCGTCACCTCTCGGCGGAGGTGGGCCTTGGGGTTCTTGGCCCCGTTCTTGTGGCTTTTCACCGAGATCTTGGCCATCGCGGTCTTCCCCTGCTCGGGGGTGAGGCCGTACTTGGCGAAATAGCGGGTGGCCATCATCGCGAACCCGCCCGGGGCGGTCATGTTGGCGCTCAACAGGCGGCTCTTGGTGCCCATCGCCGAGCCGAAATCGGGCAGACCGCCGTAGCCGATGTCCTTCAGCTTCTCCACGCCGAGGGCCAAAGCGATCTTGCAGGCCCCGGAGGCCACCGCGTAAACCGCACCCCGGAAGGCCTCGGTGCCGCTGGCGCAGAAATTTTCCACCCGGGACACCGGGATGAAGGGCAGTTTCAGGGTGGCGGAAAGCGGGATGGCGCTCTTACCCACGCTGATCTCGTCAAAGCAGGTGGCCAGCCAGGCCGCCCCGATCTCCTTGGGGTTCACCCCGGAATCCTCCAGGACCTCCTTGAAGGCCTCCACCATCAGTTCCTCGGGGCCCTTATCCCAGCGTTCCCCGAAGGTCGTGCACCCCATTCCCACGATTGCGACTTTATCTCTGATTCCATCTGCCATGTTGATCCTCCTTATTTTTATCTTTCTTTACGGGAGGCCGTTGAAGGCCTCCCCTACTTTTTACCCTTCGACGCCGCTGAATGATTCCCCACGCAGGCTAAAGCCTGCGGCTACCAATCTGGATCTTTTAGTTTCTTTGGTTTTCATTCGTCAATCGTCATTCGTCAATCGTAAATTTCTCCATAATCCGCAATCGATTATTACCCTACGACGGGGACGGCCTTCCAGAAGTAGCCGTGGATGCCCCGGACCTGGTCCAGGTATTTCCGCCGGAAAGAGAGCTCCACCGGCATCCCGACCTTCACATCGTCGAGGGTGCAGTCGGTAAAGTCCATCGCGGCGCGGCCGCCGCCCTCGAAATCCACCAGCCCGTAGATCGCGGGCGGGTCCACGCTGGCGGCGAGCATATCGCCGGTGTAGCTGAAAATCGTCCCCTTCTTGTCGGAGAAGCGGTAATCATCCATCTCGCCCATCGAGTTGCACTTCGGGTTCGGGCAGACGATCTGGGGCGGGAAGGCCGGGGTGCCGCACTGCTTGCACTTGCTCCCGACATAGGCCATCACCGCCCGGCGGTTCCGCCAGAGCGTGGTAAAGCTGGTGGGCGGTTCGATCTCGCCGCGGATCTGCACGTCGACCGGGAGCAGGTTTCGGAACACGCAATATTTGGTGTATGCGGTCAGGTCGGCCCGCTTGGCCAGGTGGCCTTTCACGCCCTTTCGGTCGCGGACCTTCTCGATCTCGGGGGTCACTTCGAAGGCCAGGGCGTCCGCGCCGTTCCCGTAGCCGACCAGGAGGAGTTTGTCGCCTGGGTTAGCTGCCTCGAGGGCCGCTACCAGCATGACCAGCGGCTGGGCGGCGCCTGAGTCGCCGATCGCCTCGAAGAGGTTGCCCTGGATCCGGTCCGGGGCGATCTTACCCTTCTTGGCGATGGCCTGGTGCTCGCGGGTGAAGGGACAGTTATAAATGACTTTGTTGAAACCTTCCAGCGGCAGTTTGGTCTTTTTTAGGAAGCCCATCACCGCCTCGCCGATGATCTGGCCGTAACCCAGTTCGCGGACCCAGCGGTCCTCCCAGCTGCGGTCGAACTGCCGGCCCTCGGCCCGGTAATGATCGACGAAATCATAAGAAATCGAATAAGCGCCTTTGAACTCGGCGATTACATTCTCGCTGCCCAGGAGCAGAGCCGCCCCGGCGTCGCCGAAGATCTGCTCCTGCATGCTGCCCATCCGCCCCAGGCGGCAGTCGGCGCTCGCCACCAGGACGTTCCCGCCGTTGGCTTTCACGTTATCAATTCCGGCCAGGACCGCGGTGGTCCCGGACTTGGTGGAATCGGTCAGGTCGGCCGTGCGCACGCCCGGCTTCAGGTCGAGGGCCGCGGCCACGATTCCGGCATTCTGGCGCTCCCGGTAGGGAAGCGAGGTCGAGGCCAGGTAAAGGGCGTCGATCTGGGCGCGGTCCCGGCCTTTCAAGCAGTCGAGGCTCGCGCTCGCGGCCATCGTGATCGAGTCCTCGTCGTAGTTCGCCACCGCCTTCTCACCCTGGGCCACGCCCATCGTCACCGGGTTGAACCATCCCATGTTCATGAAGATGGTCATCCGGGAGAGCCGGTACCTGGGGATAAAGGCTCCAAAAGAAGTAATTCCCACCATTGGTTTAACCCCCTTTCTTAAAATGTAGATTTACGATTGACGATTGACGATTGCCAATTTATAAACGGGTCCGAGGGGCCTAGGGGCCAAGGGTTCGAGTGTATTAGAAAAGAAATTCTAAAACTAACACCTTTTTTCATTCACTTGACCCCTTTGGCTTTGAACAGTTTAGCAAGGCTTTCCTCGACCGCAATGCCTCGGGATCTAATTGAAAAGCCTTGCCCTCTCCGAGCCGTAGGTTCTTCCGAGCCGGAGGCTACATTCTGGTTTATCTTGATTTTCAATCCGCAATCCGCAATTTATTGGTCTTTCTGGTGTTTTTGGTTTTCACTCGTCAATCGTAAATCGTCATTCGTAAATTTCTATGGTCCTTTAACCCTCCTTTATATGATTTTCTTCTCCCTTAATTCCTTAATTTTGGTTTCATCATATCCCAATCCCTTCAGAACCTCATCGGTGTGCTGGCCGAAAGTGGGCGACGGGGTATGCTTCCGCTCGGGGCAACCCGAGATCCGGATCGGGATCCGGACCTGGTCCACCGGCCCTTCGGTGTGGTGATCCATTTTAAAGAAAAGCCCCCGGCTTTTTGTCTGGGGATGGTCCCGGGCCTCGGGGAGTGAAAGCACCGGCTCGCAGCAGGCATCCCGCTTCGCGAAGATCTCCGTCCATTCGTCCCTGGTTTTACCCTGAAAAACCTTCTTCAGGTCCGCGACCACCTCTTCCCTTCTCTGCCCGGTGGCGAACTGGTCCTTGACCAGGTCTTTCCGGCCGATCGCCTCGCAGAAATCCTCCCAGAACTTGGGCTCGAGGGCGCCGAGCGACATCGCCTTACCGTCCCTGGTCTCGAAAACCTGATAACAGGGATAAAGCCCGTTCAGACGGATGCCTTCCAGCCCGGGATTGCTCCCGGTGGTGAGCGCGGTGATGAAGTGCGAGGTGATGAAGGAGAGCGCCCCGTCCATCATTGATACATCAATAAATCTCCCCTCG
Organism: Pseudomonadota bacterium; assembly: GCA_026388655.1. GTDB lineage: Bacteria > Desulfobacterota > JAPLJL01 > JAPLJL01 > JAPLJL01 > JAPLJL01. The sequence continues at coordinate 4,761 of JAPLJI010000018.1, forward strand.
CCGTCCCGGTTCCGGAGCTGGAGGGCCGCCAGGACGGAAATAACCGCGTAGAGACTCCCGCCGCCGATATCGGCGATCTGGGCCCCCGGGATCGCGGGCCGGTCCCCCTTCCAGCCGGTCAGGCCGGTGATCCCGGCCAGGCTGATGTAGTTCAGGTCGTGCCCGGCGCGATCGCGGTAGGGTCCGTCCTGCCCGTAGCCCGAAATGGCACAGAAGATCAGGCGAGGATTCACCTTTTTCAGATCCTCAAAGCCCAGCCCGAGCTTGGCCATCACCCCCGGCCGGAAGGACTCGATGACAATATCCGCATTCTCCGCGAGCTTCCGGAAGATCTCCTTGCCTTCCGGCGCCTTGAGATTCAACTTGACGCTCTTCTTGTTTCGGTTCAGGGAAACGAAATAGGTGGATTCCTTTTTGATAAAAGGGGCGTAATTGCGGATATAATCGCCCGCCCCCGGTTCCTCGATCTTGATGATGTCCGCCCCCAGGTCTCCCAGGATCAGGGTGGCGAAGGGGCCGGGCAGTAGCCGGGTCAGGTCGAGAATTTTGATTCCTTCAAGTGGAAGCGTCATTTTAAAATATCGTTATGGAGTGCATTAGCCTGTTTATCCCGACAATGGAGGGACTAATGCAACGCAGCCCGTGCCTGGCGGGATGCATTCCATATGATCACTCTTATGAAACAACTGGAAACGCTCTCTAATATTTTGCCCGGTGTTGGGGGTTGGTGGTTTGTGGTTGGGTGTTTAAGATTTTCTCTCCCAACTCCTAAATCCCAACTCCAGACTTAATCCAAGTTTAGCGAAATGATCTTAATGACTAGGGTTCTTTCCGTCAAGAAGTTAGCCACCGGAAAAAGCAGATAACGCATATGAGACCGTTGCAAAATACCTTTCCTGTCATTCTGAGCCGAAGGCGAAGAATCTCTCTTCCGTTGGAGAAATTTGAAAAACCAGATC
>JAPLJI010000152.1 GCA_026388655.1 Pseudomonadota bacterium
GATGCACAAAACGCGTCCATTTTTGCGCCAGAATTTTCGCAGGTGTCTTTGAGCTCTTTTCTCACTTTTTACGACGGAGTGAAACCCAAATATGTTCATTGACACTAATCTATCATAGTGCCAAATGTTTTATAATCACCAAATAATAATATATACTTATTATTGAAAAAGATATAAAAATAATCATTGTCGGTATCAGTAAATAACAATGATGAATGCCGAAATCTTGGGTTCGCGAGAAAAGTAAAAAAGTTATTATAAATTGGATCAGAAGAAATAAGGAAAACCGTCTTGTTTTAACGCTGACCGCCGATTGAATAAAACCCAGTAAAAAAAAGAAAATTGAAAATAATCCAAAATAGCTCAAGAATTCCATGAATGCCTGAGTAGCCATCCTGCTTTCTTTATAAGCAGAATAAATATCCGCATAATTGGTGAAGAGCATTCTTTTTGCGATTGGAGCCGCAATGGAAAAAAATGAAATCACAGAGACAGCACAAATGACAACAATGTTTTTAGCAGAAGGTAAATAATACTTTATCTTGAAACGGTGTTCACGAAAAAGAAAAATCAATCTTTCTATGACGAGGGAAATAAAGAAAGAAACAACCCAATAGGCATACCATCGTCTCAGCATTATTAAAAAAGCGAGAAAAAAGCCGGTTACTACTAAAGTTAAAAAATCTTGTTTCTCAATAGGATTTTTTAAGTATATGAATAATATTATATTGATGATTAAAACACCGATGACATCAGGATAACCGAAAAGAATTGGGTAAAAGAATTGAGGAAAGAACATGACAGTTAAAAATGTTATGGAGGAAACAGTAAACAAACGTTTATCATGAGGTTTGGATATAATTATTGCCAACAAAATCATAAATGAAATTGCAGTAGGGAGGGCATAAATATTCAGTATCGAAGAGATATACGCAAGTCGTTGATTGCCAAATAAAAAATTAAAAGGAATGAGAAAGAACACGGGAAGCAGATTATAATCGTCATGGCGAATAGAATGTATTAAAGTCTTGGCTGCAAGAATGAAGTTGTTTTTGAATAAATTACTTATGTCTTGATATTTATCCCAATAGTTAGCGGAATCCCAAAAATAGATAAATCTTTCCTGCCTGATGAAATAATAGACAAACAAATTAAGGCTCAAATAGACAAGAAATATTAAAAGATAGTTTTTTCTATTCATTCAGATTCTCAAAGGCAAAACACTTGCACGGTAAAAAGTTCAACATCTATTCTTGAGCGTACCGAATTCTAAGAAAGATTTCCATGCAAAATTGGGGGACATAATTGAAATGTTGACTTGGTGATGGTTTGGGGTAGGATTTTTTTTGCCGCGGACAGGAATAATACATGCGCCGGTGATACTGCACCATGTGATGGCGCGAGGGATAGAACGGGGACCGATATTTCAGGCAAATGATTCCGGATGATCCGGTTGATTTTCTGCTTTCGCTTTCCCGCTCCGAGTACCTGGGAATGAAGCCGGGGCTCGAGCGGATTCGCGAGCTCCTGGAGAAACTCGACCACCCGGAGGCCGCTTTTAACTCGGTCTTGATCGGCGGAACCAACGGGAAGGGCTCGACTTCGGTGATTCTGGCCAGCCTCCTCGCCCGGGTCGCGGGGAAAGACGGAAAACCGCTCCGCCTGGGTCTTTACCTTTCGCCCCATCTCGTCAACCTGGAAGAAAGGATCCTGGTCGGGGGCAAACCGGTTTCCCGGGAACAGATCCGGGAAACGGCCCGGAAACTTCTGCCCTCCTTCGCTAACCTGTCCGACATAGCTTTGGCGAAGTCGGAAGCTACGGAGGGTTCCGCCCGCCGTAAGCTTGGTGGAGGTGCCACGGCTTTCAGCCGTGGGGCTCCACCCGCCGAAAAGGCGGAGGCGGGGCGGGACCGCTGGACCTTTTTTGAATTTATCACCGCCATCGCTTTCGCCTGTTTCCGGGATGAAAAGGTGGATCTGGCCGTCACCGAGGTCGGCCTGGGGGGCCGGCTGGATGCCACCAACGTGCTGAGCCCGCCGGTTTCGATCATCACGAATATTTCCCTGGAACATACCGAATGGCTGGGAAAAACCGACCGGGAGATCGCCCGGGAAAAATCGGGGATTATCCGGGAGGGAGGGGTGGTGGTGACCGGTGCCGAGGGTGAGGCGCGGGAGGAAATCCACCGGATCGCCGGACAGAAAGGCGCCAAGATGCTATCATTAGGACGGGATTTCGCCGTGGCCAGGGCGAAATCCGGCGGATTTGATTACCAGGGTTTAAGTCTGGATCTGAAGGGACTGCCCCTGTCCGGCCGCGGCGATTATCAATTTCGAAACGCCGCGCTGGCCCTCGCGGGTCTGGAGGTGCTGGCGGGGCGGATGAATTTTCAACCGCGGGAAAAGGAGATCCGGGCCGGATTGGATAGCTTCACGATTCCCGGCCGTTTGCAGATAGTAGAGAAGGAGGCGCCGATCGTCCTGGATGGGGCGCATAATCCCGGCGCGGCCCGGGTGCTGTCCGAGGAATTGAAAAGTATGTTTCCCGGGCGGAAGGCCCGGATAATTTTTGCCGCCATGCGGGACAAGGAAGTGGATAAAATCCTGGAGCAGGTTTTACCCCTGGCTTCCCGGATGATCCTGGCTGACCTGGGCGGGAAAAGGGCTTTGGCGCCCGCGGAGCTGGAAAAGATCATTCGGGACAAAAGCGCGGACCTTGATCTCGAAAAAGCTGACGGAGTGAAAGCCGCCTTGGATCTGGCCCGGGAGGGAATTCGGGAAGGCGAGTACGTCCTGGTAACCGGTTCCCTTTACCTGGTCGGGGAAGCCCTCCGGGCTTTGGAATTGCCCGGTTACGTGCGGATAAATTGATTGTTATCATAAAAAAAGTGAGACCGTTGCAAAAAGCTTTTTCTGTCATTCTGAGCCCCTTCAGGAGCGGGGCGAAGAATCTCTCTTTCGTCGGAGAAATCCGAAAAACCAGATCCTTCGCTTTGCTCAGGATGACAAAGAGGGAAGGACTCAGGCACCGTCCTGAATGAAATGAAGGAATGACATATCGAGGGTTTTGCAACGGTCTCATAGTGTATGAAAACCCCTTGCCCTTCCTTCTCCCCTCCCCGCCCTTGACGGGGCAAGCTGGGGGAGAGGATTTAGGTGAGGGGAAAATCAATTCCAGGAGAGAGGAAAAATGAACATCGGGGTTGCGGGTCTGGGATATGTCGGATTGGTGGCGGGCACCTGCCTGGCTGACGGGGGCAATGATGTGCTGGGGATGGATATCGACGCTGACCGGGTTCGCCGGCTCTCCCAGGGGGAGATGCCAATTTATGAACCGGGGCTGAAGGAGCTCCTGGAACGGGGAATCCGGGAGGGGCGGCTGCGGTTTACCACCAACCTGGAGGAAACGGTTGATTTCGCCGCGGCGATTTTTATCGCGGTCGGAACCCCGGAGGGGGAGGGGGGGCGGGCGGACCTGCGCAATCTTTTCGCGGTGGCCCGGGAGATCGCGAAAGCCGCCCGTGGTCCCAAGGTGGTGATTATCAAAAGCACCGTCCCGGTGGGGACCGGGGACGAGGTGGAGAAAATCATGCGTGAACTGTCCCCGCACCCGATGGAAGTGGTCAGCAACCCGGAGTTTCTGAAGGAAGGGGCGGCGGTGGAGGATTTCCTGAAACCGGACCGGGTGGTGATCGGGACCGAGAGCGCCCAGGCCGCCGAGCTCATGCGCCAGATTTATGCCCCCTTTGTCCGGACGGAAAGGCCGATCCTGGTCGTCAGGCGCAGGAGCGCGGAAATGGTCAAATACGCCAGCAACGCGTTTCTGGCCACCCGGATATCGTTTATTAATGAGATCGCGAACCTCTGTGACCGGATGCAGGCGGATGTGGACGAGGTGAGGAGAGGGATGGGCTTTGACCGGAGGATCGGTCACCAATTCCTTTTCCCGGGGGTAGGATACGGAGGTTCCTGCTTCCCGAAAGATATGCGGGCCATCATCCAGTTCGCCCAGGATATCCGGATGGAAATGAAAATTTTGCAGGCGGTGGAGGAGGTCAACCGGAGGCAGAGGGATATAATTTTGCAAAAAATCACCGGACATTTCGGTCCCGACCTTTCCGGTAAGACCTTCGCGGTCTGGGGAATCGCGTTCAAACCGAACACCGACGACCTGCGCGAGGCGCCGGCCCTTACGATTATCAACGGCTTGCTGCAGCGGGGGGCGAAGATCAAGGCTTACGATCCGGAAGCGGGGACCGGTGCCCGCAAGATCTTCGGGGAAAAAATCGAAGTCACCGATGGGCCCTACCAGGCGGTTCAGGGATCGGATGCCCTGGTGCTGGTCACGGAGTGGGGGGAATTCCGGCACCCCAACTTCGAGCGGATCCGGAAAACGCTTAAGTCTCCGGTCATCTTTGACGGAAGAAATATTTATGACGCGAAGATCCTCCGGGAACTGGGATTCGTGTATTACGGGATGGGAAGAAGCTGATATAAAATAAAGCAAGAGTTTAAAGTTCAATGTTCAACGTTCAAGGTTAAAAGCAAGAGGAAGGTCAAAGCTCAAAGGTGAAAGGTCAAAGCGCAGAGCGTAAGGCGTAAGGGGCAAAAAGAAAGGTCAAAAGTTGTTGGATGACCACGGACGGCCGAGCCTACTTCGCTGAAGCTTCGAAGCCCAGGCCGCTGAGAGCTGAAAGCTTTAGGTGGCTGAGGAGAAATTATGAAAAAAAGGGTTTTAATTACCGGCGGGGCGGGATTTATCGGTTCCTGGCTGTGCGACCGTTTTCACTCGGAAAACTTCGAGGTGATTACCCTGGATAATCTCCTGACCGGGAATATCAAGAACATCGAGCACCTCTTCGGGCGGGAGGGTTTTGTTTTTCTGGAGCATGACGTGACGGATTATATTCACGTGCCGGGTCCCCTGGATTTCATTTTGCATTTCGCTTCCCCCGCCAGCCCGATCGATTACCTGGAACTTCCCATCCAGACCCTGAAGGTCGGGGCCCTGGGCACCCATAAGGTTCTGGGGCTGGCCAAAGCGAAGAAGGCCAGACTGCTCCTGGCTTCCACTTCCGAGGTTTATGGCGACCCGCTCGAACACCCGCAGAAGGAATCCTACTGGGGGAACGTGAACCCGATCGGTCCCCGCGGGGTTTACGATGAAGCCAAGCGGTTCGCCGAGGCTTTAACCATGGCTTACCACCGCTACCATGGGGTCGAAACCCGGATTGCCCGGATTTTCAATACCTACGGCCCCCGGATGAGATTGCATGACGGCCGGGCCATTCCCAACTTTATCAACCAGGCCCTCCGGGGGGAGAAAATCACGGTTTTCGGCAGCGGAAACCAGACCCGGTCGTTCTGCTATATCTCCGATCTGGTCGAGGGTATATGCCGGCTGCTTTTCTCGGAGAAGCCGGGAATCGAGGAGCCGGTTAACCTGGGAAACCCGGAGGAAATGACGGTTCTCGATCTGGCCCGCCGGACGATTCAGATGATTCCGGGAAAAGGAGACGCGGAAGGGAGAATCGAATTCAAACCGTTGCCGGAGGATGACCCCCGGGTGAGGAAACCGGATATCTCCCGGGCGCAGAAGTTACTGTCCTGGAACCCCGGCATATCGCTGGAGCAAGGGCTCAGGCAGACAATCGGGTATTTCTCCGAGCAGTTTACCCGGGAATCAAAATCAAATGCCAAATCCCAATAACCAAACGATAAATAAAGCTAAGTAAATCGGTTGCGGTTGCGCTGCTGGGGTCGTCAACCGGCATTCGTTCATCGTTTTAAAAAACCGAAAGACGTAAACCGCAAGCCGAAACGAGCCGCCCAACCGATCAACGTAATACGTTTTATTGAGATTCAGGATTGATGATCACCGCCTGGCCGGAATAAAAGTACGAACTAAAAAACTGGGCGGCCTGAAGATCGGCTTTGATGCTCTCGGCGTCCCCGGGATCAAATCCCGTCCCGGGAAATTCAAACAATCCCCCGGAAAAAGAGCCCTGGATATTTCCCTCCACCGGGCTTGGCTGCGTTCCTGACCCCTCCTCGCTCGGGAGGGAAGGCAGGAGCAGAGGAATCCCGTAAGCCCGGGCGAGATTGAAACTGGAAGAATTCGGAACCAGGGGATCGGGGATAAGAACCTGGAATAAAACATTATGCAAGCCCGCCCCGCCGGTTTCTTCCGATTTGAAGGAGGGGAAGAAGTTGATCGCGTCGGCAGGGTCCAGAAGGGGACCGATCAGGGCCTGGAAAAGGGAGAGGTCGAGCAGGGAAAAGCCTTTCTGCTGAAGGTACGCGGTCAGGCCCGAAGACCAGAGCGGGGTGTCGAAGAGAATCTCCGGCCAGCCGCCTCCGGGGCGGCGAAAGACCGCGGTCAGAACCTCGGTTTGCCGGGAGAGGGAGAGGAGCCCGGGAATCGTCCCGGAAGTATCACCGAAGAAACCAACCCGGGTGAGATCAAGGTCCGGGATTCCATCGCCGGTGGAGGTCGGGCCCCGGGGATAAAGATCAAGTTCGCTGAGCTCGGGAATGGATTGAATCAGGAGAGAAAGGGACGCGGCGGTCTGGAGAAAATAATCCCGGAATTGCCGGAGGTCGAAATATTGGTTTTCCAGGTTTAATCCGGGGATTTTCCGCCACCAGGGGAAGGCGGGGCTGGAGACGTCCCGGGGATAAAAAGCTTCCGGGGCCGGGAAAGTCGATTGGAGCAGGAGGGTGGCGATTCCGTTTTCATTCAGGGCTTGAACCAGGTTGGAAAGCGAGGATCCGGGATCGAAAAGCCCGGGTTGAACGATCACCAGGGGAAAAGGAGGGGAAACCGAAGCGGTCAGGTTCCCGGGCAGGGTAATGGTCGCGGGGACCGGGAAGGTGAGCTTGAAATCCACCCGATATCCCGGGAGGAGGCCGGGATACCGTCCGGACCTGGGGTCATGCAGGATCAGTTTGCCTTTCCAGTCCAGGTAATAGGGAAGCAGGATTTCCCCGTGATAGGAGAGGTTTTCCGATGAGGCATTTTCCGGTTCGATGGATTCAATCAGGGGAAGCGGGCGCCGGCGGGTGTCGTTGATCAAAACCTGCAACGGGTCCTGAATCGAGGCTTCGATAGTGAATTCCACCGCGAGGCAGATGGATTCTTTGGAAATCCCGAGAATTTGATAAATATCGGTAAAAATTTTCGAGTATTTCCCCCGGAGGGCCTCAAGATATTCGATATTTAAAATGTAATCAGCCTTCATCAGGCGAAAAAAAGAGGAAGATTGGACCGCATTTCCATTCCTATCCTTCAATTGATCGGTGATAACCAGCAGGTGTATTTCTCCGGGCTCCAGCGGGGTCCGGGGCTGAATAACCAGAGCATTATTCTCCCAGTCGAATTTCCAGCGAAAAAGGTATCTTTTTCCTAAATGGCCATGGTCGGGATCGAAGTTGAGAAGAAAAACCGAGCTTCCGTCCCGGAGGGACGATTCGGGGGTGGGAGGGAGGCTGGAGAGATCTATCCAATCCGAAAATTGCACAATGATCGGACCGCTCGGGGAAAACCCATGAAGATCAGCAAGTTCATGTTCAAGGTCGGGAGTGATCTGGTTGAATTTGACTTTCTGCTCCGGGCTCAGGCGGGGGAGAAGGGGCCGGGTGTTTTCAGAAGAGTAATCCAGATGAACAAGGTCGGATGGGAAAGGAAGATTTTCGGAACGGGGATCGAAATAAATCTGGACCGGGAGCGGTTTTGACTCACAGCCGGCCAGGAGCAAAATCCAGACCGCCAGTTGAATTAAAATGAGTCCGCGAGACAGGCGAGACATGAATTTCTTTTTCGCCATATATACATTAATAACTTAGGTAAGATAAGCTTCCTTGACAATATCCGTCATAAATTATATAGAATTCAATAGGTGTTGGGATAATAATGCAGGCGAATATTGGAATAAGACAATGAAAAAACCGTTCCAACTATTTCTAATCGTTAATTTTCTTCTGTTGAATTCCTGTGTCTCCACCCGTCTGGAAAATCGGGTTACAGCCTTGGAATCCGGATTGTACGATGTAAAAGAGAGCAATAAGCGTTTGTCCAATCAGATGTCGGATCTGGAGAAACGCCTGGGAGAGCTCGACAATTCAATCTTTATCCTGAAAGATTTGATGGATTCCACCTCGGCGGGATTAAAGGAACTCAAAGAGGGAGCCGCCGGGTTGAAAAAAGCCGAAACCCCGGCTCCGGAACAGCCGCAACCCGTGCCCGCGATTATTTCCTCGATTCCCCCCGAAAAGAATATTTTCCCGAAAGCGAGCGAACCGGAAATTACCGACCCCTACCTGTTTTACAGAAAAGCTTATGATTATTTCCAAGCGGGTGATTATGCGTCCGCCCAGGCGAAATTCTCCAGATTTGTCGAGGTTTTCCCCCGGCATGACCTGAGTGATAACGCCCTTTACTGGATGGGGGAGTGTTATTATTCCCAGAAGGATTTCCCCTCGGCGATCCAGACGTTTGAGCGGGTCTATCGGGATTTCCCGGAAGGAAACAAGGTTCCGGATGCCCTTTTAAAGTTGGGGTATTCTTACATTTCCGCCGGCAATCAGGGCAAGGCGAAGGAGGTAATCCAAAAATTAATCCAGGAATATCCGCACTCCGAAGCGGCCAATAAGGCCAAAGAAAAATTGCGCTTTTAGAGGGGGAAAGGAGAAAATCATGAAATCAAGGATGACCACCTCTGTTTTCTGGTTGGTGGGAATTTATCTTGCGTTGACCGCGGGGATCGCGGCTCAGGTCGCGGTCCAGGAGGAAATGTCGCCCCAGACCCGGGTTTACGTGGTCAAAGGCGGGGATACGTTGTGGGATATCTCCACCCGGTTTCTGAATAGCCCCTGGTACTGGCCCCAGCTCTGGGCCTTGAACCCGTACATAACCAACCCCCACCTGATTTATCCGGGCGAACCGATTGCTTTGGGCCAGTCCCCGCAGGTGCAGGTGGCCCAGGCCCAGCCTCCTCAGGTGGGGGAAGAACAGCCAGCCGTGCCGGCCCCGGAGGCGGCGGCCGCGCCGATAGCCGCGGCCCCGGAAGCGGTTCTTCCGACTCCCGAAGCCGTGCCGGCCCCCGAGGCGATGGCGCCCGCGCCTTTCGCCGCGGCCCCGGCCCCGGAGGTGGTGACGATGGCTCCGGAAGCGGCCGCGCCCGCTTTGCCGGCGCCTCTCGAAGTGGCCACCCCGGAAGAGTATGTCCCGGCTGAACCGGAAGCGCCGCCCCCGCCGGTATCCGGAGAAATGATCGGGCTTCAGGAGGTTGTGTATTACGCCAAGGTTACCAATCACGGATTTATTTCCCCCGGGGAGCTGGGAAAAATGGGATTGATCGTAGAAAGTGCAGAGGAAAAGATTCTCCTTTCGGCCGGCGACGTGGTTTATACCAACCTCGGGGACGCTTCCGGGGTCAAGGTCGGCGATCGTTTTTCCATTCTCGAACAGGGGGAGAAGGTTTTCCATCCCAAAACAAAAAAACTCATCGGCTATCAGGTGGAGATCCTGGGTGATCTTCAGATCACCGAGCTTAACGGAGACGTTTCGACCGCCAAGATCCTGCATTCTTACAACGTGATTTCCAGGAACAATTATATCCGTGCCTTCGAACCGGCGGTGAAGGAAATTGATTTGAAGCAATTCTCGGGACAGCTCGACGGAATGGTGATCGGGTCACAGAACCCGGTGCAAAATTCCGTGGAGAAGGATATCGTCTATCTGGATCGGGGCGCGCGCGAGGGGCTGACGGTGGGGAATCTCATGCTGCTTTACCGTCCCGGCGGGAGCACCCTGGAGCCGGGAAGCAAGAAGAAACTGAATCTGCCGCCTCGGCTTCTGGGGAAAATGTTAATCGTGGACGTGAAGGATGAGACCGCCGCGGGGTTGATTACTTCAAGCCTGGACACGATCATGGTGGGGGATTGTTTCCGGAGCGGAATATATTAGGCCTTCAGGTCGTTAACCAGACCCGGACGCGGTAAAAATTTTCTTTCCCTCCGCAGGAATCAGACCAAGCCAGGGAAGAAGAACGGGGGCGGGGATTTTTAACCGTGGGGTTTTTTCCCGGGATAGATTATCCCGGTTTGAGGGGTAAGGATCGGTAATGTTTGAAGGAATAAATGATCGGCTCAGCCAGGTTTTTCGAAAACTTAAGGGTTGGGGCAAGCTTTCCGAATCGAATATTGAAGAAACCCTGCGGGAGATCCGCCTGGCTTTTCTCGAAGCGGATGTCCATTACCAGGTGGTTAATGATTTTTTAAGCCAGGTCAAATCCCGGGCCCTGGGACAGGAGGTAATCGGGAGCCTGACCCCCGGCCAGCAGTTCATCAAAATTGTCCGGGAGGAAATGATCAGGATCCTGGGAGAAAAAAGCCAGGATCTGGATTTAAGCGGGTCTCCGCCCGTCGGGATCATGCTGATCGGTTTGCAGGGGTCCGGCAAGACCACCACGGCGGCCAAGCTCGCCGGCTTTCTGAAAAAGTCCCGGGGACGAAATCCCCTGCTGGTGGCTTTTGACTCCCGGCGTCCGGCCGCCGAGGAACAGCTGGAGATCCTGGCCGGCCGGGTCGGGGTGGGTTTCTACCGGACCCGGGAAGAATTGGCCTCGAACCGGGTGGAGCAGGTGATTGCCGGGATCCGCGAACAGGCCCAGACCCGGGGATATGACGTAATCATCCTGGACACCGCGGGTCGTCTACACGTGGACACGGAGCTGATGTCGGAGCTGGCGGTCGTCCGCGATGCCCTCAAACCCCGGGAAACCCTCCTGGTGGTGGATGCGATGGTCGGGCAGGATTCGGTCCGGATGGTGCAGAACTTTTCCGCCGGGGTCGGGGTGAGCGGGATTATCCTTTCCAAGCTGGATGGCGATGCCCGGGGCGGAGCCGCCCTTTCCATCCGGGCCGCGGCGGGAATCCCGATCAAATTTTTAGGGGTGGGGGAGAAAGAGGAGGATTGGGAGGTTTTCTACCCCGAGCGTCTGGCGGATCGGATTCTCGGGATGGGGGATCTCGTGTCCCTGATCGAAAAGGCGGAGTCGGTCTGGGAGGAAAAAGAGGTCGAAAAGGTCCAGAAAAAGCTGGCCGCCGGGGGGCTGGACCTGGAGGATTTTCTCGAGCAATTCCGGATGTTGAAACGAATGGGATCTTTCGAGTCGGTTTTGGCCCTGGTGCCGGGGATGAAGAAATTCGCCTCCCAGCCGGAAGAGATGCAGAGAGCGGAGCAGGAAATCAGCCGGTTCGAGGCCGTGATCAATTCCATGACCAGGACGGAAAGACGGACCCCGGGATTGATTAACGGTTCCCGGCGCCGCCGGATTGCGGCGGGGAGCGGAACGACCCCGGCGGATGTCAATCGCCTGTTGAAGCGTTTCCAGGAAATGAGGAAATTAATGAAATTCAAACCGGGGCGGAAGCCCGGAAGGATGGCTTTTCCTTTTCAAACCGGTTTAAATATCTAACTGATTTTATACTGGTCAAGACAGCGAAAGCGGAGGTTAAAATGGTAAAAATCAGGTTATTTCGGGTCGGAGGAAGGTCAAAACCCTTTTATCGGATTGTGGCGGCCGACTCCCGGTTTCCGCGGAGCGGGCGTTTCATCGAGCGGATCGGTTCTTATGACCCCAAAGGCGATCCCGCCCGGGTGAGTCTGAAAATGGATCGAATCCGTTACTGGCTCGAAAAAGGGGCCCAGCCGAGCAAGACCGTGGAGGTGATCATCCGGAAGGAAGGCTACTATCGCAAACAGGAATCTCCGGACTCGGGCCCAGAGCGGAGAGAGGCCAAATGAAGGAGTTGGTTGAGTATCTGGCTCAGCTCCTGGTGAACGATTTCAAGGAAGTGGAGGTGAAGGAGGTTCTCGGAGAGTCCACCCTGGTGATCGAGCTCAAGGTTCCCCAGAACGAAGTGGGCCGGGTGATCGGCCGGGAGGGAAAAACAGCCCGGGCGATCCGGACGATCCTGGGGGCGGCCGGGGCCAAGTCGAACAAAAAGGTGATTCTGGAGATAATTCCCAAGTAAAAAATTTCCCGGATGGGATTTTCAGGCGGCGGGGGCGTAGAGAGATGGTGCCGGCGGGCGGGGCCAAAGTCCGAATGAGGGCGGGAAGTGAATGATTCATCCTCCGCCCTCGAGTTCGTGATTTTAACCTTATTCCCCCGGTATTTCGTTTCCCCCTTTTCCGAGTCCATCTTATCCAAGGCCCAGGCCAAAGGGTTGGTGAAAGTGAAGATCGTGGATATTCGAGATTTCGCCGAGGGCCGGCACCGGGTCGCCGATGATTATCCCTTCGGGGGAGGGGAAGGAATGGTGCTCAAGGTGGAACCCATCGCCCGGGCGCTGGAACAGGTCGGCCGGGATTCTCCCGGGCCGATGCGGGTAGCCCTTTTGAGCCCCCAGGGGCAGTTATTTAGCCAGGAATTGGCGCAGGAACTGGCCCGGCAAAAGAAACTGGTCCTGATTTGCGGGCACTATGAGGGAGTGGACGAGAGGGTGGCGGAACATTTCATCGACCAGGAAATCTCCATCGGGGATTACGTGCTTTCCGGCGGAGAAGCCGCCGCCCTGGTGATCGTGGAAACCGTGGCCCGCCTGGTCCCCGGGGTGCTGGGGAATCCCCTGAGCCCCGGTAATGATTCCCTGGCGGGGGGGGTCTTAAAACATCCGGTTTATACCCGCCCGGCGGATTATTCGGGCCGCCAGGTGCCGCCGGTGCTTTTCAGCGGCGATCATCATAAAATTGACCGATGGCAGAGAAAAGAATCATTGCGGCGAACGCGGAGCCGTCGTCCGGATCTTTGGGCTAAATTGGAATTGTCCGAGTCCGACCAGGAAATTCTGGCGGAAATCGAGACGGAGGAAAGAGAAAGAGGAGGCCAAGATGAACCTGATTCAAAAAATTGAAAATGAAACCCTGCGCCCAGGCCTGCCGAGAATCAAGCCGGGGGATACGGTCCGGGTCCATTCCCGGATTAAAGAAGGGGATAAGGAGAGAATCCAGGTGTTCGAGGGGGTGGTCATCTGCAAGCAGGGCGGGGGCAACCGGGCCTGTTTCACGGTGAGAAAAATCTCCTACGGAGTGGGGGTGGAAAGGATTTTCCCATTGCATTCTCCCTTGCTGGAAAAAATAGAGGTGGTGCAGTCGGGAAAAGTGCGGCGGGCCCGGCTTTACTATCTCCGGGGGCGCAAAGGCAAGGCGGCCAAGATCCAGCCGGTTAGAGCCGAGCGATAATTCCACAGAATTTTTTGTGGGAATAATTTTAGGTTTACGCCTTGGATTTTGCCGAAATAATCGTCCAGGGAATTGGTCCTTTCCCCAAGCCTTTCAAGCTGGTATTCGGCCCCGGGTATAACCTGATCCTCGGGGGGAATGAAACCGGCAAAACCCTGATCTATCAACTGATGACCGCGGTGATCGACCCGGATCGGTTTGCCGCGGTGCAAGCCCAGGTCCCGATCGCGGAGGGCGGGGAAGTCGCGCCCCGGGCCGGGATCCGCTTCCGGGGCCAGGACCGGGAATACCGGGTCGTCCGCGATTTTAAAACCGGGGATCTGGTGATCAACCAGCTGAATCCGGACACCCAGGAATGGAAGGTGGTGGACCGCAATCCCGAGACCTGGAAGAAATTGTGGAGAAAAGAAGCGGGGATCAGCGCCGCGGATTACGTCAGTCTTTTTACGCTGGACCGGTTTGAACTCGCCCGGGTTCCCCAAGCCAGACCGGTCCGGGCCCCGGAGAAGAAACCCACCGTCACCGCCCCGCCGGCGCCGGCCCCGAAGAATCAGGGGGAAAGGGAGCAAAAATTAAAAACCTTGAAAGCCGAACTAGCCAGGGCGGAGGAAATCGAGCGGATCGAGTTTGAAATGGATGGTTTGCATACCCAGCTTTTTCAGATCGAGGAGAAGGGCAAGGGCGTCCCCGGGATCGAGGATAAAATCAAGGAAGTGACGGGGAAGATCCGGAAGTATCCCGGCTGCGAGGATCTCCCTCCCGATCTGGATGCCAAAATCGAATCCTTTAAAAAATTGAACACCCAGAAGGCGGAGGAACTGGGCAAACTCGAGGAAGACCGAAAGCAGGTGGAAGCCGAGCTCGCCGTTCACTCTAAAATGCGGGATTTTTACCGGGAGCCGCTTTTCATCGCGGGCGCGGCGGTGGCTTTCCTCGCCTTGATCAGCGCGATCGCTTTTTCGCGCTGGATTCCCACCTGGAGCACAGCTCCCTTCCTGTTTGGGGGAGCGGGGGCCTGCTTTTACTCGCTCTGGAAATTCTGGTCCAGCCAGGAGAAAGCGGCCAAGATCAAACAGCAGATCGCCGGCTGGGACGAAAAAATCCGGGTGATTGAGAAACGTTTCGAGATCGAGGGGAATTTTATCCGCCGCCTGCTGGAAAAAACCGGGGCAATTTTACCGGATGAAATTCCGGAGAGACGGAAAGAATACCGGGCCTTGGTGGAGGAAAAGAAAGGGTTGGAGCGGGAAATGACCGACTACCTGGCCCGGGTCAACCTGGCCGAGGTGGAAGCCCAACGGGCCCAGTTCCAAGCCGAGATCGACAAAAGACAGAATCAACTCCTGGAGATGGGCGGGGTGGCCATGGATCCCATGGAAATGAGACGGGAGATCAAACGTCTCGAATCCCAAATGGGGACGGCCGGCCCGGGAGCTGGGATCGAACCGGTCGAGGATCTGGGGGGATTTTCCGAAGATCCGGAATTCACCCCGACCCCGGGGGTGAAAATCGAACCGGGCGGGGCCGGGCCCTGGGAGAGAATTCGGGAGATTCTGAAAGTCAACGAGGATGAGCTGCGCAAAAAAATTATCGAAGGCTCCAGCCAGGCCCTCGGGATCCTGACCCAGGGCCGTTACCAGCTGCTTCCCGATCCCCGCGGCGAATACGGTTTCCAGGTGGTCTCGGCGGCCGACCGGCAGTCGTTGGCCGCCCGGGGCTTATGCCCGTCCACCCGGGAGACCGCCGCGGCGTCCTGGCAATTGACCATCTGGAAAGCGCTCTGCTCGCGCTTCTCCCTGCCGATCATCCTGGATGATCCCTTTCGCAATTTTGACCAGTCCCGGCTCGCCGTTCTGGTGCAAACCCTCAAGCGGATTTCCACCCGGGCCCAGATCATTCATTTTTCCTTCAATCCCGCCCTGACCAAAATCGCCGACCAGACGGTGCCGCTGGGGAAGTGATGGCCTCCAATTCCCGGAAAGAACTCGGCCGGAAAGCGGAGCGCGAGGCGGAACGGTTCCTTTGCCGCCGACACCGCTACCGGGTGCTGGAACGGAATTATGCCTGCCGGTGGGGGGAACTCGACCTGGTCTGTCTGGACCGGAAGACCCTGGTCTTCGTGGAGGTGAGGTCCGCGGGGGAAACCGGTCTGTCCCGGCCGGAGGAAAGCGTGACGGAAAGAAAGCAGAGGCAAATCATCAAGGCGGCCAAATTTTTTATCCAGGCCCGGAGAATAAAAGAGATGAACATGCGCTTCGACGTCCTCGGGGTCACCTTCCGGCCCGGCGGCGAGACGGGATTCGCGCTTTATCAAAACGCCTTTGAGCTTCCCCCGGGATAGCCGGGGAAAAATCATAGGAAAACCGGCACGTTAGATGACCCACACGCACCTCAGCGAAAACAGCAGATCTAATATCAACATTGCCCGGGTTTCGATTATCTCCAACACCATTCTCACCGTCGGGAAGCTGGCTTGCGGAATTATTATGTCTTCCGCGGCCGTGATCAGCGAGGGGGTGCATTCCGGGATCGATCTGATCGCCGCCATCGTCGCTTTTATCTCGGTGCGGAAGAGCGGGGTTCCGGCGGACGAGGAACACCCGTTCGGGCATGGCCGTTACGAGAACATCAGCGGTTTCGTGGAAGGGGTGCTGATTTTCATGGCCGCTCTCCTGATCATTATTGAAGCCATTGAAAAAATCCTGAACATGTCTCCGGTGCGGGAACTGGGCGCGGGCATGATCATAATGGGGGTTTCGTTGTGCGTGAACGTGACCATCAGCACGTTGTTATTCCGGGTCGCCCGGAAGACGGAGTCAATCGCCATCGAGGCGGATGCCGAGCATCTGCGTACGGACGTGATCACTTCCGGGGGAGTCCTGGCGGGGCTTTTGGTAATCAGGTTGACGGGCTGGCATATCCTGGATCCCCTGATTGCCCTGGTGGTGGCGGGCTTGATAATTTCGGTGGCGTTCAGGATTTCCAAGAAATCATTCGAAGGCTTGGTTGACACTAAAATCGGGATGGACGAAGAGCGGAAGATCAAACGGGCGGTGGCAGAGGAAAGTCCCCGGATGGTATGGCTGCATAAGCTCCGAACCAGGCGGGCGGGGGTGGATCGCTTCGTGAACCTGGTTCTCTTGAGTTGCCATAAACTCGATATCGAAGAGGCGCATAAAATCTGCGACGCGATTGAAAGCAAAATCAAGAAAGAAATAAATAATGCCAATGTGTTCATTCATGTCGAACCCTGCCCGGATCTGGAATGCAATCATACGGAGAGCGAGTGCCGCATGCTCAAGAACGGCGGCGCTCCAATTAAGGGCCGGTAAACCGGAAGAGAAAACCGATCCCCCGGATTCCCTAATTTGTCCCAAGCGAAGTCGAAGGTAACGAAACCTCGTGGCTTCCGATAATTAGTTATGAAATACCGCAAAGACCTTTTCTATCTTTTTCTGCTTTTAGGATTCGGAATTGTTTTTTGGTGGGGAGCGCTCGCGCCCGGCCAAGTGTTTTTTCTGAGGGATATTTCCTCAGAAATTATCGCGAAAAGGCATTTCTGGGCAATGTCAAACGGGTTTACGCTCTGGTCTCCTTACAGTTTCTTCGGAATACCTTACGCGGCCAATCCACAATCAGAAGCATTTTATCCTTTTAACTTTTTATTTTTGATTTTTGGCGCGGAGCGGGGAGTGGTTTATTACCTGGTTTTCCATCATCTATTTTTTTTACTCACGTTTTACCTAGCCTTGCGGCAGATTGGATTTAAGGAAGAAGCTGCCCTGATTGGTTCGGTGGGCTTTGGGTTTGGCGGATATCTGATTTCTTTTACGCATATCCCATTGTTTTTTAGCACAGTTACCTGGTTAGGGTTGATAATAATTTGTTTGCATGAGGCTTTGGGAAGAAGGTGGCTGATCTGGAGTCTTTTGCTGGGCTTGGTTATTGCGGTCCAGATTTTAGGGGGAGCAATTGAAGCTGCGGGTATGTGCTGGGTGCTGGCATTCTGCACCGTAGCTTTTGCCACCCCCCGGAAAGTTGGGCCCAGGGACCTGGCCAAGATGCTGGGCGTAATGATTTTCGGATTGATATGGGGGATTATCTTAAGCTTGCCCCAAATTGCTATCGCTCTGGAACTGGTGCCTATTTCCAACCGGGCGGAAGGAATGCGTCTGACGGAGGTTTTAAACTGGTCTTTACCATTATCCGGGTTGAAATCGTTCCTGATTCCAAATTACCTGCTTCCCTTATCTGCGGGAATTTACTGGGGATTGGGTTTTTTCAGCGGCTATTCCTATCTTTTTAGTTATTATCTGGGAGTAACTTTATTGCTTTTGATGTTCTTTTCCTTTGCCGGGCCAACCAAACGGAAGGCATTGTTCTGGCTGGTTCTCACCTTGTTCGGTCTGATTATGATGCTGGGAGACAACCTCGGTGTTTACGAATTGTTTTGTAAATATCTGCCCGGTTTTAATCTGTTTCGAATCCCGGTAAAATTCTTCTTTTTTTTGAATTTCGGTTTTGTACTGTTGGCTATCTTCGGATATGAATACCTGTCCGGTGGTAAATATGAGCGCTCTTTTTCCTGGGGATCGCTGGTCTGCCTATTTGCCGCGGTTACCATTTTTATTCTGCTCCTGCTGAATCCGCTCAAGGTTCAAGAACTCGGCGACAATTATTCTGCGATTTCCACTTATCTTTTCTGGAGAAGCATTTTGCGGGTTTCGGTATTTTTTCTGATCATGCTCGGGCTGGTCTTTTTAGCGGGCCGGATGAACCGGGATCGGCTCGGGCCTTTGTTCGCGGTGGTTATTTTCCTTGATCTGCTTTTTGCCCACCATTTGCTTAATCCCTCCACGACCAAAGATTTTTTTCGGCCAAATTCTTTCATCCGGGAGTTATGGATTAAAGAAAAAAACGGATTGCTCCACCGCGCATATTTTCCATTTCACCCCCGAAACAGGATTTAGTTTTACAAAGGTTAACGGATCCTTTGGCATCCTACAAAGATTTTCAAAATTCACTTGAGTCGGGATGGGCTATTTACTTCGATCTAAATAATCTTCGGGGGTCAGGTTCTTTTTATCCAGCGGATGTGGATAAATTTAAAAAACTTTTGGCTGAAGCGAAATGGCCGCAAAATGAATTTATTTTAGCCCGGTCCGGGGTGGAATATAAATACTACCGTGATAGTGGTTTCACCAGAATTTCCGGTACCTTTCCCAGAGCCATGATTATTTATCAGGCGAAGGCGTTTCCAGATCAGGATCAAGTTATCAAGCTCTGGTCAAACCCGGATTTCCCCGCCGATCAATTGCTGCTGGTAGAGGCCGAGCCAGGAAAAATGAGCCCCGGCTCTGGATTAATGGGATCAGAGTCGGCAAATATTATTGAATACCAAAACGAGAAAGTGGTGGTCGAGGCTGAGGCGAAGAAAGATGGATGGTTTTTGCTTCTTGATAGTTATTATCCTGGTTGGAAAGCAGAGGTGGATGGCAATCCGGTTGAGATTTTCCGCGCTGATGGTTTTTTCCGGGCGGTGAAAATTCCGGCAGGTAAGCATAGGATAGCTTTCAACTATTTTCCGGTAATTTTCAAAAATTCGCTTTGGGTTAGCGGCCTGGGGTTTTTGGCCTGGCTGGGGCTAATTATATTCGCCTATGTCCGACCAACTGAAAGAGAAAGATCGATTTGAAAAAGGTAGAAGGGAAAAAGGTTTGGGTTTTTCTCCCGGCATATAACGCTCGGGAAACCCTCAAAAAAACTTACCAGAATATCCCCCGAGATTTAGTTCACGAGATTCTTCTGGTTGATGATGCCAGCCAGGATGGCACCCCGGAATTAGCCCGGAGCCTTTCCATCCGTACGGTTGTCCATGAGCGTAATTTAGGATATGGGGCCAATCAGAAAACCGGTTTTAGGATCGCGCTGAAAGAGGGGGCGGACATCATCGTTCTCCTTCATCCTGATTACCAGTATGATCCCCAGATGATTCCCGAACTCATAGGGTCAATTCTCGAAGACAAGGCAGATGTAGTCTTGTGCTCGCGCATGCGCGGCCGGGAAGCGCTCAGACGGGGGATGCCATATTATAAATTTATCGGGAATATCTTTCTCACCCGGGTAGAAAATTTTTTTCTGGGAACCAGTTTTTCAGAATTGCACACAGGGTTGCGAGCCTATTCCCGGGTGGCTTTGGAAGCCATCCCCCTGGAAAAGAACTCCGATGATTTTGTTTTTGATTCGGAAATGGTGGTAGAGCTTTTAACCCGGGGGTTTCGATTTGCTGAGATTTATTCCCCGGCCCGTTATCTGCCGGATTCCTCCTCCATCGGTTTTTTCCGTTCCGTGGTTTATGGAGTGGAAACCTTGCTAGTATTATTTAAATATTTTTTCCATCGGATTGGACTGGTTAAAGACGAAAGATTTGGATAAAAATGCGGCGCCAGACCTGCGATCCACCGCATCCCCAAAACAGGATTTCCCGGTATCTCCCCTTGACAAGATTTTTTTTTCAAGTAGTTTTAATAGTGATGTTTTTTGGAAGCGAAAGAATTTATCAGAGGAGGAGGTCCAGCGTTATTTGGTGCTGGCGAACCTAGGACCGTTTTCCCGGGGCCGCCGGCATTTATTTTAAAATAGTTTCGTTCATTCATTAAAGATAATTTGGCAGTTTCAAGGCCATGGGCTCCGGAAGGGTTCATGGCCTTTTATTTTTTCGGTAAAAAGATTTTGGGGTGAGAGAAATGACCACAGTCGATATAAACGGAAGAGGTTTTCCGCAGATTCAGGTTTTGTCTCCGATCGCAAAGGAGATCCTGGCCGACCGGGATACCCCGGTTTCGGTTTTCGAAAAGATTAATCAGGGGGAATACGGCTTCCTCCTGGAGAGCGTCGAGGGAGGGGAACGCTGGGGGAGGTACAGTTTTCTCGGGTTCGACCCCTTCCTGGTTTTCCGCCTTCAGGACGGCCGGATCACCATCACGTCTCCCGGTTCCGCCCCGGGTTATCCGGGGTCCTTCCCCGGACCGTGGACGGGCCCGGTGGGGAAAGGAAATCCCCTCTTTTCCTTGCGGGAGCTTTTCCGGTCCTGCAAATTTTCTCCCTCCCCCGGCCCGGCCCTGCCGCGTTTCTTCGGGGGCGGGG
Source organism: Pseudomonadota bacterium (assembly GCA_026388655.1). Taxonomy (GTDB): domain Bacteria; phylum Desulfobacterota; class JAPLJL01; order JAPLJL01; family JAPLJL01; genus JAPLJL01. The sequence goes on from JAPLJI010000152.1 coordinate 20,396, forward strand.
TGGGGTATTTTTCCTATGACCTGGTGCGTTACCTGGAAAGGCTTCCCGAGCTCCGGCCGGTCCCGAAGGCCAATTCGGGTTTTCCGGACGCGGTTTTGATCTTTACCGAATCCCTGGTGGTTTTTGATAATGTCCGGAAGACGCTCAAGGTGATGGTTACCCCTTTATCCCGGAATGGGGAGGGGGGGAGCGCCTCCCGGCGGATGGCCTCGGCCCGGATCGAGGAAATCCTGGATTTGATTCGCAGCCAGGCACCGGTTCGGAAACCGGTAAATCCGGAAACGGCTGCCGATCCCGGGAGGGGAATCGGGGAACGGGCCCTGATCGAGGAGTTTCCCGGACCGGATTTCCAGTCCGCGGTCCGGGAGGCCAAGGACCTGATTGCCGCCGGCGAAATCATCCAGGTGGTTCTCTCGCGGCGCTGGAGGAAGACCTACCGCCAGGATCCTTTTGATATTTATCGGGCCCTCCGGTTTTTAAATCCCTCGCCCTACATGTTCTATCTCCGGCTGGGATCCGAGACCCTGGTGGGGGCTTCCCCGGAAGCCCTGGTCCGGCTGGAGGACGGCGAGGTTTTCACCCGGCCGATCGCCGGAACCCGCCCGCGCGGGCAGGACCAGGCCGGGGACGAGGCGCTGGGGCGGGAATTGCTGAACGATGAAAAGGAGCGCGCCGAGCATGTCATGCTCGTGGACCTGGGCCGGAATGACCTCGGGCGGGTCGCTGAAATCGGCACGGTCCGGACCAACCAATTCATGGAGATCGAGAGATATTCCCACGTGATGCACCTGGTCTCGGAGGTGCAGGGAAAATTGCGGGCCGGCCAGGATGCCTTTGATGTGCTCTCGGCGGTTTTCCCGGCCGGGACCGTTTCCGGGGCCCCGAAAATCCGGGCGATGGAGATAATCGAAGAGCTGGAGAAGGACCGGAGAGGCCCCTACGCCGGTTCGGTCGGTTATATCGGCTATTCCGGGAACATGGATATGTGCATCACCATCCGCAGCATATTTTTAAAGGACGGCCAGGCGGTCTTCCAGAGCGGGGCCGGGATCGTGGCCGATTCCGACCCGGTGCGGGAAACCCGGGAAACCGAGGAAAAGGCGGAAGCGATGTTCCGGGCCCTGGAGCTGGCCGGGGGAGGGATGGGATGAAGAAATGCGGATTGCGGATTGACGATTGCGGAATGAAAACCGAAGAAAACAAATAAAGAATAAGGAAATTTAATGATTTTGCTGATCGATAATTACGACTCTTTTACCTTCAATCTTTACCAGTACCTGGCCGAGCTCGGGAAAGAGATTCACAACCGCCCGGAGGAGGTCAGGGTGGTTCGGAACGATCAGATCACGGTCGGGGAAGTGAGCGTGCTCGCCCCGGATTACCTCGTGATTTCCCCCGGCCCGGGGCGTCCGGAAAAGGCGGGAATCATTGTTGACCTGATCCGGGAACTGGCCGGGCGGCTTCCCATCCTGGGGGTGTGCCTCGGACACCAGGCGATCGGGATGGCTTTCGGCGGCGGACTCCGGAGGGCGAAGCGCCTGATGCACGGAAAAGTTTCGGAAGTCACCCACGACGGGAAAGGAATATTCGCCGGGCTTAAGAATCCCCTGGTTGCCAACCGCTACCATTCCCTGGTTTTGGAAGGAACGGCTCTCCCCCCCGACCTGGAGATCAGCGCCCGGAGCGAGGACGGCGAGATTATGGGGATCAGGCATCGGCGGTATCCCATCGAGGGGGTCCAGTTTCATCCGGAATCCATTCTCACCCCGGACGGGAAAGCCCTCCTCGCGAATTTTCTCCGGTTAAAAGCGGGGGAACGAGAATGAATATCCGGGAAGCGATTGACCGGGTGATTCACCGCGACGATCTCTCCGAGACCGAGATGGAGGGGGTGATGGGCCAGATCATGGAGGGGGAAGCCAGCCCGGCTCAGATCGCGAGCTTGATCACCGGGCTCCGGATGAAAGGGGAGACCGTGCTGGAAGTCGTCGGGGCCGCCCGGGCCATGCGCGGCCGGGCCCGGAAATTAAGCGTTCCCGGGGGGGACTGGCTGGACACCTGCGGAACCGGGGGTGACGGCTCTTTCACTTTTAACATCTCCACCGCCGCGGCCCTGGTCGCCTCCGGGTGCGGCCTGGCCGTGGCCAAGCATGGCAATCGCTCGGTCAGCTCGAGCTGCGGCAGCGCGGACGTGCTCCGGGAACTGGGGGTGAACATCGAGTGCGCTCCGGAACTGGTGGAAAAATGCCTGGCTGAAGTCGGGGTGGCCTTCTTTTTCGCTCCCCTCTGGCATCCGGCGATGAAATTCGCGATCGGACCCCGGCGGGAAATCGGCATCCGCACGGTCTTCAACCTCCTGGGTCCCCTGACCAATCCGGCCGGGGCGACCCGGCAGCTTCTGGGGGTATACGATTCCCGCTGGGTTAAAGCCCTGGCGGAGGTCCTGGAAAGATTGGGATCCCGGCGGGTGATGGTGGTTAACAGCCAGGATGGCCTGGATGAGATTTCCCTCTCCGGAATTACCCGGGTCGCGGAGCTGAAAGAGGGAGATATTAAAACTTATGAACTCAGCCCGGAGGATTTCGGCCTCCCCCGCTTCGAACTCGCGAAGATCCAAACCCGGAGTCCTCAGGATAACGCCCGGATCATCCTGGGGGTTTTGTCCGGGGAGAAGGGCCCCCACCGGGATGTGGTTCTCGTCAACGCGGCCGCGGCGCTATCCGTGGGGGGGAAGGCCGGGAGTTTTCGGGAAGGGGTGGAACTGGCAAAAAATTCCATTGATTCCGGGGCCGCGGGGGAAAAACTGAGAAAATTAGCGGAGGTTACGAATCAGTAAGTGAAAGGTGAAGGGTTCAGAGGTTCAAAGTTCAAGGTTCAAGGTTGAGACCAGAGACCAGAGACCAGAGACCAGAGACCAGAGACCAGAGACCAGAGACAAGAGACAAGAGACAAGAGACAAGAGACAAGAGACAAGAGACTTCACAGATGGACTTGCTGAGCAGAATAATTAAATCCAAGCGTGAGGAAATCGCGGAGCTTAAGGGCTCACAGCCGCTCTCCGAACTTAAGGCGATGATCGCCGATTTTCCCCGGCCCCTGGGCCTCGCCGAGGCGGTTCGGCAAAATCCCCCGGGGATTATTGCCGAAATCAAACGCAGGTCGCCCTCGGCGGGGGAGTTCCGATCCGACCTGGATCAGGATGAATTCATCAGACTTTCCCGGTTTTATCAGGCCGGCGGGGCGGCGGCCATTTCCATCCTGACGGAAAAGGCGTTCTTCGGGGGAAGCCTGGGTGACCTGGCCGCCGTAAAAATGGAGGTTCGTCTTCCCCTCCTGATGAAGGATTTTATCCTGGACGAATACCAGTTGTATCTGGGCCGGCTGATGGGGGCGGACTCGGTTCTTTTGATCGTGAAAATATTGAATAACTCCCGGCTGGGGAAATTCATCGGGCTGGCCCGGGAACTGGGTTTCGAGCCCCTAGTGGAGGTGCATGACGAGGAAGAGGTGGAACGAGCAGTCCGGGCCGGGGCGGTTCTGATCGGGATCAACAACCGCGACCTCCAAACCCTGAAAACCGATCTCGAGGTAACCCGGAGACTCTTCACGAGAGTCCCGACGGACCGGTTGGTTATCAGTGAGAGCGGGATCAAGACCCGGGAAGAAATTGAGAGTTTATGGGGCCTGGGGGTCAGGGGTTTTTTAATCGGGGAGTCTTTGTTGAAGACCCGGGACCCGACCCAAAAATTGAGAGAATTAACCGGCGTAAAAATGGTGAGTTAACCTGTTCGTAAAAGAGAAAGGAGAAAAAAAGATGGAAACCAAGATTTTACTGAAAGAGAGCGAAATGCCGAGGGAATGGTACAACATTGTGCCGGACCTTCCCTCCCCGTTGCCGCCGCCTTTGCATCCGGGGACCAAGCAACCGATCGGTCCGGATGATTTAAAGGCGATCTTCCCGATGGGCCTGATCGAGCAGGAGATGTCGTCGGAGCGCTGGATCAAGATCCCGGAAGAAATTCTAAAGATCTACACCCTCTGGAGGCCGTCGCCGGTCTACCGGGCCTTGCGGCTCGAGGAAGTCCTGAAGTCCCCGGCGAAGATATATTACAAGTACGAGGGGGTGAGCCCCGCCGGCAGTCACAAGCCCAATACCGCGGTGGCCCAGGCCTATTACAACAAAAAGGAAGGGGTCAAGCGGATCGCCACCGAGACCGGGGCGGGCCAGTGGGGGAGCGCGCTTTGCTTCGCCACCAATCTGTTCGGGATGGAATGCACGGTTTACATGGTCAAGGTGAGCTACGAGCAGAAGCCCTACCGGCGGAGCATGATGGAGACCTGGGGCGGGAAGGTGATCCCGAGCCCGAGCTCGCTGACCGAGTCCGGCAAAAAAATCCTGGCGGCCGATCCCAATTGTCCGGGGAGCCTGGGGATCGCGATCAGCGAGGCGGTGGAGGATGCCGCGACCCACAAGGAGGTCAATTATTCCCTCGGGAGCGTTTTAAATCATGTCTGTTTGCATCAGACAATTGTTGGCCTCGAGGCCAAGAAACAGATGCAGATGGTGGGCGATTACCCGGACGTGGTCATCGGCTGCGTGGGCGGGGGAAGCAATTTCGCGGGACTGGCCATTCCCTTTATCCAGGACAAGCTCACCGGAAAAAAGGTTCGGGCGCTGGCGGTGGAGCCGGTCGTCTGTCCCTCGCTGACCCGGGGGCTTTACGCTTACGACTTTGGAGATGCCGTCGGCCTGACCCCGCTTTTGAAGATGTACACCCTGGGTCATAGCTTCGTGCCGCCCCGGATCCACGCCGGCGGACTCCGGTATCACGGGGTCTCGCCCCTGATCTGCCACCTGCTCAAGCAGGGCCTGATCGAGGCCCGGGCTTATACCCAGCGGCCGGTGTTCGAGGCGGCGGTTACCTTCGCCCGCTGCGAAGGGATCATCATGGCTCCGGAGAGCGCGCATGCCTGCAAGGCGGTTTTTGACGAGGTGGAGCGCTGCAAGCAGGAAGGCAAGAAAGAGACGATTCTTTTCAATCTTTCCGGGCATGGCTTGGTTGATATGGCGGCTTACGATGATTATTTTTCGGGCAAAATGCAGGATGTCGCGCTCTCGGAAAGTGAACTCAATCGGGCGATGGCCGATTTGCCAAAGGTGTAACGACCGCAGCCTCCGGCCCGTTAGGGCCTACGGCCCGGAGGGACCGCCGCCTGCCCGAGCTGACAGCTCGTGTCGGCCAGGGACCGCCGACCGCGGGAAAAACTGGAATCTGGAAGGCTAGAAAGCTAGAAAGCAAGAGGTTAAAGGAGGAGGAGGGACGAGAGCGGGAAGGCCGGGCGGTGAGAGGGCGAATCCCGGATCAAGGCTTTGCCGGGTGAACACCAGGAAGATTGGAAGAGATGATTTGGCTTTCAAACCGTCCGGCCTTCAAGCTTTCGGGCCGCTTTATGATCAAGGTCAAGATCTGCGGCATCACCCGTCCGGAGGACGCCCTGGCCGCGGCGGAAGCCGGGGCCGACTACCTCGGCCTCAATTTTTATCCCCGGAGCCGGCGCTTTGTCCACCCGGCGGCAGCCGGGAAAATCGTCCGGGCGACGGAATCGGCCGGCATCAAATGGGTCGGGGTCTTCGTTAACGAGAAAATTGACCGGGTTCAGAAAATAGCCCGGGAGGTGGGCCTCCGCCTGGTTCAGCTTCACGGGGAGGAGTCCAAAGAATACTGCCGGGATTTGGCCAGGAGGAATGACCGGGTCGAGATCATCAAGACTTTCCGGATCCGGGGCGAGGAAGATATCAAAAGCCCAGGGAGATTTCCGGCGGATTTTTTCCTTTTCGATACCTATTCCGCCGGCTACGGGGGATCAGGCCGGGCCTGGGATTGGGAAATGCTCAGAGGGAAAAAATTGCCCCGGAAGCGATTATTCCTTTCCGGGGGATTGACCCCGGGCAATGTCCGGGAAGCCATCCGGCTGGTCCGGCCTTACGGGGTGGATGTGGCTTCGGGAGTGGAAAGCTCGCCGGGGAAAAAAGACCGAAAGAAAATGGTTGAATTCATTAACAGAGTAAAAAGTGAAAAGTAAATGGTAGCCGCAGGCTTTCCTTCGACAAGCTCAGGACAGGTAGCCTGCGTTTCAAGTGGCAAGTAGCAGGTAACAGGTAGCAGAATCTGGACTTTGGACTGATGGCAAAAAACAGAGAGGCATACAATTATCCTGATGCCAGGGGTTATTTCGGAAGATTCGGGGGAAGGTTTGTCCCCGAGACCTTGATCCCCGCACTTGATGAACTGGAGAGCGGTTATCGGAAGATCCGCCGGGATCCGGCTTTCCGGAAGGAATACCAGCGGCTGCTTCATGATTTCGCCGGGCGGCCGACGCCCCTGTATTTCGCGGCCCGGATGACCGGAGACCTGGGCCGGGCCCGGATCTATATCAAGCGGGAAGACCTGGCTCACACCGGCGCCCACAAGATCAACAACGCCCTGGGCCAGGTTCTCCTGGCGCGTAGGCTGGGGAAGACCAGGATCATCGCCGAGACCGGGGCCGGCCAGCACGGGGTGGCCGTGGCGACCGCCGCGGCTTTTCTGGGCCTGGCCTGCGAGGTTTACATGGGGGAGGAAGACATCCGGCGCCAGCATCTGAACGTGGTCCGGATGGAGAGATTGGGAGCAAAGGTTGTCCCGGTGAACTCGGGCTCCAGAACCTTGAAGGACGCCATCAACGAGGCGATCCGCGACTGGGTCACCAATGTTGACCATACCCATTACCTGCTCGGTTCGGTGGTGGGACCGCATCCATACCCGATGATTGTCAGGGATTTTCAATCGATGATTGGAGCGGAGGTTAAAAAGGAATTCAGTTCGCGGGGAAATCGGTTCCCGGATTATTTGATCGCCTGCGTGGGAGGGGGCAGTAACGCCGCCGGGATATTTTACCCTTTTATCGATTACCCCCGGGTAAGAAAAATCGGGGTGGAGGCGGCGGGCGTGAGGGGAATAAGCGGGGCCTCGCTCTGCCAGGGCCGACCCGGGGTCCTGCATGGCGCTTACACCTACCTGCTCCAGGATGACGACGGGCAGATCAAGGAAGCCCACTCCATAGCTCCGGGCCTTGATTATCCCGGGGTAGGACCCGAGCTCTCTTACTGGAAAGAGGCGGGCCTGGTTGAATATCACCAGGTTGGCGACCGGGAGGCGGTCACCGGCTTTAAGTATCTGGCCCAAGTGGAGGGAATCATCCCGGCCCTGGAACCATCTCACGCCGTGGCGTTTTTGCTTAAATTCATCAAGAAAACCAGGAAGGGCGAAAGCGTGGTTTTGAACCTGTCTGGAAGGGGAGACAAGGACCTAGGAATTATCGAAAACCAAAAGAAAAGTTCAAATGCTTAAGCTCAAATTTCAAATAAATGTCAAAACTAATAATTCAAATGTCTAAAAATAATAATCAATCTGAATTTATTTTTTGGGGTTTTATTTGCCATTTGAACTTGGCCTCCGGCCCAGTAGGGCCTACGGCCCGGAGGGAACTTTGAACTTGTTTTGTCATTTGGATTTTGAACTTTGACATTTTAAAAATGAATCGGATTGACGAAAGCTTTTCCCGGCTGAGAGAGCGGAAGAAAAAGGCTCTAATCACCTATATTACCGCCGGAGACCCGGACCTGGAGGCCACGATCCGGATCGCGCTGGAACTGGAACAGTGCGGAGCGGATATTATCGAGCTCGGGATACCGTTTTCCGATCCCCTGGCGGATGGGGCAACGATCCAGGCCGCCTCCGCCCGGGCCCTGAACCGGGGCACGACCCTGAAGGGGATTTTATCCGCGGTGGAAAAAATCCGGAGGCGGAGCGAGGTCCCCCTGGTTTTGATGGGGTATCTCAATCCGATTCTCGCGCTGGGGGCGGAGCGGTTTTTCGCCCGGGCCGGGACCGTCGGGGTGGATGGGGTGATTATCCCCGACCTTCCGGCTGGGGAAATGACGACCATCTCGAAATTGGCCTGCCATCACGGGGTGGCGCTGATCTTTCTGGTTGCTCCCAACACGCCGGAAGAGAGGATCAAAATGATCGTGCGGGAGAGCCGGGGTTATATCTATTGCGTTTCGGTTAAGGGGGTGACCGGGGCCAGGACAAAACTGCCCCGGACGATCGGCTCGATGGTCCAGCGGGTGAAGAAATCCTCGTCTCTTCCGGTGGTGGTGGGATTCGGGATTTCCCGCCCGGACCAGGCCCGCTGGGTTTGCTCGCCCCGGGGAGGCGGGGCGGATGGGGTGGTGGTGGGCAGCGCCTTGATAAAGGTGATTGAAAAATGCCAGGGAAAAAGCAGTCTGCTTCCTTCCCTCTCGCAATTTGTTCGCACCCTGCGAAAATCCCTGGATGGGGTTTAGTCGGAAATCGCTTTAGCCCTGCTTTTTCGCCGGGGACGGAGCCGGGGCGTTGACCGCGGCCTGAAGTTTGACTTCCGGCTTTTGCGCCTGGGGCTCGGGGTTGAGCACCCGGGGCGGGCGCTGCATCATCCGGAGTTTTTCCTCCACGGCCTGGACTTTTCCGATCTGTTCCTGGGCCGCTTCCAACAACTTCAGGTGGGTTTCGATTTCGGATCGGAGGTTGGTTTCAAACTGGAGCTTCTGGCGCTTGAGTTCCTTGATCTCGTTCAGGATCTCCCCCAGGCGCACCTGGGCTTCCCGGATGATATCTTCGGCTTTCAAATCGGCCTCGGAGAGAACGATCCGGGCTTCCTTCAGGGAATTGGCGCGGACATTCTCGGTGATTTTTTGAGCGGTGATGATAGCGGATTTCAGGATTTCCTCCTTGCTCCGGTATTCGTCCACCAGGTATTTCAGGCGGGTCAGCTCTTCTTTGAACTTCTGGTTTTCCAGGATCTGGCCTTCGAACTCATCCCGGAGCAGGTTGAGGAATTCCTCCACCTCCCGGAAATCATAGCCGCGGATCCTCCGGCGAAAGGTTTGTTGCTGGATGTCTAAGGGCGTGACTTTCATCGGTTTACCCTTCCTTTTCGGTTAAATTGCCAAAGCCTGGCCCTGCTTCCAACGCCGGGCCAGATCGTACATCGAACCTACAAAAAAATATTTTATGAAAAGGATAACGGCGATGACTACCAAGGGCGATAAATCTACCCCTCCGTGAATCAACGGGAGGCGGCGGCGGAACCAGGAGAGCACCGGCTCGGTCAGGGCGTGGATGAACCTGACAATGGGATTATAGGGGTCGGGGCTGACCCAGGAAAGAACGGCGGAGATGATCACCACCCACATATAAAAGGTGAGGGCGAAGTTAAGGATCTCGGTGATGGCGAAGATCAGGTTGCCCAGAACAAACATAAGTTTAATTATAGCATAACTTTCATGCAAATGACATCAATTTATAGAAATTTAGGAAAATACCTTATTGCCTAGTCCGAAGTCCCTAATTTGATATCATTAGTAAGGGGCCAAAATTGGTTTTAGCGAATGATCGGCCATCAGGAAGAAACATTTTAGATATTTGATCTACAATAAAAAATCATGGAGGTGGGGGAGCATTTGGGACTGCATTATTCGCGGGTCAGCCGGATTGCCTCGGGAAAAGCACGAAGCAAGACCTGACCCCCACAATCAAGCCCACAATCAAGGCTTTTACAGTTGAAGGGATTTATAGTATCATAAAAAAAGACATAAAGAATGCAAACGTGAAAAATAGCTCAAGCTGAAAATTTTTCCATAACATCGTATGTTTTGAATCACTGAAACTATTTCATGATTTATATCGAATGGATAATAAAAAAGGTTCAAAAAGGGGAATATTACTTTTCCAAACATGGAGATCTGGAAAGACAGAATGAGGATCTGCTCATATCCGAGATTGAAGAAGCTTTAATCTCGGGTAGAATCTTGGAATCCTATGAAGACACGGGAAGGGGAGAAAGCTGTTTGATCGCAGGCTTCTCAAATAGGGGTAAGCCAATCCATATCGTTTGTGGAAAAAGAGGGTTACAAATGGCTATTATTACCGTATATATTCCTGGTCCTCCCAAGTTTAAAAGCACTTTTGAAAGAGGGAAAAGATGAAAAAGGTGTGTAATTTTTGCGGCAATAAAAATTTCAAAACCAGAAATACTCAATATATTTATAAGCACGGGGGGCGGCTTTTTATTGTTAACGATGTGCCGTGTGAAGAATGTGAATACTGTGGAGAACAATATTTCAAATCCAGCGTTTTAAAGAAAATCGAAAACGATTTTCAGAAAATCCAATCTTCTCGGAAAAAACCCAAACAAGAAATCAGGGTGCCGGTAGAAAATTTCGCCGAACTAAGATAAATGTGTCAGCGGATGATCAAGCATTCTTATTAATACCACTACGGTTTATGTCAACGGCCAGGCGGCCAATGGAACGGGAAATAGCTTCCAGCGGACCGTCAGCTTGGTGATGGGCTCAAATACCATCACGGTTTTTGCCCTGGATGCTGTGTTGGGGGCCAAAATAGATTCAAAAGAGTGATCAATCATTCAGAACCAATATTTTAGCAATCTAATCAACAAGACAAACCGTAATTTCCCCAAAATCCCGTAAAAATAGAGGCAATAAGCTTAGAATTCAGACTGAAAAGACAGATTTTAAATAAGCTTCTACCTATCGCATTATTCGCGGGTCAGCCGGATCGCCTTGGAAAAAGCAGAAGCAAGACCTGCCCCCCACAATTCATTTTTCCCTTTTTTAGCTTTTAATCTTTACTGTTTTTTCCCCCGCGGTTTCGAGCTCCTGGGAACGTCGAGCCGCGGCCGCGACCGCCTCGATCAGGGCGGAGCGGAGGCCGCGGGCTTCCAGGACCTCGATCCCGGCGATGGTGGTTCCCCCGGGAGAGGTGACCTGGTTTTTAAGCTCGGCCGGATGCTTGCGGGTTTCCTCGAGCATCCGGCCGGCCCCAAGGATGGTGCGGGAGGAGAGCAGGTCGGAAAGCGGGCGGGAGAGCCCGAGCTTGACCCCGGCGTCGGAGAGGGCCTCGGCGACAATGTAAATGAAAGCCGGTCCGGACCCCGAGAGGCCGGTCACGGCGTTCATCAGCTTTTCCGATTCAATGAAGGCGGTCAGGCCCACGGTCCGGAATATACCCGCGGTGAGCTCCAGGTCTTCCCGGCGGACGGAAGGGTCGGCGTAAACAGCAGTTACCCCGGCCCCGACCATGGCCGGGTTATTGGGCATGACCCGGATCACCCGGGAATTTTTCCCCAGGACGGATTTGAGCCGGTTCACCGGGATGCCCGCGGCGATCGAGATCAGGAGCTTGTCCCGGAAAACGGTTTTGATCTCGGAGAGAACCGCGGGGACCACCGGCGGCTTGACCGCCAGGATGATGACCTGGCTGGATTGAACCAGCTCGAGGTTGTCCTCGGTGATTTTGACCCGGTAATGGGAATTAAGGTGGACGAGCCTTTCCTTTATTTTGTCGCTGACCTGGAGAGAAAATTCCCGGGAAGCCGAGAGGCCGCGGATGAGGGCCTCGGCCATAGTGCCTCCCCCGAGAAAACCCAGAACCGGCCGGGGATTTTTGGGGCTGCTGGTTTTAGCCAAGTTGCTTACTCCTTTCTGGGGCCGAAAATCGCGGTCCCGATTCTCAACAGGGTGGCCCCTTCTTCCACCGCCGTTTCCAGGTCGAGACTCATGCCCATCGAGAGTTCCGGCAGGGGCAGGTCCGGGCCGGCCAGTTTCTCCCGGAGGGCTCGAAGCCGACGGAAGTAGGGGCGGGAAGATTCGGGGTCAGGGCCGGGCGGGGGAATGGTCATCAGGCCGATCAGGGAAAGGTGGGGAAGGGAGCGGGAAAAATCGATCAACCCGGGCAGGCTTTCCTCCCTGATTCCGGATTTGCTTTCCTCCCCGGCCAGGTTCACCTCGATCAGGACCTGGGCCTTGATCCCCTTTTCCCCGGCCCGGCGGTTGATTTCCTCCGCCAAATCCTTCCGGTCGAGGGAGTGGATGAAGCGGAACCGTTCGATCACCTCCCGGGCTTTTTTCTGCTGCAGGTGACCGATGAAATGCCAGACGATCGGTCCGGGGAGAAGCGCCTGTTTCCGCCGGGCTTCCTGCAGGTAGTTTTCCCCCAGATGCTCCAGTCCGGCCGCGGTGGCGGCCCGGATCATCTCCGGCTCCACGTATTTGGTCACCCCCACGAGGATAATATCCGTTTCTTTCCGTCCGGAACGCTGACAGGCTCTCGCGATCCGGGCCCGGACTTTTTCCAGGTTGGGCTTAACGGTTTCCGGCGACAGAATCATCAGGGTTCAAAGGTCAAGGCTCAAGGCTCAAAGGTTAAAGACAAAAAACCAAAGATCAAAGGTCAATGGTCAAAGGTTGATTTTTTCAGGTATTTAACCAAACCCATAAGCATGTTTACTATTTCCTTGGCCTGAGCTTCCAAAGTGCTGAAAGTTTCCATACTAATCCAGTTTCTCATTCTAAAGATAATCAACAGTGTCATCGTTTCATAAAGAGACCCTCTGGAAATATACAAAAATTGAATAAACTCCTTTTTGGAAAATCTACCTTTTCCCTCAGCAATATTCATCGGGATCGAAGTAGATGATGATTCCAGTTGCTCCAATAAACGATAATGCTTCCTGGGGGACTTTACATCTTCAATGACAGAAATTACCTGATTGGCGAAATCAATTGACTTTTTCCAAACTTCTAAATCCTCAAATCCAAATCCCATTTTGCTACCTCTTTTTTGGGTTATTGTTTTGACCTTTCACCTTTGAGCTTTGACCTTCTTCGACCTTTGCCTTTCACCTGTTTTAGTTTATACCATTTTCCATTGGGTTTTAAACTTTTCGCCTGATCGGTTAGAATTTTCACCGTTATTTTTTGTGGAAAGGGCAGGTTAATATGGCCGAGATCAAACCATTTACCGGCTGGCGTTATTCCCCTCGGACCTATGGACAAGATCCGGGCGTGGTTACCGCTCCCCCTTATGACGTGATCGACGAAAATTTTCAGGGAGAGCTTTATCGCCGGCATCGCAATAATATCGTCCGCCTGATTCTCCCCCGGGAGAATGACCGGGAAAAAGGGGCCGCGGACCGCTATGAATCCGTCGCGCTCAGAATCCGGAAGTGGCGGAAGGAAGGCGTCCTCACCCCCGATCCTACCCCGAGAATTTATCTTTACGAACAGACCTTCCGCTTCGGGAAAGGACCGGAACTTACCCGGAGGGGTTTCCTGGCCCTGATCCGGCTCGAGGAGTTTGACCGGGGGGAGATCCGGGCCCATGAAAAGACCCTGGCCGGGCCCCGCGAGGACCGGCTCCGGCTTTTACGCGCCACCCGGGCCAACCTGAGCCCGGTCTTTTTCTGCTATTCCGATCCCCAGGGGAAACTGGATTTCCGGCTCCGCCCGGATGACCCCGGGGTCATCCGTTTTACCGATGAAATGGGGGTGGCCCATAGCTTCGGTTTTGTCGACCGCCAGGACCTGGTGGAAAAATACGTAGCGGGGCTCGCCCGAAGGAAGTTATTCATCGCGGACGGCCATCACCGTTATTCCTCCGCCCTGGATCACTGGCGGGAAAATCCGGGATCCGATCCCGAGGCGGGGTATGCCCTCGGTTTTTATACCCGGGTGGAAGACCCGGGCTTGCTGATTCTTCCCACCCACCGGATGATCAAGGCGGTTCCCGGCCTCTCCGACCGGGAGGTTTTTTCGCGGATCTCGAGCGATTTCGATTCGAAGGCGGGGGAATTGCCTCCCGGGATGTCCGAAGGAGAGATCGCGGATTGGATCAACGGGGAAATCCAGGAGGGCGGGTTCGCTTTCGTCTTGCTCTCGGCGGGAAGCCCCGGGATCCATTTTTTCCGGCTCCGGCCCGGGGTGGATCTCAATTCCCGGCTGGCCGAGGTTCCCGAGGCGGTCCGCCCGATTCCGACGGCGATCCTGGACAATCTGGTCCTGGGCAAAATGCTGGGGGTGGCCCGGGAGGAGATCGGTTATACCAGTAATCCCCTGACGGTGATCCAGGGTTTAAGGGAAGGAAAATATCAAAAGGTTTTCATCCCGCGTTCGGTTTCACCCGCGGAAGTGCTCCAGGTAGTGGAAAAGGGGGAGATCTGCCCGCCCAAGACGACCTTTTTCTACCCCAAGCTCCGTTCCGGGCTAGTGATGAGGCTTTTTTCCTGACTTGACCAGGATCAATACGGATTTACATGGTAATTCCCCGTTGTCTTGCCACGGGCTTACCTTATATTATTCGCCTGGATTCCCGCTTACGCGGGAATGACAAGAGCAGGAATGGATTCCCGCTTACGCGGGACTGACAAGAGCAGGAATGGATTCCCGCTTACGCGGGAATGACAAGAGCAGGAATGGATTCCCACTTTCGTGGGAATGACAATCGACTAATTAAGAATTACTTTTTAAAAATATCCCGCGGTTTTGCTGCGGGGAGGTTCATTTGAAAATGGATAAGAATATCCCGATGAAAATCAAACCCGGCGAGACGCTCGATGTGATCCTGGGGGACAGCCTCCAGCTGATCCAGAGCGGGAGCGGTTATCGTTTTTCCATCGACGCCCTGCTCCTGGCGGCCTTCGTGGAACCCCGAAAAGGCGAGCGGGTGGCGGAACTGGGGACCGGCTCGGGCGTAATCGCGCTGATCATCGCCAGGTTTTTTCCGGTCCGGGAAGTAATCGGGATCGAGGTGCAGGCGTCTTTGCTGGACCGGGCCGGCCGAAATATCAGGCTTAACGGTTTAGCCGACCGGGTTCGGCTGGTCCGGGGAGATATCAAAAGGATTCGCCGGCTGGCGGAAGGGGGCGGTTTCGACCTGGTCATTTTCAATCCACCCTTTCGTTCCGCCCGGGAGGGGAGGATCAATCCGGATCCGGAGAAGGCCGTCGCCCGCCATCAGCTCCGGGCGGGTTTGCGAGAATTTCTGGACGCGGCGTTTTTCCTGCTCAGGAATTCCGGCCGGTTGGATTTTATCTACCCGGCCGCCAAGCTGGCGGAACTGATTTTCGAATTGCGCCGGAGGCGGTTGGAAATAAAGCGCCTGAGACTGGTCCACTCCCGGAAATCCACCCCGGGGGTGCTGGCCCTGGTGGAGGCCCGGAAAGGGGCGGGGATGGAGCTCGAGATCCTGCCCCCGCTTTATCTTTTCCAGAACCGGGGGAATAAATATACCCGGGAAGTCCGGGAGATCATCAACGGTAACTATTTCCGGCGGCGAGCCCGAAAATTAAAATCCCCCCTCGCCCCCTTTATTAAAGGGGGGATGGGGGGATTTAATCGGTAAATTATTTTTCCCCGGGATTGGAAAGGCTGATCCGAATCTCGGAGACAAATTTTTCTCCCAGAAGATCGTTGGCTCTTTTGATCAGGGATTTTTGCCGGAGCTTGAGCTCGTTCATCCCCGCCGAACTCCTGGCCTGGAGATACAGCACCCCCTTCTCGACCCGCTCCGGGAAAACCTCTCCGACCAGGTCGGGGTCGAGAATCTGCGGAAAACCGGCGAGGACCCGGCCCTCCTTGAGCTGGGGCTCAATCTGTAATTTCCGGAAAAAATCCTTGATTATCGAACCGAGGGATTCAATCATAAGCAGGCTTCCTAATCATTTGTAATATATTATACTGGGATGGGCAACTCCATTGACACCCAAGTCGGTTTGGGAATAGTCTTTTTAAGTTATTTGTCGGCATAATTGAGGTCCAAATAAATAATCAGGAGGAAGAACCTTGAGAACCGGAATCGTTTCGATTTTTTGTGTTTCGATCCTGTTTCTTTTCGCCTTAAGCCTGGGGGCCGACGATTCCAGTCCACAGGCCAAGGCGAAGATTAAGGCCCTGGAAGGGGAGGCGTCATACTCCCTGGATGGAAAGACATTCTCGCCGGTGAAATCGGGGGGGGAGATTCCCGCGGGCGCGATCGTGAAAACCGGACCGAACGCCCGCCTGGAACTCGGGCTTCCCGACGGGAGTTTTTTAAGGATGTCCGGGAATTCCCAGATGAAGTTAAATGCCGTGGAGTATCAGCAAGAAGCCAAAAGCCGGGATTTTAAATTCCACCTGGATCTGGGAAAGATCTGGGCCAAGGCCCGGGATATCTCCGAACGGGGCTCCAGGTTCGAAGTGGAAACCGCGACGGCGGTAACCGGCGTCCGGGGCACGGTTTTCCGGATTAACGTGGACCCCGACCGGGCCATGATCGTGAAGGTTTACCAGGGTTCGATCCTGCTCCGGAGTCCCCGGGAGGTTTTCCGGCCGGCCGGGGCGGGCGAGACGCGGAAAGAGATCGCCGGGCCCCGGGAGGTCGCTCCCCCGGACGAGATCGGCCGGGCGGAATGGGAACTCCTGGTGAAAGCCATGCAGGAGGTGCGCGTATCCCCGGACGGGAAGGCTTCCCGTCCCAAGGATTTTACCCTGGAAGAAGACCTGGACGATTGGGTGAAGTGGAACCTGGAACGGGATAAATCCTCCGCCCCGGAACCCCAGGAAAACCCGGCGAAATAGCGAAGATTTCTCCAAGCTTTTAATCCCGGCATGGAAAACAAATCTTCAGATTTGCTCCCTAGCGATATCCTTACTATTCCCAATCTGCTTACCGGTCTGAGGATATTACTGCTTCCGGTCTTTACGATTTTGTTTCTCAAAGAAAAATACAAAATTTCCCTGGTGGTTTTTTTAATCTGTGGAGCCAGTGATTTTCTGGATGGTTATCTGGCCCGGCGTTTAAACTCCAGGTCCCGGCTGGGATCGTATCTGGATCCCGTGGCCGACCACGGAAGCGTAATCCTGATTTACATCATGTTGACGTTTTCTTCCGGGCTTCCCTTCCAGATCCCACTCGCGTTGTTCATCCTGATCGCGGTCCGGGATCTTCTGGTCGGCGTCTCCGAATTAGGGGTGCTGAAATTCCAGGGCCTGGATAAAACCTGGGATCCGATTTATTCCGGCAAGGTCGCCATTAATACCCAATTCATCAGCGCCTGCGTGGTGGTAATCGCCAATATTTATCCGCGGTTTTTCCGGGATAACCTTAATGTGATGCTGGTGGCCGTATATATCATCACGGGTGTTTTCACCCTGTATTCTGGGTTACAATATCTAAACCGGGGTTTGGATTTTTGGCGGGAAAGGAGGAAGCAATAATGAAAAGGGTTCAAGGGTTCAAGGGTTCAAGGTTCAAAGTTCAAGGTTCCCTCCGGGCCGTAGGCCCTCTCGGGCCGGAGGCAAAGTTCAAGGTTCAAGGTTCAAGGGTTCAAGCATTAATCCCGCTCTTTGTTCTTTGCCTCTCACTTTTGTTCGGGGTAAACGCTTTGCTCTTTGCTCCTTCCGCGCGGGCCCAGGAGAAAAAGTCCATCGCGGTTCTGGATTTCGAGTCTCCCGTGGAGAAACAGTATTTTGACATGGGCAAGAGCGCCTCTGATTATCTCACCACCCAGCTGGCGGAACTGGGGGCTTACCGGGTCATCGAACGGTCCCGGCTCGAAAAGATTCTTAAGGAACACGAGCTGGGAATGATCGGGGTGGTGGATCCGGACAAGATCAAGCAGATGGGGAAATTTCTGTCCGCCGATTATATTCTGATGGGCAGCATCACCTTTCTGGGTGATTCCTTCTCGATTAATGGAAGAATCGTGGATGTGGAGACCGCCGAGATCGTGGGAGCCAAGTCATCCGTTTTCAAGGACCCCACCCAGCTTCGGGTGGCGGTAAAAAACCTCGCCCGGGCCCTCTCCGACCTGGCCAAGCCCAAGTCGGGCGGCCCCAGCGGCCAGTCCTCGGCCGAGCTTTTCATGGGGGTTAACTCCCGGGATTTCTATGATTCCGCGGAAGCGTTGATCCGGGAGATCGGAGCCATCGAGGTATACGTGGTGGGAAGCCTTACCGAGGTTAATACCCTGAACCGGAAGGTCAGGGTGGCTTCCTCCATGAAAACCGGGGCCCGGGAGGGTCTCCGGCTGAAGGTTCAGAAACTCGGCTTTTCCGGGCCCGAAGATGCGGGAAGCATCTATGTGACCCTGATCGGCACGGGGTTCCTGGAGGCGTCTTACCAGGAAGGAGAACAGGTTAAATTTTCCATCGGGGATCAGGTCACCAGCAAAAATTACCGCTTTAAAGTGGCGGTGGGTCCGATCCTGGACGAGGTTGAGGATAACCAGGACCTGACCAAGAAATACCGGGAAGCGGTGGTGGAGAACCTGGCCGGTTCCGAGTTTTTGGACTCGGCCGATGAAGATGACATGCAGAAGGATCTTTCCCAGCTCCGGCCCGGCAACCGGAAAGCCATTCTGGCCAAGCTGTTCAAGAGCGGGGTGGACCTGGTGGTGGAGGGGAGATTTCATGGAACCCCCGGGGCCCGGAGAACCGATTTTAATCTCTGGAACGCTTATGACGGGAAAATCGTGAAAAAGATCAGTTTTGAAACCAAATTATAAAGGCAGGCTTTTGTCCGCGGGTAAACGGTAACCAGTGGCTAGGGTAGTGCGTCCAACAGTTCTTTATATTAATTTCGAAGCCGTCATTCCAACCAATGTCCACTGGAATCCATTCGAATCCTCCTTTCCAAAGCGGGAAGATTCAGGTGCCCTCTCTTTGTTCACAGGTGGGCGAGACGCCCACCCTCCATTGGAGGCAGGGCATCCTGCCCTGCACTGCGAGACGTCTGGGAATTAGGCAATGATTTAGATGAGGATGTTTTTCGGATGGATTCCGGGTCAAGCCCGGAATGACAATCAAAGTAAGGGGACTTTCGACTAGTAAACGGAAATTGAATAAAGAATATAGTGACAATTTTTGTCATTTAAAACAAGGAAAGCTGAGAAAAATCGTAACTGCTTTAAATTTACCGGGTGCCGTTTTATATTTATTTATAAAAATCAACTGGTTACAAGGACAGGAGTATATTTTTGAAATTATTTTTAATGGAACGCTATTTGCATAATATATTTGCAAATACATCCTTTAAATTCAAGGATGGGTGTAAAAATTTTCGAGGAAAGGAGGTGAAATAGAAAATGCTAAGAACTGAAAAGGGTTTTACGTTGATTGAGCTGATGATCGTTGTGGCGATCATCGGAATCCTGGCGGCCATCGCTATCCCTAATTTTATGAGGTTCCAGGCCAAATCCAAGCAGTCTGAGGCCAAGATGAATCTGGGAGCGATTGGGACCACCGCGGAGGCATATCGGGCCGAGAGGGACACCTACGACGCCAACTTCACCGAACTCGGCTGGGCTCCTCAGGGCAACACGAGGTATGCGTACTATTTCAATCCTAGCACGGGCCTTAGCACCATTCTCAATACCGTGATCCCAATGTCCGGCCTTTGTGTCGCGAGCATGCCGACCG
>JAPLJI010000026.1 GCA_026388655.1 Pseudomonadota bacterium
AAATTGGTAATTAGTCATTTCCATCCGCTTGGTCATTGGGATTTGATTAGAAATTAGAAATTAGAAATTAGTCATTATAAATATGGCCAATATCGCGGTGATTGATTACGGGGCGGGGAACCTGACCAGCGTGAGCAAGGCTCTGGAACTCACCGGGGCCGAGGTCGCGGTTACCTCCGAGGGGAAAACCATCGAAAAAGCCGACGGCGTGGTTCTTCCCGGGGTGGGATCGTTCGGGGACGCGATCAACCGCTTGCGGGACCTGGGGCTGATCCCGGTTCTCGAGGGCGGGTTCCGGAAGAACAAGCCTTTTCTGGGGATCTGTCTCGGATTTCAGATGCTCTTCACGGAAAGCGAAGAGGAAGGCCGCCACCTGGGGTTCAACTGGTTCCCGGGCCGGGTGAAACGATTCCGGCACGATTTGAAAATTCCCCAGGTGGGCTGGAACCGGGTCCGGAGCGTGAAGGAAACCCCCTTGCTGAAGGGGGTGCCGGACCGGAGCTTCTTTTATTTTGTTCATTCGTATTATGTCGATCCCGAAGAGGACGGAATTGTCGCGGCCCGGACGGATTACGGGGGGGATTTTGTCTCCATGATCCAGCACGGGAACATCTTCGCCATGCAGTTCCACCCCGAGAAAAGCGGTGATATCGGCCAGCTGGTGCTCCGGAATTTTTATCAGCTGGTCCGGTCGGAGACCGGCCGGTGTTAGCGAAAAGAATTATCCCCTGTCTCGATGTCAAGGATGGCCGGGTGGTGAAAGGGGTCAATTTCGTGAATCTCCGGGATGCCGGGGATCCGGTCGAGCAGGGAGCCATCTACGGCCGGGAAGGGGCGGACGAGCTGGTATTCCTCGATATCACCGCCTCGCACGAGAAACGCAAGACCATCATCGACGTGGTCCGCCGGACCGCCCAGGCGGTTTTCATTCCCCTGACCGTGGGAGGGGGGATCAGCGACCTCACGGACATCCGGAATCTCCTGAACGCCGGGGCCGACCGGGTTTCGATCAACACCGCCGCCGTTCGCGACCACGGGCTCGTTTCCCGGGCGGCCCAGCAGTTCGGCAGCCAGTGCATCATCGTGGCGATTGACGGCAAAAACCGGGGAAATTATTGGGAGGTGGTCGTCGAGGGCGGGAGAACCCCCACCGGCCTGGACGCGGTGAAGTGGGCGCGGGAGGTGATGGAAAGGGGAGCGGGGGAGATTCTCTTGACCAGCATGGACCGGGATGGCACTACCATTGGCTACGATCTGGATCTGACCCGGGCCATCGCGGAGGCGGTTTCGATCCCGGTGATCGCTTCCGGGGGGGCGGGGGAACTCGAGCACTTTTATGACGCCATCGCCGAGGGGAAGGCGGACGCGGTCCTGGCGGCCTCGGTTTTTCATTACGGGAAGTATCCCATCCGGCAGGTGAAGGAATATCTTAAAGAAAAAGGGATAGAAATCAGAATCTAAAAATGACTAATTTCCAATGACGAATGACTAATCAATGTCTAAAAAACAAAATGTCTAATCTTGAACTTGCAATTCCCCGTGGTCTTGCCACGGGGTTACCTTATTTCTGTCATTCCGCACTTGATGCGGAATCCAGTTTTTTTATTTTTCTGGATTCCTGCTTTCGCAGGAATGACACCAGACAATATAAGAGTCTTTTTAACTTAGATACCCCGCAGTCTTGCCGCGGGGAGCTTCATTACCCAATATTTTGTTATATTTTTCATGATTAGTCGTTATCGCTTTTATCAATCATTTGAAATTAGTCATTGGTCATTTACGTTTTGATTAGACATTAGAAATTAGGAATTAGTCATTCGCATCGCCCATGAATGCTCATGAAACAATCGTAGTTCTGGATTTCGGGTCGCAGTATACCCAGTTGATCGCCCGGAGGATCCGGGAGAAAAAGGTATATTCGGTGATTCTCCCGTGCACCACCCGGGTTTCCGAAATAATCAAGCATTGCCCCCGGGCGCTGGTGCTCTCGGGCGGCCCCGCCAGCCTGACCGCCGCCCGGGCTCCCCTTCCGGACCCCGGGATTTTCAAACTCGGGCTTCCGATGCTTGGAATCTGCTATGGGATGCAGGCCCAGGCCCGGATACTGGGGGGAAAGGTGGAGGGATCCAGCCGCCGGGAATATGGTTTCACCGAAATCAGGGTAACCCACCCCGACGATCTCTTTACCGGGGTGGGTAAAAAAGTCCGGGTCTGGATGAGCCACGGCGACCACGTGGTCAAGATCCCGCCCGGTTTCCGGGTGGCGGCTTCTTCCCCCGCCTGCCCGATCGCGGCGATGAGCGATCCCCGGAAGAAATGGTTCGGCCTCCAGTTTCATCCCGAGGTTTTTCATACCCCCTGCGGAAGCAGGATTTTTGAGAATTTTCTCTATCGGGTCGCGGGATGTTCGGGGGAATGGACCATCCGGTCTTTCATCAAGCGGGAGATCGAGAAGGTTCGGAAGAAAGTTGGAGAGGAGCGGGTGTTGCTCGGCCTCTCCGGGGGAGTAGACTCCTCGGCGTTGAGCCTCTTGCTCTTCCGGGCCCTGGGGGAAAAGCTGGTTTGCGTTTTCGTCGATAACGGGCTTCTCCGCAAGGGCGAAGCCGAGCTGGTTAAGGAAGTTTTTGAGAAACGGGTGGGCCTGAACCTGATCCTGGTCAATGCCCGCCAGAGGTTTCTCCAGGCCCTGAAGGGCGTGGTTGACCCGGAAAAGAAGAGGAAGATCATCGGCCGGGAGTTCATCCGGGCTTTCGAGGGTGAGGCCCGGAAGCTCGGAAGGATCAAATACCTGGCCCAGGGCACCCTATATCCGGACCTGATTGAAAGCCGCTCGGCCTTCGGCGGGCCCTCCGCCACGATCAAGTCCCACCACAATGTCGGGGGTTTGCCCCGGCGGATGGATTTTAAACTGATCGAGCCTTTCCGGGAACTCTTCAAGGACGAGGTGCGCCAGGTGGGAAAGCAGCTCGGGCTTCCGGAGGAGATTGTCTGGAGGCATCCCTTCCCGGGGCCGGGGCTCGCGGTCCGGATCGTCGGGGAGATTACCCCCCGCCGGCTCGAGATCCTGCGGGATTCCGACGCCATCGTCCTGGAGGAAATCCGCAAGGCCGGCCTGGAGCGGAAGATCTGGCAGGTCTTCGCCGTGCTTCTGCCGGTGAAGAGCGTGGGGGTAATGGGCGACCAGCGCACCTACCAGAACGTGCTCGCGGTGCGGGCGGTCACCTCCACCGACGGGATGACGGCCGATTGGGCCCGGATTCCCTACCGGGTTTTGCAGAAGGTCTCGAGCCGGGTGATCAGCGAGGTGAAGGGGATCAACCGGGTGGTTTACGATATCAGCCAAAAACCACCCAGCACGATTGAATGGGAGTAATAAGGCAGGCACCAATCACCAAAATCCAAATTCCAAATCCGGAATCTAAAACCGAGAACAAACTGTAACAGGCGCGGCATTTTAAAATGTGCGGGATCTGCGGATGGGTGAGGTTTGACGGCAAGCCGGTGGATGAGGGCATCCTCCGCCGGATGACCGATTCCCTGACCCACCGTGGTCCGGATGATTCCGGGATATTGATCCGGAAGCAGGAAGGGTTCTCGGTGGGGCTCGGTCACCGCCGGCTTTCCATCATCGATCTTTCCCCCGCCGGGCATCAGCCCATGACCAACGAGAAAGAGGATGCCTGGATCGTCTATAACGGGGAGGTTTATAATTTTCCCGAGCTTCGGAAGGATCTCGAACCCCGTCATTCCTTCAAATCCCGAACCGATACGGAGGTTATTCTTCATCTCTACGAGGAAAAGGGCGAGGATTGTTTTTTCCCGCTCAACGGGATGTTCGCCCTGGCGATCTGGGATCAGGCCCGGGGACGCCTCGTCCTGGCCCGGGACCGGATCGGGAAAAAACCCCTTTATTACTCGCTCTTTCCCGATGAGTTGGTTTTCGCTTCCGAGCTCAAGGCCTTGCTTTTTCATCCCCGGGTCCGGAAGGAAATAAACCCTGCGGCCCTTTCCCAATATCTGGCTTTTGAATATATCCCGGCGCCCCAGGCGATTTTTCAAGGGGTGAATAAGCTTCCTCCCGGATATTTTCTAACCTTTTCCGCCGGGGGGCAAAAGGTTATCACCCAACCCTACTGGGATATAAGTTTCGGTCCGAACCAGGTACAGGAGAGTCTGGAAATGGAGGAGGTCGAGGCCAGGATCCGGGATCTTCTTCTTAAATCAGTGGAGAAGCGCCTGGTCAGCGACGTCCCGCTCGGGGTGTTTTTAAGCGGCGGGATCGACTCGAGCGCGGTGGTGGCGATGATGAGCCGGCTGCGGGACCCGGGAAAGATCCAGACCTTCACCATCGGGTTCGAGGAGAAATCGTTTGACGAGTCCAGCTACGCCCGCCAGGTGGCCCGGCATTTCGGGACCGATCACCATGAGGAGGTGCTCGATCCCCACCGGATGCTGGAGATTTTTCCCGAAGTGGCGGGTTTCCTGGACGAACCTTTCGCCGACGCCTCGATAATTCCCACTTACCTGCTTTCCCGTTTCACCCGCCGGAACGTGACCGTGGCCCTGGGAGGGGACGGGGGTGACGAGCTTTTTTCCGGTTATCCCACCTTTCAGGCCCACCGCCTGGCCCTGGTCTTTGCCCGTCTTCCCCGCCTGCTTCAGAAAGGATTTGACGAGGTGGCGCGGCGTCTGCCGGTTTCGATGAAGAACATCAGCTGGGATTTCCGGGCCAAGCAGTTTCTCAAGGGTCTTCCCTATCCCCCCGAGATTCGCAACCAGGTCTGGCTGGGGGCTTTTCCCCCGGATGATCAGATTGGTTTGTTTTCCGGGGATTACGAGAGAGAGGTTGCGGGGCACGACCCGTACGCGCCCATCCGGGCGCTTCTGCCGGGGATTGTTTCCCGGAATGTCTGGGACCGCCTGGCTTACCTTTACCTGAAACTTTACCTGGCCGAGGACATCCTGACCAAGGTGGATCGGGCCAGCATGGCGGTTTCCCTTGAGGTTCGGGCGCCCTTCCTGGACCCGGATCTGGTTGGATTCGTGAACTCACTCCCGGCGGCAATGAAGATCCGGGGTCTGACGACCAAGTACATTCTGAAGCGGGCTTTAAAAGGTTTGCTCCCCCCGGAAATCCTGAACCGGCAGAAAAAAGGCTTCGGGATCCCCGTGGGCTTATGGCTCCGGGGGGAACTGAGGGATCTGATGCTTAACCTCCTGGATTCGGGGAAGATCAGGCGGGAGGGGATCTTCAACCCGGAACATATCACCAACTTGATCGAAGAGCATTGCGCCGGGAAGAGGGACAACCGCAAACAGCTCTGGACCCTGATCATGTTCGAACTCTGGAGGGAGAACTATCTATAAGAGGGTTCTAGGGTCCAAGGACTCCGTCCCGTAGGACTACGTCCCGGAGGGGTTCCAGGGTTCCAGGGGAATGCTGAATGCCCCTCGGTATAAAAAGAGGTTTAAGTTTCTTGTTTCGTGTTTAAAGTTAAACCAAAAACTAAAGAGTCTAAAAAAACCAGATTAACCAGAATGTAGGGAAAGGATTTAATCTTTATTCCGCAGTAAAGCTTTCCTGCTTTCAAGTTTTCCGGTGATCAAATTCTAATCATACCTGATCAAATTCTGATCATATTATTATTTATCATAATTATTATAAAAATAAAAAAATTCCGGTTTTACAGGTACTTGTGCCAACAAATTAATCAAATATATGTCTGGCACATACTTTGCAGTAAACAAACTAAACGGGTTTCTATCCTCAAAGGAGAGGCAGGCAAAGGCGCTAATGAGAAAAACGAAGTCTAACCACTATCCCCGGTTACAAAAACTTCCAAAAAGTTCTCCTCAGACCAGGAATTCGGATAAATTCCAAGGTTTATTCCTTCCAGGTTCAAAATGTATTTTTCTGGAATTTGTCTCGATATTTTTATAAAGAAATTTTTGATGGAGGGGTGAGAATCCATCTTTTAAAGGGTACGGTGCGATGATGAAAAGAGAAGAAATGATGCTCGGGAAAATCCTGAAGAAATACCGGTTGGAAAGGTCGGCGCTGGTTCCGATCCTGCAGGATATCCAGGCGGAATACAGCTACCTTCCCGAGCCGGTGCTCAGGCAGATTTCCCGGGAAATGAAAATCCCGCTCACCGAGGTAGTGGGGGTGGCCACCTTTTACAAAAGTTTAAGCCTCATTCCCCGGGGGAGACATCATCTCCAGGTCTGCCTGGGAACGGCCTGCCACGTGCGGGGGGCGCCCCGGGTCTTGGAGGAAGTGGAAAGGCATCTGTGCGTCTGCGCCGGGCAAACCACCAAGGATGGAGAATTTTCCCTGGGAACGGTGAACTGCGTGGGGGCCTGCGCTCTCGGCCCCATCGTGATTGTGGATGGCAAGTATCATGGGAAGATGTCCGCGCTGAAAACATCGGCCTTGGTTAAAAAGACCATGCGGGGGGGTTAGGAATTAATGAAGAGGATCAAGAACTCTCGGGAACTGGAGAAATTCCGGAAAGCCTTGCTCAAGCAAGAATCCGGCGGCAAAACCACCGTGGCGATCTGCACCGGCACCGGCTGCCAGGCCTATGGCTGCCAGGAGGTGGTCTGGGTGTTTGGGGACGTGGTGCGGAAGCACAAGCTGGGGAAGAAGGTGGAGATCCTGACCACCGGCTGCCACGGATTCTGCGAGAAAGGGGTGATCGTGGTTCTGCACCCCCAGGAGATTTTCTACCAGCGGGTACAGGTTAAGGATGTGGAAGAAATCGTCTCCGCGACGATTCTCCGGGGCGAGGTAATCGAGCGATTGCTCTACCAGGATCCCAAGACCGGCAAGCGGATCCGTAAGAAGAAAGATATTCCTTTTTATCAGAAGCAAAACCGCCTGATCTTCGGCAACAACGGCCTGATCAACCCCACCCGGATCGAGGATTACATCCGGATCGGAGGATATTCGGCCCTAGCCAAGGCTTTGAACGGGATGGAGCCGGAAGAGGTGATCAACGAAATTAAACGCTCCGGTCTCCGGGGCCGGGGCGGCGGCGGTTTCCCGGCCTGGAAGAAATGGGAGACCTGCCGAAAGGCCCATGGCGATATCAAATACGTGATCTGCAACGCAGACGAGGGCGATCCCGGCGCTTACATGGACCGATCCCTGCTGGAAGGGAATCCCCACAGCATTCTGGAAGGTATGCTCATCGGGGCCTACGCCATCGGGGTGAGCGAGGGATACATTTATGTCCGCCGGGAATACCCCTTGGCGATCCAGAACGTGGAAGCGGCGATCGCCCAGGCGAAGAAATTTGGCCTGCTCGGTCGGAATATCCTGGGCACCGATTTTTCCTTTGATATCAAGATTTCTATCGGGGGCGGGGCTTTTGTCTGCGGGGAATCCACCGCCCTAATGTCTTCAATTGAAGGTAAGCGGGGCGAGCCCCGGGCCAAGTACATCCACACGGTGGAAAAAGGCCTGTGGAACCGCCCGAGCAACCTGAACAACGTGGAAACCTGGGCGAATGTTCCCCTCATTATCAATAAGGGCGCCAAGTGGTATTCCCGGATCGGGACGGAAGGAAGCAAGGGGACCAAGATTTTCTCCCTGGTGGGCAAGATTCAGAATACCGGCCTGGTCGAGGTCCCGATGGGAATCACCCTGCGTGAGATTATTTTTGACATCGGCGGGGGAATCCCGGACGGGAAGAAATTCAAGGCGGTCCAGACCGGGGGGCCCTCCGGGGGCTGCCTGCCCGAGTCGCTTCTGGACCTGCAGGTGGACTTCGACCAGTTAAATGAAGTCGGTTCGATGATGGGTTCGGGCGGGATGATCGTGATGGATGAAACCACCTGCATGGTCGATATCGCCAAATATTTCCTGAATTTCCTCCTGGATGAATCCTGCGGGATGTGTTTCCCCTGCCGGGAGGGACTCGACCAGTTGCTGACGATCGTTACCGCCATCACGGAAGGGAAGGGTAAACTCGAAGACCTCCAGCTTTTACAGGAGATCGGGGAAATGATGCGGGACGCCTCGCTCTGCGCCCTGGGCCGGACCGCTCCGAACCCCCTTATTTCCACGATGCGTTATTTCCAGGATGAATACGAGGCTCACATTCTCAAGAAAAAATGCCCGGCCGGGGTCTGCAAGGCCCTGATTCAGTACCAGATCCGGAAAACCAAGTGCACCGGCTGCGCGGCCTGCGCGAAGCTCTGCCCGGAAAAGGCGATCTCCGGGAAGAAAGACCAGCCCCACGAGATCGATCCCGCCAAGTGCATCAAGTGCGGGATCTGCAAAGACACCTGCCAGTACGGGGCCATTCAGGTTATTTAAGGGGAGGATATAGATGCTGAACATCACCATTAACGGAGCAGAAGTTAAAGCCCAGGAGGGGGCGAC
>JAPLJI010000192.1 GCA_026388655.1 Pseudomonadota bacterium
CATGAAAATCGAATACGATCAAATAAGGGATCTGCTATATGTTTATTTTTCCGAGCCGGGGACAAAAGTTGCTGATACGGTTACCGTCAAAGAAGGAGTTCATGCTGATTTCGACAAGGATGGCAAGTTGATCGGCTTGGAAGTTTTAGATGCCTCGGAGATTGTTGACGGAAAAATAGAATTTCGAATTTCCGAACCCAAGACATCCCATCCCCATCAACCCGCGAATCAAATCCGCTAAGCCCGCTGCTTAACTCAAAAAACTCAATGAACCACAAGCTTGTCCAGAAGGGGTCAGCCCTTGAGATTGGAGGTTCGGGTCCATTGTGTCCATAGTGTCCATAGTGTCCATAGGGTCATGGGGAAAAGAGCAAAGCGTCCATTGGGTTCATGGTGTCTATAGTGTCCATAGTGTCATGGGCCAAAGGCCCAGGCAATTTACGATTGTTCCCCGAAGGGGATAAAACGATTGTCCCTTACTTCTAGGGTCAGGTCTTTACTTTGACGTTTCATCTCGTCTATCTGGTCTATTTGGTCCATTTAGTCTGTCTCGTCCAACAAACCTAGGGGACGTAGGTTACTTGTTGCTTTCTGGACGACCGCCGATCCCTAAAAAACTGGAAAATCGCCGGATCCGCCGTCCCTTCGACCATGCTTCCTTCGACAGAGCTCGGGACAGGCAGGACAGGCAGATCTTCTTGCTTAAGTTCTGAAAATTATTAAAGAGGTTTATTTAAATGACTTGTAAATTTAATGAATTTGATCCAAAATAAAGCCAGAGTTTGGAGACAACTTCAGCAAATTTCAAATATGAATAATAAGGATCAAATAATATCTAAAATTACGGAGTTTTTAGCTTCCCGGGAAGAAATTGTATTCGCCTATCTTTTCGGCTCCTTCCTCGAAACCGAAAGGTTCCGGGATATAGACCTGGCTGTTTATCTGGGCTCCCAGGACCGGAGGATTAAACACCCCTCATATGAGATTGAGATGGCCACTATTTTAGAGAGACTTATTAAGATGCCGGTGGATATCATAGCCCTGGATTCAGTGAGCGATCAGCTTATCTACCACGCCTCCCGGGGGCAGCTTTTAAAAAATGATGATGATGATCTCCGCGTGGATTTTATCACCCGATCCTGGAAGCGATTTTTTGATTTTCGTCCCAAGCTTTATGAGTATTTAAAGGAAGTGGGCAATGTCCAACCCCATCAATAAAGAAAGAATAGCTTCTCTATTCGGCGAAATCAGGAAAGCTCTCGGTATTTTAATGGAATATCAAAAGATGAGTAAGATCGAAGTGGTCGGAGATCTGAAAGTTCTAGGAGGCATCAAATACTACTTCATTGTTTCTATTGAAGGCTGCATTGATATCTGTAACCACCTGGTGGCAAAGGAATATGTTGAAGCACCCGAGAGTTATTTTGATTGCTTTCGTATTTTGGGGGAAAAGGGGATAATACCCACGGATTTAGCCGAGAAAATGGGAAGTCTGGCCAAGTTTCGGAATCTCCTCGTTCATCTATATTGGAAAGTCGATGATGGGAAAGTGTACGATTTTCTTCACGGCGAACCGCCTTTAATTGAGGATTTCCTAACTGCAATCAGGAACAAATATTTTTCAGATTAGACCTGAGCTATCCTAGGGGACGTTCTTTACTTCTTGACATTTGATCTATCTGATCCACCGATAAACACCGTTTCGAGTTTCGGGTTTCGAGTTTCTAGTTAAGAAACAAACGCACCAGACAAGCACCGTTTCGAGTCCCGAGTTCGAAACACAGGGTCCAAGGGTTCGAGAAAGAAAAAAGGGGCCAGGTCGTGATATTTTCCATTTTGGTTAATTCCTTGCTCACCCACGAATAATCTCAGGCTTGGGGGCGAGGTCTTGCTTTTTGCTTTCTGTAAGCATTCAGCCGTCAGCCGTCAGCAAACAAAATCTTATCATAACGACCGCCGTTCGCGGTGGTGATTCCGGATTCCAGAAATATTGCCAAAAAAAACCTAGGGCCAGGTCTTTACTTTGACGTTTACAAACACAGTTTCGCCTGCCCGGATTGCTCTGGTTTTTTATTGACTTTTGATCCGGACGATATATTCTGAGGTGCGAAAAGATATTAAAAAAGGGGGCCAGGATGAAGAAGGGAAACAATGTGGTTTATATCGGTTGCCGGGTCTTCCCCGGGATGTTTTCGGATGAGAAAGCGGTGTCCTTTGATCTTCCCGATGGGAGAGTGATAAACGCTTATGTCAACGAAAGGGATGTTGTTTCCGAACCCCCTTCCCCGGAAGCGGAGGAGGGGGCGGCCGGACGTCTCAAGATTTCGGTAGTCGAAACCAGCAGGGACTCCGCGGTGATTGACCTTCCCCAGCCGAGCCTTACGGCAGGAACCAGGTTTGTGGTTCCCATGGCTTACTTGAAGTAAACATCATGATTCTCAGCGATACCGAAATCCTGGAAGTAGGGGAGGGTCGGCCTCCAACCTCGCCAAATTGACATATTGACATAATGACGTAAATGCGGTATAAGATAATCGATGGCATGAACCATAGGCAAACGGCGGGGAATCAACCCCACGAGATTAAAAACGGAAGCGGAAAAAATATGTTGATCACAGTGGACAAAAGGGGAAGCATCAATCTTCCCGCCTCTCTAAGAAGGCAGTTGGGGCTCGCTACGGGCGCCTGCCTGGATCTCTCCATCGGTGACGGGGGAACCGTCATCCTGCAACCCTTGGCTGTTTACCCGGCCATTCATCTCAATGAGCATGGACTCGCGAAACTGAAGGCGGCCAGGGAAAGCGGCGCCGCGGCGATGCCTGACTGGCTGACGGACGAGGTGGCCCGTGCC
The DNA here is from genome assembly GCA_026388655.1 of Pseudomonadota bacterium. Classification (GTDB taxonomy): domain Bacteria; phylum Desulfobacterota; class JAPLJL01; order JAPLJL01; family JAPLJL01; genus JAPLJL01. The sequence goes on from JAPLJI010000192.1 coordinate 2,852, forward strand.
GAAACTGATCCCGACTGAGAAGTTCATCGAGGATGTAGAACGATTTCGCCGTCAACCGGAGATCCTGAAGAAGATTGCCAAGGCTCTGGGCCTTCTGGAAAAAAATCCCCTCCATCCCGGCCTGCACCTGGAGCGTATCGTCAATGACCCAACGGCGTGGGCCGTCCGCGTGGACCAGCGATACCGCCTCTCCTTCGATCCGGAGAAAACTCTGCCGGCGGGAAATCCGGACTGGTCGGCGCCGGTCCGCCTCCTGCGCCTCCTCGACCATGATGATCTCTATCGTCATCCCCGCTGAAAAGATGCCGTCTAAGATATTTGAAGCCGCACAATAAAAACCTAGGGTCAGGTCTTCGAACAAATGGGGTCAGCCCTTGACATTGGACATTAAAAACACAGTTTCGAGTCTCCCTCCCCTCCGGCCTGTAAGCCCTATCCTACGGGCTGGAAGCGGGGCCGTAAGCCCTACTGGGCCGGAGGCTAGTCTCTAGTTTCTAGTTAAGAAACAAACATAACGACCGCCGACGGCAGACCGCGGAAAAGAGCAGGGAGCCAGTTGAAAAAAATGCGGATTGCTGAATGCAGAATGAGAAGGGAGAAGGAATTGGGCAGTAGGCAGGAAAACATAAGGATCCCCTCAGTGAGATAATCATATTGACATCATGATGTTATGGTGTTAGGTTAGATAAAAAAGGGGGAGGTTATTTTTATGAAACGTGCCCAAATTCAATTAGAAGAAGATATGTATGATCAGTTACGTCGTAGAGCTTTTCAGGAGAAAAAGTCAATATCAGGGCTGGTCCGAGATATTTTAGGGAAAGGGATTACACTCCCTCATCGCCCTCGCCATTTATCGATTAAGGATTTCAAGTTTGTTGCTGTAGGTCGATCTAGACAAGGGCCCCTCAAACCTGTCTCTGAACGGCATGATGAAGCTTTAGGGGAGGTCTTTCGAAAGTGATCTTCCTTGATACATCGGCTATTTATGCCATGGCCGATAAGGCCGACCCAAACCATGTTATTGCCTGTTCTAAATTCGATCTTGCTTTAAAATCCAAGGAGACATTCCTGCTACATAATTATATCTTGGCAGAAAGTGCAGCCCTATTGCAGGCGCGGCTGGGGCTTCAGTCAGCCATTCTTTTCCTAAATGATGCCAAGGCATTCGAGATTGAATGGGTAAATTTGGTTTTGCACCATGAAGCCTTAAAAGAACTCGAAAGGATTGCAAGGCGAGGAATTAGTTTCATCGACTGTGCAAGTTTCGTTGTGATGAGACGAAAGAGCATACACACTGCATTTGCCTTCGACACTGATTTTCAAGATCAGGGGTTTTCAATCTATTAAGCTAACATTGGGATTGCTTGCGGGCTGGATGTGGTAATCCGGGCGGCGGAGATTCTTAAAAAGAAAGAGCATAAGGGGTCAGCCCTTGATATTTAAGCGCAAGGGGCATAGGGCAAAGCGCAAAGAGCCAACCCAGACTTTGCTGACCTGCCCTCCGAAGCCAGATGATTCTCCGGGCGAAGGACGGGAGCTACGTCGGGCTCGCAGAGCGAGATAGCAGATGGCAGATAGCAGGGCAAAGGTGAAAGTTAAAAGTTCAAATGCCCAAGCTTCCCTCGACCCCGAAAGGGGGCTCGGGACGAGAACCCCTGAGGGGCAAATGCCAAATAAATGTCAAAGCCTAAATGTCAAAACGAAATAAACGAACTTAACGATACTAACGATCCTAAC
>JAPLJI010000065.1 GCA_026388655.1 Pseudomonadota bacterium
TAATGAACAGGGTCAGGTAATGATCCGCCGCGTCCACCAGCGCTCCCACGAGGAGAACGGCGATCCCGTAGAAAATCAGGATGTGCATCAGCCCGGGGTAAAGCTCCCGCAGGGGCCGAAGCTGGAGGGCGCCGTCCCGGATGAATCTCCAGAGGCGCTTGAAGTAGTTGCCCATGACGGAGGGGCTTTCTACCAGGAGGAAGACATCCTCCAGCATCCCTTTCAACCCGGGCTTAAATGCGCCTTCCCGGCCTTCGATCTTCCCCATCCGCCAGATGTTGAAACGGCGGTAGATCCCATAAACCAGGAAGACGACCGCCAGGACCGAAAGGACATAATGTCCTATCTCCAGCGCGTGGGGGATATTCCCAAAAACTTCCCGATGTGCATTTTCAATCATTGTTTTTCTACTCCTGGGCTTTCAGTTTTTTAACCTCTTCGGTCAGGATCGGGACGACCTTGAACAGGTCGCCGACGATCCCGTAATCGGCTTTCTGAAAGATCGGGGCATCCGCGTCCTTATTAACAGCCACGATGAACTTGGAGGTGCGCATCCCGGCCAGGTGCTGGATGGCCCCGGAGATTCCGCAGGCGATGTAAAGGGTGGGGTTGACGACCTTGCCGGTCTGTCCGACCTGCATGTCGATCGGGGCAAAGCCGGAGTCGACCGCGGCACGGGAGGCGCCCACGGTGGTACCCGACCCGAAAGCCTCGGCCAGATCCCAGAGGATTTTGTAATTATCGGCCGCCTTCATGGCCCGGCCCCCGGAAATGATGATGGTGGCTTCAGTCAGGTCCACGGTTTCCTTGGCGCCCTTGACGATTTCTTTCAGGACGGTCTTCAGGTCCTTGGGGGCCTCGACGGACACCTTTTCGATCTGGGCCTGCTTGCCCTCCTGCTTCGGGGCCACCGCCAGGACGTTGGGCCGGACGGTCGCCATCTGGGGCTTGGCTTCCGGGATGTTGGCTTCCACCAGCGCCTTGCCGGCGTACATCGGCCGGACCGGGCTCAGGAGTTTCTGGCCGTCCAACTGGATCTTGATGCAGTCGGAGGCCAGCCCGGTGCCGAGCTTGGCCGCCACCCGGGGGAAGAGGTCCTTGCCCTGGGCCGAGGCCGGTCCCAAAAGGATGACCGGCTGGTACTGCTTGGCCAGGTTCGCGATGACCTGGGCGTAACTAACCGCCAGGTAGCTTTTCAGGGCGTCGTTGTCGGCGATGATGACCTTGTCCGCCCCGTATCCACCCAGCTCCTTGACCATCGTTTCCAGGCCGCTTCCCAGGGTTATCGCCACCAGCTGGGCCCCCAGATCGTTGGCGATGGACCGGGCGCCGGAAAGGAGCTCCAGCGCGCTCTTTTTCAACTTTCCGTCTTTATGTTCGGCGTATATCCATACCTCGTTAGCCATGGTGTTATTCCTCCTTCTAATAAATAGTTCGGTCGCAAGTCATGGTTCGCCCTTGCGAGGTTAAACGACCTTTGCCTCTTCCCGAAGCATCTTCACCAGCGCGCGGGCCGCGTCCTCCGGCTCGCCCGGGATGATCTTCCCCGGCGCTTTTTCCGCGGGCAGGAAATACTTTTTGACTTTCAGCTTGGCCCCTTTGGCCCCCACCTCTTCGGCCTTCAGGCCGAGGGCGCCCAGATTGATCTCTTTAAAGGGCTTGGACTTGGCTTTCATGATTCCGGGCAGAGAGGCATAACGAGGTTCGTTCAAACCTTTTTCCGCGGCGACGATGGCGGGCAGGTCCACTTCCAGGACTTCCTTGGCTCCGCCCTCGATCCGGCGGTAACAGGTGGCTTTCTTGCCGTCATCGGAGACTACCAGTTTGTCGATGACCATGGCCTGGGGCATCCCCAGGAACTCGGCGACCATCTGCGGGACCTGAGCGGAGTCGTCGTCGATCGCCTGTTTCCCGCAGAGAATCAGATCGAAATTTTCCGGCTCCATGACCTTGGCCAGGGCCTTGGCCGTGGCGTAGCAGTCGGCTCCTTCCAGGGCCGGGTCGTCGATCAGGATCCCGGAGTCCGCTCCCATGGCCAGGCCGGTGCGGATGGTTTCCACCGAGCGCTTAGGCCCCATGGAAATGATGGTGACAGTGCTGCCGGCTTTTTTCTCCTTGATCCGGAGAGCCTCTTCAACCGCGTACTCATCGTATGGATTCATAACCCACTTGATTCCATCCACGACGATCCCGGAGGCATCGTCCTTAATTCGGATTTTGGTTTCGGTATCCGGAACCTGCTTCATTAAAACTCCAATTTTCACCTTAACCCTCCTTTCTTTAAATTCAAATAATTTCTTAACTGCAAATGTATACAATTTTTTACTAGGCTACTAATAATTTCTCCTAAAGTAAATGTCAAGGGTGTGCCTGGAACCGGCTTTTTTCAAAAATTAGCCGTTACTATCAAGGAAGAATTCTAATGCCGGCATAATGTTTTTTTACCCATTCCAACTCCTGTTTTCGGGATCGGATCTCTCCATCCACCCTCTGGTCTAAAAGGCGGCCGAGGATTTCCTTGTAGATCGGCCCGGGAGGTATCCCCAATTTTTTCAGGTCGTTTCCATTGATTTCGGTTTTCCGGAAGGAGAGCCGGGAGAGGAATAGCCGGGCGGCTTTCCGGGCCGGTTCCTTTCCGCTTTGCGCCTCGAGAAAAAGCACGGCTTCCGGCGGGATACGTTCCAGCAGGCGGAAGACCCGGTGGTTGGCGGTCCGGCGGTCCTCCAGCCGGAGCAGAACCTCCGGCCCCGGCCTGCGGCCGCCGTCCACCTTCCCGGAAACCCGGGGGCTTAAACCCAGGCGTTTCCGCAGGCTTTCCCAGTCATTATTTTCCAACCCAGCGGTCAGCGCGGCCAGGTTTGCCACCCAGGGTTCAAACCCGGGAAACCTTTCCGTCAGGTTTTTATCCCTGAACCACTTGAGGCCGGATTGCAGGCGGGACATCACCCGGGAAAGTTCCGGATCGAATTTCAGGGAAGGATGGATCCCGGCCAGGACCCCGAGTTTCTCCATCCGGGAGAGAAGGGGGACCACGGCGGGGAGGGAAAGCGAGTGTCTGATTTCCGCAGTCAGCCGGGTTCCCGAAAGCCGGGAAATAATATCTTCAGCCAGGGTTTTCTCGATCAAGCGCAGGTTATCGGGGGTGATCCGGAAACCCAGTCTCTGCTCAAAACGGAGAGCCCGGAAAATCCGGGTGGGATCATCCTGAAAACTTTGCGGATGCAGGATCCTGAGCTTCCGGCTTTTCAGATCCGGCCCGCCTCCGAAGGGATCGATCAGTTTTCCGAATTCGGAAGGGCTCAGGCAAAGGGCCAGGCTGTTGATGGTGAAGTCCCTCCGGGAGAGGTCCTCCGCGATGCTCCCGGGCCGGACGCGGGGCAGGGCGGCGGGGTGAGGATAGGTTTCCTTCCGGGTGGTGGCCAGGTCGATCCGGTACTCGTCGGGGAGATACAGGGTGGCGGTGCCGAAACGGGGAAAAACCCGGATCCGGGTTTTTCCTTTCCGGGAGAATTCCCGGGCCAGCCGGACCGCGCCTCCCTGACCTTCCACGGCGATGTCCGCGTCCAGGTTTTCCCGGCGGAGGAGCAGGTCCCGGACAAAACCACCCACGAGAAAAGTCCGGAGCCCGAGCTTCTCACCCACCCGTCCCAGACCGGAGAGGGTATTCCAGAGGGGTGGGGGCAAATCGCGTTTCCACCGCTGGCTCAGGCGCCGCTCCAGGTTGTTCTCCATATATTGGATTTTTTCCGGGGTTATCGAGTCACCCTAACTAAAACTACTAGAAAGGGTTTGAGGGTTCAAGGGCGAAGAGCAAAGTGCAAAGCGCGGAGAGCAAAGTGAAAAATCAATATGCGATGAGTTTAAAGCAGCCGGTAACCGGTCGCCGTTCGTCATCGAAAACAACGGATTTGGGGTCAAGCCCGGAATGGCAAATTAAGGGAAATTTCGACTAGACTCTGGAAGAGTTGGCCTTAACGGGTTACATTTTTGGCTGAAAAAGGAGAAGAGTTTTGGCACGAGATCCGAAATTAAAGAAATACCTGGAGGTGGGGGTCAAGGCCGCGGAAGAAGCCGGGACGATTCTTCTCCGGGAACGGGGACGGCGGCGGGAGATCCGGTACAAGGGCGAGATTAACCTGGTCACCGACGCGGATCTGAAGTCCCAGGAAGCCCTGGTCGGAACGATCAGCCGGGCCTTTCCCGGCCATGCTTTCCTGGTGGAGGAGAAGGATAAAAGTCTTTCCCGCCGGGAATCGGATTGCCGCTGGATCATTGATCCGCTCGACGGGACCACCAATTTCGTCCACGGTTACCCCTTTTTTTCGATCTCCATAGCCCTCGAGGTGAAAAACCGGGTGGAGCTGGGAATCGTGTATCTGCCGTTTTTACAGGAAATGTTCACCGCCGTTCGGGGAGAGGGGGCTTTCCTGAATCGAAAGAAAATCCGGGTATCCCGGGCGGGAAAAATCGGCAAGAGCCTACTGGTCACGGGTTTCCCCTATTACATTCACGAGCGCTCCCGGAGGGTGCTGGCGGAGTTTAACCGGGTGGTCCGGGCGGCCCGGGGCATCCGCCGGGACGGTTCGGCGGCCATCGACTTGGCCTTCGTGGCCTGCGGCCGTTTTGACGGTTTCTTCGAGCGGGATCTCAAGATCTGGGACGTGTCAGGCGGGGACCTGCTGGTGACGGAAGCGGGGGGAAGAGTGACCGATTACCGCGCGGGCCGCTCCGGGCTTCCGTCCGAGATCGTGGCGACCAATGGAAAAATTCATCGGCAGTTGCTAAATTTGGTGAAATAGAAGCAGGGTTGCAGAGGTTCAAGGTTCACGGTTCAAAGGTTAAGAAGTTAAAGACGGGAGAAAAGAAGGTTCAAGGTTCACGGTTCACGGTTAAGAGGTTAAAAAGGAAGAAAAGTTGAAAAAAAAGGTTCCGGATTTTCTGAACCTTTGAACCTTGAACGGTGAACTTGGAACCATGAATTTGATAAGTTGAATAGTTAGAAATGAAATGAAAGCCAAGGGTTTGATCCGGATTAATTCAGACGGGTGTAAAGGCTGCGCCTTCTGCGTGGAGTTTTGCCCCCGGAAGGCGATCAGGATTTCCGACCAGAACAACGCGGCCGGGTATTACCCCGCCATCTTTGACGAGGAGGCGGGTTGCACCGGTTGCGCCCAGTGCGCGGTGATGTGCCCGGAGGTGGTGATTGAAGTCTTCCGCGAATAAGGTGCTGCTCTCCGGCAACCACGCGGTGGCCGAGGCGGCCATCCGGGCGGGATGCCACCTTTACTTCGGCTACCCGATCACGCCCCAGAACGAGATTCCCGAGTACATGTCGGAGCATCTGCCCAAGATCAAAGGCGGAGCCTTCGTCCAGGCCGAGAGCGAGCTGGCCGCGATCAACATGGTTCTGGGCGCCGCCGCCACCGGCCGGCGGGTGATGACCACCAGCTCGAGTCCGGGGATCAGCCTGATGCAGGAAGGGATCTCATACCTCGCGGCGCTGGAGCTCCCTTGTGTCATCGCCAACATGGTCCGGGGCGGCCCCGGACTGGGGAACATCGCTACCGCCCAGTCGGATTACTTTCAGTCTACCCGCGGCGGGGGGCACGGCGATTACCGGACGATCACCCTGGCTCCCTGCACCGTCCAAGAGATCTACGATCTGACCCAGCTGGGTTTTTACCTCGCGGACAAGTACCGCGGCCCGGTCATCATCCAGGGCGAGGGTCTGCTCGGGCAGATGGTTGAACCGGTGGAGTTGAAGGAACCGGATAAAAAGGACCTGCCTCCCAAGGACTGGGCCCTGACCGGAGCCAAGGACCGTCCTGGCCGGATGCTCCGCTCCCTGATCCTCGAGGAGGGGATTCTCGAAGAGCACAACTGGAAGCTCAACCGGAAATACCTGGAGATCGAGAAAAAGGAAAAGCGTTTTGAGTCCTTCCGGATGGAGGATGCCAACCTGGCGGTGGTTGCTTACGGCTCGGTGGCGAGGATTGCCAAGGGGGCAATCAAGCGGGTCCGGGAGGAGGGGCTCAAGGTGGGGATGATCCGGCCGATTTCCCTCTGGCCTTTCCCGGGCGAGGCGATCCGCAAGGCGGCGGAAAAGGTCTCCCAGTTCCTGGTGATAGAGCTTTCCTGCGGCCAGATGATCGAGGATGTGCGCCTGGCCCTGGCGGGAAAGGCGGAAGTGAACTTTTACGGGCGTCCCGGGGGAGGGGTAATCCCCAATCCCGCCGAATTCGGAAGGGTGATCTCCCGGAACTATTACCAGAAGGTGAGGAAGGCGCGGTGAAGAAGGTTTTCGAACGCCCCCGCCTGCTCAAGCCGGCGACTTTTCATTTCTGCCCGGGCTGCGGACATAATATTCTGCATCGGGTGATCGCCGAGGTTCTGGAGGAAAGCGATTTTCGCGAGCGGGCGATCATGATCGCCCCAGTCGGGTGCGCGGTGCTGGCCTATTTTTACCTGGACATCGACGTGACCGAGGCCCCCCACGGCCGCTGCACCGCGGTGGCCACCGGAATCAAAAGGGCGATCCCCAACAGCCTGGTCTTTACCTACCAGGGGGACGGGGACCTGGCCTCGATCGGAGCGGGGGAAACCCTCCACGCCGCGGGCCGGGGCGAAAAGGTGACCACGATTTACGTCAATAACGCCAATTACGGCATGACCGGCGGGCAGATGGCTCCCACCACCATGCTCAACCAGGTGACCACCACCTGTTCGGCCGGCCGCTCGGCGGAAAGGGAGGGCTATCCCCTGGATATGAGCAAGATCCTGGCTTCGCTGCCGGGCGTGTGTTACGTGGAAAGGGTGGCGCTGACCTCGCCGGCGAATGTCCAGAAGTTCAAGAAAGCCCTCCGGAAGGCTTTTCAATATCAGACCGAGGGTCTGGGTTTTTCCCTGATCGAGGTGCTTTCCACCTGTCCGACCAATTGGAAACTGACCCCGGTGGACTCCCTGAAATGGATTGAAGAGGTGATGACCAAGTCCTATCCCCCCGGGGTGCTGGTGGACCGGAAAGCGAATCGAGGCGATAGTGAATAGACCAACGGACCAACAGTCCAGCAGATCAACGAAAAAAAGCCTCGAGCTGAAAGCTGAATGTTGAGAGCTGAAAGCTTTATAAGGTGAAACAAGAATGCTGACCAAGATGGTTTTTTCCGGGTTCGGCGGGCAGGGAATAATGATGATGGGTTATGCCCTGGCCAACGCGGTGATGAAGGACGGCCACGAGGTCACCCTCCTGCCCGCCTACGGCGCGGAAGTGAGGGGAGGATCGGCCAACTGCACGATCGCGATTTCGGATGACGAAATCGCTTCCCCGGTGGCTTCGGCCCCGGAATTCATCGTGGTGATGAGCACTCCGGCTTTCCTCCGATTCCAGAATCACATCAAGTCCGGGGGAATGCTCATCCTGAATTCTTCCCTGATCGAGGGTGAAACCATCCGCGAGGATATCAAGGTGATTCCGGTCCCGGCCGGGAAATGGGCGCTGGAACTCGGGGACCTGCGGGTGGCGAACTTCGTGATGCTGGGGGCTTTCGCGCGGCTCACCGGCTTGGTGGCGCTCAAGTCCCTGGAGGAGGCCCTCGTTTCGCTCTTCCCGGCGCGCAAGGCCAAACTGCTCGAATTGAATCAGCGGGCGCTCCGCTTCGGTTACCAGACAATTGAAAAGGAGGAAAAGTAATGGCTCTGCTTCAGCTTTCCGTGGTTTTACCCAATAAGCCGGGCCGGCTTTCCCGGGTCAGCGAGCTTCTGGGCAAGGAGGGAGTCAATATCCGGGCCATCACGGTGGTGGAGGCCAGCGACTTTTCTTCCATCCGGATGATGCTGGATGATCCGAAGAAAGGAATCAACGTTTTGAAATCCGCAGGCTATGAGTTGGAGGAAAGCGAGGTGGTGGCGGTGGAGATCCCGGACCAGCCCGGAGGATTGAACGCCATCCTGAAACCCCTGCGGGAGGCCGAGGTTAATGTCCAGTATCTTTATCCCTACATTGGAAGAATGAGCAAGGATGCAATCATGATCCTGGGGGTGGACAATATCGAGAAGGCCAAGCAGGTTCTGGGGAAGAACTGGATCCGGTTGCTGGGGGAAGAGATTTATAATCTTTAAGTCCGGAGTCGAAAAACATTGGGTTCGAGGGTTCCAGGGTCCAAGGGAAAACCAAGCGATGAAGAAAGAAAGTAGTTGCCCGATTTATCGGGCTTGTTTTTATAGGCCGATAACCGAACATTGGCAGACGCGACTTGAGAATCTTATTGTAAGGCAGGCAGATATAAAAAATGGTCGGGGCGACTGGATTTGAACCAGCGACCCCTTGGTCCCGAACCAAGTGCTCTACCAGGCTGAGCCACGCCCCGACTTGAAGTCTATTATAAGGATTTCGTCCAAAATTCGTCAAATCCTGGAATGTATAAACTAATCATCTTTGCCGTCGCCACCCTCGGATTGACAATTTTTTCCTGGTCCTCGCTTCGTAATCCGCGTTCGCACGGTTTCTTCCGTTTCTTCGCTTGGGAAGCGATCCTGGGAATGATATTGCTGAACCTGGAAATCTGGTTTCGGAACCCGTTTTCAATCCTGCAGGTTATATCCTGGTTTTTGCTGGTCATTTCTCTTTTCCTGGTGGTCCATGGCGTACATCTGCTCAGGGCAGTCGGAAAACCGAGGGACGCGCTGGAGGATACCACCAAGCTGGTGTTACAGGGTGCTTACAGGTATATTCGCCATCCGCTTTATTCCTCGCTGTTTTTCCTGGCCTGGGGGGTGTTTTTTAAAAACCCTGATTTCCTGAACAGCACGCTGGTAATAATTGCCACGTTGTTTCTGGCGGCCACGGCCAGGGTTGAGGAAGCCGAAAACCTGCAGAAATTCGGCGCTGAATATGCCGACTATATGAAGAAATCAAAAATGTTCATTCCGTTCGTGCTGTAGATGTAATTTTATATTTCAAGCCAGTGTCTTAATAAAGCCCTTTCCAAGTCCGAAACTCGAGACTCGAAACCAGAGACTAGAAACTGAAGTAAGTCATTAGAAATTACCGATGAAGGTAGTTCTTCACATCTGCTGCGGGGTGTGCGCGGCGGGGGCGGCCGAAAGACTCAAGGCCGAGGACCACGAGGTTATCGGTTTCTTCTGCAATCCCAATATCTACCCCGAAGAGGAATATCGCAAAAGACTGGAAGTGGCCCGGGAAACCTCCCGGCTGTTGAGCTTCCCATTGCGCGAGGGTTCCTACCTGCCGGAAGCTTGGCGGGAAAAAATCCGCGGATGGGAAGACGCGCCGGAAGGGGGAGAACGGTGCGAGATCTGCTTCCGGGTCAGACTGGAAGAAACCTTCAATTTCATGAAAGACCAGGGCGCGGACGCCTTCACCTCCACCCTGACGATCAGCCCGCATAAGTCCGCGGAGGCGATTTTCCGGATCGGGAAAACCATCGGTGGAGAAAAGTTTCTGGCCTGGGATTTCAAGAAAAAAGACGGGTTCAAGCGGAGCCAGGAGATCGCGAGGGAAAAGAATTTGTATCGGCAGGATTACTGCGGGTGCGTTTACAGTTTAAAAAGCGCAAAGAGTTGAAAGTCCAACAGTCCAACAGACCAACAGGAGGCCGGGCATCCTGCCCGGCGAGGACAGAGAGCAAAGAGCAAAGAAGGTGGCTGGCCCAGACTTCGCCAACAACCTGTCCGACGACTTGTCCCGAGATCGGTCGAGGGAATCCTTGGCGCAGTCGGAAGCTACGGAGAACGATGGAGGCTACGTCGGGCTCGCGGAGCTCGGTAGCCGCAGCCTTCAGGCTGCGAAAGCAATGAGCAATGAGCGATGAGTAAACAAAAGGTAATCAGACGATCAGACGAATAGGATTCCGGATCGTCATTCCTGTCCCGCATCAGAGTGCGGGATAAACTCCAGCGGGAATCCAGTCCCACATCCGTCATTCCCGCGAAAGCGGGAATTCATCTTGAAAATACTGGATTCCGGATCAAGTCCGGAATGACAATAAATATTGAAGGGATTTCCGACGCACTAAACTACTTTTTGGGAGGGGGGCGGCGAAGCGGCCTTTTTTTCGCGGGGCGCTTTTTCGGTTTTTTGGCTTTCAGCTGTTTCAGCTTCAGGATTTTCTTTTCCCAATTCTGGACAAATTCAAGCTGATCGAGGCTCTGAGGCATCCGCCCGTCCTTGCGTAAAAGCTCAAGGGCTTCGGCGAGGGGGTAACCCGCGATTTCCATGAGGAGGACCGAGGTGATCGTGGCGGTCCGGCCGATCCCGCCCCGGCAGCAGACCACGCAAGCCTTGTTTTCGGAGAGGGCTTTCCGGGTGTGACGGAGGATCATGCGCATCTGGCCGTCGCTCGGGGGATAGCAGTCGAGAACGGATTCGTTGATCAGCTCGAGATGCTCGGCAAACTCAGGGGGAAGGGGAGGCAGGGGATCATTCAGGTTGATGATGACCCTGACTTTTTTTTCCTTTAGTTCGGCGAGGTCGGTTTCCAGCTTGCGGTAGCGGCCGGGATAGGCGGAAGCGGCCAGCTGGCCTTCCAGGTACCAGGAGAACCGCATGGGATTAAACTGGTAGCTCATCGGGGTAGAATGATAGCAGAAAAAATTCCCAAGTCATCTGTGACCTCAAACCAAATTCTCAACGTATCCCCTCCTTGTCATTCTGAACCCTGAGCCTGTCGAAGGGTGAAGAATCTCTCTTCCATCGGAGAAATCCGAAAAATCAGATCCTTCGCTTGCGTATACCCTGAGCGCCTTGAGATTCTTCACTTCGTTCAGAATGACATAAAGTGAAGGGCTCAGGCGCCGTCCTGAATGAAATGAAGGAATGACAAAAAGCGAAGGGATCGGGATGACATATCGAGGGATTTGCAAAGGTCTCATAGGGTAATTTGGACACGTATAATTCATTAAGAGCTTGCGGAAAAAGCGCGGGAGTTTTTTAATGAATTGGGTTGTAAATAAAAAACCAATAAATTATAGCGAGAGGAGGCAAAAGTGAGAGAAGTGATCATTCTGAGCGGGGCGAGGACCGCGATCGGAAACTTTGGCGGCGTATTGAAAGACATCCCGGCCATCCAGCTTGGAAGTCTGGTGATCCGCGAAGCGGTCAAGCGCGCCGGGATCCGGCCCAAGCCAGGCCAGGAATTGTTAAACATAGCCCCGGAGGCCATTCGCGCCGCGGGTTTGATTGAACTCGAGAAAAAGTATTTCCAGTGGAATGAATCATTGCCGGAGATGCAGGTGGACGAGGTAATCATGGGCAATGTGCTTACGGCCGGCCTGGGGCAGAACCCGGCCCGGCAGGCTACGATCTACGCGGGGATGCCCAAGGAAACCAGCGCCTTTACCATTAACAAGGTCTGCGCTTCCGGCCTGAAGGCCGTGGCCCTGGCCGCCCAGTCGATCGCCCTGGGAGACGCCGAGGTGGTGGTGGCCGGAGGGATGGAAAACATGAGCCAGGCGCCCTACGCCCTGCCCAAGGCCCGCTGGGGTTACCGGATGGATCTCTCGACCAAGGGGGAGTTGATCGACCTGATGGTTTTAGACGGGCTCTGGGAAATTTTTTACGGTTACCACATGGGCAACACCGCGGAGAATATCGCGGAAAAGTGCGGGATCACCCGGAAGGAACAGGATGAGTGCGGGTTGCTTTCCCACCAGAGGGCGCGGGCGGCGATCAAGAACGGCCTATTCAAGGAGGAGATCGTGCCGGTGGTAATGCCCCAGAGGAAGGGGGACCCGATCGTCATCGATACGGATGAACGGCCGATGGACACCACCATGGAGAAGATGGCGGGCCTGCCGTCGGTTTTCCGGAAGGACGGGACGGTGACGGCCGGAAACTCCTCGGGGATAAATGACGGTGCCGCCGCCCTGGTTCTTTCCACCCGAGAGGTGGCGAAGAAACTCGGCCGGGAGCCCCTGGCGACGATCAAATCCTTCGCTTCCGGGGGGATTGACCCGGCCTACATGGGCCTGGGCCCGATCCCGGCGGTCCGGAAGGCTCTGAAGAAAGCCAATCTCACGCTCGACCAGATCGATGTGGTGGAACTGAATGAGGCTTTTGCGTCCCAGGCGGTGGCCTGCATGAAGGAACTCAAGCTCGGCTACGACAAGGTGAACCCCAATGGAAGCGGGATCTCCCTCGGCCACCCGATCGGAGCCTCCGGGGCCCGGCTGGCGGTCACCCTCTGCCACGAGATGAAGCGGAAAAACCTGAAACGGGGCATGGTAACCCTCTGCATCGGCGGCGGGCAGGGAATGGCGCTCATTCTCGAAAAATCCTAAAGAAGGATTTTCAGGGTTCGAGGGTTCAAGGATTCGAGTAGGGCAAGGCTTTAGCCTTGCGAGTAGTTGCCCGATTCATCGGGCTTAATATCTTCGAGCCGCAGGCCAAAACCTGCGGCTTTTTTTCGGCCGGTGTTTAATTGACATTTAGTACCAGTGGAATAAGATGATTTTATCGGTAGAAGAACTGATCTAGATTCTTCAATATTCCTCTGTGAATGGAAAACTTACCGGAAGCGGGTGAGGGAAAAAAAGTTTTAAAGACCTTGGAAATAGCCGAAGCGGTGGCCGGTCTGAATAAAAATATCCGCTGGCTGAAGAAAGATCCGGTGGTTCTAACCAAAAACGGCAAGCCCGTAGCGGCCTTAATAGCAATAAAAAAATACGAAAAAGAATACCAAACGTCAAAGTAAAGACCTGGCCCCGGAATTTAAAGTCAAACAAAATTAGTTAATAAACCAAATGGATATTAATGAAGCTTTTGCAATTTTGGGATTACCGTCAACCGCATCTTTAGAAGAAATTACATTAGAAGAAATTATAAATGCTTTCCAAATTGCTTTGTTAGAAACACTTCCAAAAGATATAACTAAAAAAGAAATTCAAGAGGCATTTGAAGAAATAATTAATGAAAGTATTCCACTTATTAATATATCAGGAAAAGAGAAAGATATAGATCTTGAAAAAATATTCAAAATTAAAGAAGCATTCATTAAGTTACAATTTTATAGATATCTTAAGAAAACTGAAATTGCTAAAGAATTAAAAGAAGAAGATAAGTCAAAAAAAGAAAATATAAAATATATTTATGAATTTGATTATAAAGAAATTTGCAGAGATTTAAAATTAGGAATCAAAAGATACTTTTATTTAGATAAAGGAGATATTGATGATATTTACCAAAATTCTAGAAAAAGATATTTAAAGGCTACTATCGCTTACAATTTTATTCGTAAAATACCAAGAGATCATTGGACCAACTGGATAAGCATAGAAAAAAAAGATATAAAAAAATGGAAAAGAGCCTGCAAAACTTTAGGGATTCCCTATAACGGACAAGGATTCGAATATGCATATACTAATGCTAAAGAAAGTTTCAGGAAATCTATTAGAGCCTACGGAACTCTTAAAAATGTTTTTCAAAAAGAATATCACTATCATATTAAAAAAGCTCGGTTTCAAGCTATTTTATCAATAATAGGTGTAACAGTTGCTTCTATGCTATTATTTTTCATTTTCAAATATTTTGACCAATAATTATGTAAAAAAATGGCTCTTCACCATTAACTGTGGTACTAACTACCCTAAACCTAAATGTAAATTCTGGGGTCAGATAACATTAAAAACGGCGATCTCCTAAGACTCTGATAAAACCAGAGGTAGCCAAACAGAAAGGAGGCGCCGCATGATGCACGTAGGATTAGATTTTCATAAAAAGTACTCATTTGCAATCTCCGTTGATGAAAACGAACAAAATAGCAAGGAAAGCCGCATCGACGGAAAAACTCCCGCCGGGGCTGAAGATTGAATTTCCGAAGGGGCTGGTAGGGAATAAGTCTACGATGTATGATGCTTTCCTTGAATGCGCTGCCAAGCAAGGAGATTTTAAAGATTATGCGATAGAGCTTATCCGGCTTCTCCTTCAAGATTTAAAGGAAACATCGGTATGGTTTGATAATTTGACGGAATTGTGGCGATACGAATATGGAGTAACATATGATCGATTACCTGAAGAAACCTTCATTTCCGGTACCAATGTTTACTTCCCTGTGGATGAACTCTATGTATCGTTGAAAATTGCTGATAAAAGGTTGAAGCGAGATCAATTATTAAAATTCCTTGAAAGGTTATCTAACAGGGAAAAACACTATGATGTTATATTCGAAATGAGACCTATTAAAAACGTCAAGTCAAATCTCCAAATAAATTATGAGGTCAGTGGATTGGGGATAGGAAATACGAATTGTGATTGGCAAGTCAAAAAGAAGGTCATTAATATTGTGTTTGATGTAAAAAATCGCACAAAGAGCCTCATTGAACATATGAAGCAAATTATTCCAGGTTTGAATAGAGGCGTAGCCAATATTTTACCTTTACCTCCAAATCCTGCGGATTTATTCAAAAACGTCGAAAACAAGCTGAAGGAAAAGTGCTTTTTAAGACAATTACAAGGGGTGTGGATTCATACAGATATAAAGGAAAGCGAAGATGAATTAAATCTTTTTTTCCAAAATAAATTAAACCGTAAAAAAGTACACTTCGCAATTCTGTCAGATTGGGAGGACGATGCATTTATCTTGGTACGGAACATGCTGATAAAAAGCATACTAAAGAGAACCTTCTGTTTAACCGAATCCAAGCGCTTTGTCACACGGGAATATGTATAAGTTGTATATCTGGACGATTTAACATAGCGCTGCAGCAGATTGCGAAATCTACATCCGTCGGGCAGCACGACTGCAATCACGGTTGATTCGATAGTCTTGCGGCGCGGCTGCTGAACTTCACGTTCGGCGTTAATGAAATAAAATATAAAAAGAGCATTATGCCCATTATGCCAGGATGCCTTTTGATGCCCATTTTCATCGCATGTGGAATATTTTGGGTTTTTGGACCAGACTGGAGTTGTGTCCCATTTCTTATGGTTTTTGGGATATTAACTGCAATAATACTAATTGCAGGCTTCTCACGGATTACGATGCAAACTCCTTCAGCAGCTCAATCGACCTCAGGCACCTATTCTCTTATCATGCTATTAGCTATCGGAATCGGAGTTGGACTATTTTTTAAAGAAAGGTATTTGGAATTGATATTTTGTTTTGTCGTATTTTTAATTTCTGGTTTTATATGGCCTCGGCTTCGTACTCTTGGATCGCTATCATAATAATTAATCGGCTTGGCCGAACCTGTCAGAGACTCCACGGTCAGGTTTTTACCTTGCTGTTTGGGGATTTTTTTCATTAAAAAATCAGATAGAAAAAGTCTCTCACTAAAGATCCCCAAAGCGCAAACTTCGAGGGTCAGGTCTTTACCTTGCTAGTTCGGAACCTTTTTTCTTCTTGTCCGCATTCTCTGGATACACGAATCGAATAGCATTTAAATTCGAGGAGAGGGAGATCACCTTCGCGGAGAATAAAAGGAAGGATCTGACCAAACTAACGACTGGCGTTAGAACGGTCGGAAGCCGGTTTGACCAAATCAATACGGGAAGAGTTTAATAGAACGGCACTTCCTTTATGAATATTTCTCCAACGAAGATTTCCAAATCTGTCGGTTAGTAACCGACAAAAACATACCAATTTTGTCGGTTAGTACTTGACAAAAATGGAAATATCCCTCGTAATATATTCAGTATGATCTATCCAAGAAAACTGGGATCCCGGCTCATCCGGGAACTGGATTCACCCCGGATAACCCTTTTGACCGGGATGCGCCAGACCGGAAAAACCACCTTGATCCGCCATATATTCGGGAAGGTTCAAAATGAAAACAAGCTTTTTCTCGACCTGGAAAATCCCCTAAACCAAAGTATTTTTGAGGAAAAAAACTTCGATAACATTCTCTCCAATCTCCGGGAACTCGGGATTGATCCGGAAAAGAAAATATTTCTCTTCCTGGATGAGATTCAGCTCGCGCCCGCGATCACGCGGGCCGTCAAATACCTTTACGATCATTACCGGGTCAAATTCTTCCTGACCGGGTCAAGCAGTTATTATTTGAAAAATCTTTTTTCCGAGTCACTCTCCGGGAGGAAGATCATTTATGAACTTTTCCCGCTGGATTTCGAGGAATTTCTGATTTTTAAGGGGCAAGAGAAGAAATTTTCTCCCACCATCGAGAAAAAGGCCAAGGCCAAAAACCGGATCGCGTTTGAGAAACAAAATAAATATTATGATGAATACCTGAAATCGGGCGGATTCCCAGGGGTGGTTTTAGAGAAAAAGAATAAGCGATCCGTTTTGGAGGATATTTTCAGGTCTTTTTTCGAGAAGGACGTAAGAACCCTTGCCGATTTTAAGGGCATAAGGGAGCTGCGGGATTTAATCATCTTGCTCGCCAATCGCATCGGATCAAAACTGGACGTGAGCAAGCTGGCGCGGGAGATCGGGATATCCCGCGAAACGGTTTATTCGTATCTGGGTTTCCTGGAGAAAACTTATTTTATTTCGTTGATTTCCCCGTTTTCCCGGAGTCTTAACGGCGAGGTCAGGGGTGCGAAGAAAATTTATTTCTGCGATACCGGTCTGGTGAATTTGCTGGGAAAGACCGCCGAGGGGAATATTTTTGAAAACGCGGTATTCTTGAATTTGAGAGATCACGGGAAAATTAATTTCTACGAAAAATATAAGGGACCGGAAATAGATTTTATCTTGGACGGGAAGGCGGCCCTGGAAGCGAAAATTCATGGCGATTCCACCGATCTGAAAAAGTTGAAAAGAACCGCGACCGGTTTAAATCTGAAAAATTATTACCTGATCACCAAGAATTATTTCGATCACCCCCGGGCCATCCCGGCGGTGGATTTGTGATCAAAGGAGACCGATCGAAAGATCATTGGGAATCGTTTGCAGCCCGATAAATCGGGCAACTACAATTTTCATTTCTCTATGTCACTGAATGAATTGTTCATGACCACGTTTTCCAGAATACCGGAAAAGGTGGCTTTTTATTTTGAGGGGCGGGAGATCACCTTCGGGGAGATTGAAAGGCGGGCCGGGGAGGTGGCGGCTTCCCTGCTTTCCCTCCGGGTGGAGCCGGGCAGCCGGGTAGCCGTCTTTCTGCCCAATGGTCCGGACCTCATTTACGCCCACCTCGGGATCAATTTCGCCGGGGCGGTCCGGATCCCCCTCAACCCCGCCTACGGCGAAAGGGAGCTGAACCACATCTTCGAGGATTCCGGGGCGGAGGTGATCTTCACCTACCCGGAATACGTTCCCCGGCTGAAAAAGCTCCGGGTTTATCCCCGGGAGATTATCGCGGTGGGGGAGGAAAACTGGGTCAGGATCGGGGGCAAGGGCATCGGCGATTTCCTGGTGGCCGGGGATGGGTTTTATGATGATGAGGTTAAAGATTCCGACCTGGCGATGATCGCCTACACGTCCGGCACCACCGGGCTTTCCAAAGGGGCGATGATCACGCATGGAAATCTCCGGAGCAACATTGAGACCCTGGTTCAATCCTGGGGGTGGACGGAAAACGAAAGGCTTCTGCTGACGCTTCCCCTTTTTCATATTCACGGTCTGGGACTGGGAATCCACGGGGTCCTGGCCACGGGCTGTTCGTGTATTTTGAAACCGAAATTCGACCCCGAAGAGGTTCTAAACATTTTGAACCGGGGGGAGGCGACGCTTTTCATGGGCGTCCCCACCATGTATCACCGATTATCGGAAGTCCAAGAGCCATCCCGATTTGATTTATCCCGGGTCCGCCTGGTTATTTCCGGATCAGCGGCCCTTGCCCCCGCGCTCTTTCATAAGTTTGAGGAGCTTTACGGCCATAAAATCCTGGAGCGCTATGGCCTGACCGAAACCATAATGAACACCTCCAATCCCCTGGACGGGGTTCGAAAACCCGGTTCGGTGGGGCTTCCGCTTCCCGGGGTCGAGGTCCGGGTTCTCGGGGAAAAGGGGGATTTTTTAAAGCCGGGTGAATCCGGAGAGGTGGTGGTCAAGGGGCCGAATGTCTTTCAGGGTTATCTCAACCAGCCCCAGGCCACGGAAGCGGCGTTTGTAAACAATTTTTTCCGAACGGGGGATCTGGGGTTTTTTGACGGGGACGGGTATCTTCATCTGGCCGGGAGAAAGAGCGAGCTGATTATCTCCGGAGGCTACAATGTCTATCCCAGGGAGGTGGAAGAAGTAATCAACACCCACCCGAAGGTTAAGGAGGCGGCGGTGGCGGGGCTCGCGGACCCGGAATTGGGGGAAAAGGTCTGGGCCTTTATCGTCCCCAAGCAAGAAGAAGAGAGTAATCAGCGATCTGATAATGGTCGTTTATCCTGTAAGGAAGCTTGCTCGACAAAGAAAGAAATCCTAGAGCTTTCCGAACTTAAGGCTTTTCTGCAGGGCCAAATCGCCGGCTACAAAATCCCCAAAGGAGTAACGCTTGTCAGCGAACTCCCCCGGAACGCGATGGGGAAAATCCTCAAGAATAAATTGAAAGAAACCAGGGGAAGATGAATGACTAATTTCTAATGACGAATGTCTAAATAAACACCAATGACCAAGAAAACTGAAATAAGAAACAAGAAGCCAGAAACCGGTAACCTGAAAACGGAAACCAGTTTCGAGTTTCGAGTTTATAGTTTCGAGTTGAAACAAGGGAGAAAAACAGGTTTTAAGTTTTGAACTAGAAACCCGAAACCAGAAACTATGTGGGGAACAGGTAGCCGCAACCTTCAGGTTGCGAAAACAACGAGCAATGAGTGAAGCAAGCGATAAAAAAAGGTAATGAAATATAAAGAGAAATTAAAAGTTTGTTTAGATACGTCGGTTTTGAATTTTTATTTTGCATTGGATTCCCCGGCTGAGATGGGAATAACCAAAAAATTTTTCGGGGAGCTTAGGAAAGGAAGTTTCGAAGCGTTTATCTCTGATGTAGTTATTCGAGAAATTTATGAAGCAGGCGAGGCTAAGCGCGGCAAATTGATGAAGTTGGTGAGGAAGAATAGATTGTCGGTTATTCCGCTGGAATTAAAGTGCGAGGAGTTGGCAGATCAATATGTTAATGCAGGATTGGTACCGTTAAAATATCGGGACGATGCCTTGCATGTTGCGATAGCGGTTTTTGCAGATATTGATATAATTTTAAGTTGGAATTTGACTCATCTGGTTAAGGTTAAAACGATAATAGGGGTGAACCAAGTTAATGAACAGTTAGGGTTGGGGCGAATTGATATTAGAACACCAGGAGAGGTAATCCCATGAAGTCAAAAGAACCGGCGGCAATGAGAGAAATTCACCGGATTCGAGAACGAAATTATTTAAGAACTAAAAATTTATCGGTGGAAAAAAGGATCGAACAAACCAGACGAATTGCGCAACGGGTTTTAAAAGAGTTCGATCTGATCTATTTATCCCAGGAGGAGAGGAAAACCGCCGGGCAAGATATTGCTGTTCCCTTTTTAAAAGATGCTTTCCGGGAGTCCAGGGGAATTTTCAAAGGGGTTTCCAGCTCGGATCTGTTGAAGGCGCGCCGAAAAGAGCGGATAAGGGAGCACAAAGAAAAACGCTAACCACATACCTGCCTTTTGGGTAATCTTCTGCTTTAACTTGTAATTCCCCGTGGCCTGGCCACGGGGTTACCTTATTCCGTCATTCCGCACTTGATGCGGAATCCAGAATTTATTGAACGACGACATCTGGATTCCCACTTTCGTGGGAATGACAAGCGAGGGGCACGGATTCCTGCTGGAGTTTATCCCGCACTCTGATGCGGGGCAGGAATGACGATGGACGACATCGGATTCGTTTAAAGTTAGATACCCAGCGGTATTGCCGCGTCCGCCTGCGGCGAACTCGCAATGACCGGAAGCGGCTGAATTTATAGTTTTGCAACAGTCTCAATTAATAGGCTGTTGCCTGGATAACAATCTAAAAGGAGTGGGATCAGGATGAAAACCATTGCCAGATTTCCGATGATCGTGGGTTTGCTTATTGTTACATTGGTCACCTGCCTCTGCGCCGCGGAAAAGGAAATTGATGTCTCGCCACTCCCCGGTCCAGGCAATCTGGCCGAGGCTTTTCAAAAGCATTACCAGCCGGTCCCGGAAAACTTCGTCATGAACATGCCTGAATATTCCCTTCCCCTTAATCCGGTGAAGATAAGCAATTATTCGTCGGTAGCGGGCCAATATCTGACCAATCCGGAGGATAAAGATTTACTCGGGAAGAATGGGTTCGTGATAGTCAGGGGCGCATACATTGATGATATCGCTGCCGCCTACAAGAATATCCGCAGGCAGAACACCCCGATTTTTGTTACGGCCGATACCCCGCTGCACCTGTTTCACATCCAATTCGATGAGACCTTGAAGGAGATCGAGGAAACTAATTTTTATCCGGGGATCCTGGAAGTATCCAAGGTCCTGCTCAAGGCTTCCGAAGAAGATTATCGTGCTTTCAAGGGTGACTTAAAGGAAGCGGCCAAGCGAAACGTGGCCTATTTTTCAGTGGCCCTGAAACAGTTCGATCCGAAATTCTCCCCCCCTTCCTATGTCAAGGAATGGGTTAACTGGGAATGCGAACAAATTGAAGGACACGCGGGGGTGCCGGAATACGAAACCGCCCGGGCAAAAGCCCTGTTCCGGATTCCCGAGGATTACAGTCAATATGTCCCGCGCGGCCATTATACCCGGAGCGATACCCTGAAACGGTACTTTCTGGGGATGATGTGGTATGGGCGAATGGCTTTTCTGATGAAGGGGCACGAGAAAAATTTCGGGCCCATCTCTCCTCCCGCCGAAGCCTTGACCGACCGGCAAACCGCCCGGATTCAGACCCTCCAGGCGGCCCTGATCACGGCGAGAAGCGGGGAGCTTAAACTTCCCGACGGCCGGAGGGTTACGGAGGTTTGGGACCGGATTTACGCGGTGACCGCTTTCTATGCCGGTTTTGCGGATGACCTGACAATTTACGATTACCGCCAAGCCCTGCAGGCGGTTTGGGGGAACAAATTCCCGGCCCGGGAATTGAACAAAGAAGACAAACTCACCCGCTTCCTTTTGGAACTGGCCAAAGCGAGGCCTCCCGCGATTTTTTCGGGAACCGGCGGGGCCGGGATAGATCCGGGAGGGGTAGATGGGCACAAGCTCACCTCGGTCAAGGAGCTAGACGGGATTCTCGATTCCACCATGGGTTTCAGGTTCATGGGACAGCGTTATATTCCCGATTCCTATATCCTGGGCCAGCTGGTTTCCCCCGGCGCGGGGAGCATCCCTCGAAGGATTTCCGAGAGGTTCACGGTTGTCCATATCCCCGATGAACGAATCCAGCCGGATCTGGCTTATGCGATCAGGGGTTTTCCCCGGGGCCTGGATGTCTTCAGCGTTCTCGGGAGCGTCCGGGCGGAACAGATAATTCACGCGGATAAAGATGATGAGTATCCCAAGTACGGCGAGCAGCTGCAGAAATTGCGGCAGGAGTTCGGAAAACTCACGCCCGGGGATTGGAACCGCAATTTATACTGGTCGTGGCTGTATTCACTGAAAAGTTTGACCGGGATCAGGGGCAAAGGATATCAGACTTTTCAGCAGGGGGATGTCTGGTTGGACCGTCAGCTAAACTCCGCCCTGGCTTCCTGGGCGGCGCTCCGGCACGATACGATTCTTTACGCCAAGCAAAGTTACACCCCGCATTTCGTCGGGACCACTTCGGTCCAGCCGACTCCTGCGCCCCCGCCTCCGCCCAAGGGATTGGTGGAGCCGCTTCCGGAGTTTTACGCCCGGATTCTTTCGACCGCGAAAATGGCCTATTCCGGCTTGAAAGAGCTGGGGGTTTTAAATGACAACTCGGAGTCCAGGCTTTTATCCTTGATCCAAACCCTGGAGCGTTTATACCAGATCTGCAAAAACCAGGCGGCCAATAAGCCCCTGGCCCCGGAAGATAACCGATTCCTGGGTGGTTTTCCGGATGCCCTGAAGGCGGCCATCGGCAATGTAGATGACCGGGGATTGAAAACCACGATTATCAGTGATGTGCATACGGATCTCAATACCGAGCAATGTTTGGAAGAAGCTTCGGGTTATCTCGATTACATCGTGGTTGCCTACCAGCGGGCGGAGGGAGATATCATTCTCCTGGTGGGGCCGATGCTGTCTTACTACGAATTTAAACAACCGATAAAGAACAGACTGACGGATGAGAAATGGCGGGAACTCCTGGCCCAGGGCAAAGCCCCAGAGCGGCCCGGTTGGGTCAAGAGTTTCCTGGGTAAATCAACAGCGGCAGGTAACCCCCTGGATCAAATAGGGGAAGAATAGTAGCCGATACCTTTCCTTCGACAAGTTCAGGACACGTAAGTTGCGAGGTTTTTTGACTGGCTCAATTCTAAAAATTCTCCTCTACTCTGAGGTAAAAAATATGAGGGGATGGGGGTTCGGCAGATTGACACAAATTCTTGTCTCGATTTAGATCGTAATGTACCCTAAGAAACGATATTCGCTTGTTGATTTGTGATTTATCAATGATAAAACGAAATTGGCGGAAAATGTTATGGGAGCCGTTTGTCGAATAGTGCTTTTAAAAATTATAAGAGCTTCGGTAAGATGACCAGCGAAATAGAGATATTTGAAATTGTCATTTCAAAATTGGAATCCGCCGGAATACCTTACATGGTTACGGGGTCGGTCGCGGCAAATTTTTTCGCAACTCCGAGAATGACGAGAGACTTGGATATCGTCATAGAAATTGGAGAAAAAGAAGTTAATAAATTGGTGTCAATTTTTTCGGAGGATTTTTACATAAATAACGGGGCCATAAGAGAAGCAATCAGAAAAAAGAAAACCTTCAATATCATTCACAACGATGGGATAGTAAAAATTGATTTTATTGTTAGAAAAGGAGATGAATATCACAAAATAGAATTTGCCAGAAGAAGAAAGATTGCTTGGGGTAAAAAGGATGTATTCGTTGCCACACCGGAAGATATAATTATTTCGAAACTTTATTGGGCGAAAGATAGCTTTTCGGAAGTTCAGCTGAAAGATGTGAAGAATATTTTCGGTTCGGTAGAAAGTCTGGAAATCGAATACATTAAGAAATGGGTTAAGGAACTTGGGCTTGAGAAGATATATCGAGAGGTAAAGAAATGAATGATACCAGTCCGGACATCGAAGCCCGCTTTCGAGAAATGATGATGAAGAAAAGCGGACAAGAGAGATTGAGAATGGGTTTTTCCATGTTTGAAACGGCCCGCAGTATGGTAATCGCGGGAATTAAAAATAAAAATCCGAATATTGGCGATAAAGAATTAAAAAAAGAAATATTTCTTCATTTTTACGAAGAGGACTTTTCCCCGGAAGAAGCGGATAAAATCATAAAAAGTTTGGCGTGACGAATTTCGGGCTTTCGGATTGGATGCGGGGGGAGAAGGGATAATTGAGGGGGATGACCGGTATTGACCGTTCCCGCCCGACCAATAATAATTGCCTTGGTTTTGCGGCGATTAATAATTTTATTTGTGATCACTAACTTTTAAGAAGGGAGGCTTTCATGGCGGAAAACGTTTATATCGTGGATTACCAGCGGGTAGCTTTCTCCCGGTCGCGGCCGGCCGAGCCGGAAAAGGATGTTTATAACAAGATTTCGATGCCGGCGGCCCTGGGAAAGCTCCTGAAACTCCTGGTGGAGCGCACCAAGATCGATCCGCTCGAGATCGGGGACATCCTGATCGGGTGCACGATGCTGATGGGCGAGCAGTTCACCTTCGGCGGGCGCACCCCGGTCTTCCTGGCGGATTTCCCCTGGCAGATCCCCTCGGAAGCGATGGACCGGGTCTGCACCTCGGGGATGTCGGCCATCCACCGGGGAACGATGGAGATCATGTTGGGCTACTCCGATATCTGCCTGGCCGGAGGGATGGAGCACATGTCCCACCTGGCCCTGCAGCCCGAGCATAACCCCCACATGGGTTTCCCGCCGGAGTTGATGAATCCGCATTTCGGGCAGAAATATGACCTGATGACCGCGCTGACCATGGGACTCACCGCCGAGAAGCTTTACGAGGAATGCAAGGCCAAGTTCGGCGTGACCCGCGAGGAGATGGACCATTTCGGGGTCCGGAGCCACAACCTGACCGAGAAGGCCATCGCCGAAGGCTATTTCAAGGGCGAGATCATGCCCCTCGAGGTGGAGAAGGAGGACGGCTCGAAGGTGGTAATCGCCGAAGACCAGGCGGTCCGGAAGGGCGCGACCTACGAGGCCACCGCCACCCTCAAACCCGCCTTCAAACCGGAAGGCGGGGTGACCGCGGGCAACTCCTCCCCGCTCAACGCCGGGGCGAGCGCGGTCATGCTCATGTCGGAAAAGGCCCTGAAGAAATACAAGCTCGAGCCGATGGCCCGGATCGTTTCGATGGGCTGGGCGGGGGTAGAGCCCAACATGATGGGCAAGGGCCCGGTGCCGTCGAGCGAGATCGCCCTGAAGCACGCCAAGCTTCAGGCGAAAGACATGGATTTCTGGGAAATCAACGAGGCCTTCGCGATCGTGCCCATTTACGCGATTAAAATGCTCAAGATCGATCAGGAAAAAGTGAACGTGAAGGGCGGTGCGACCGCGATCGGACACCCGCTGGCTGCGAGCGGACCCCGGATTACCGGCACCCTGGCCCGGATCCTGAAGGAGAAGAAGGCCAAGCGCGGGATTGCTACCCTTTGCGGGGGAGGCGGGCAAGGCACGGCCACGCTGATTGAAAGGGTCTGATCGCATAGCGCAAAGCGCAACAAAAATGTAGTTGCCCGATTTATCGGGCGGTTAAATAGAATCAAGAGAAGAGAACCAATTAGCCCCGGAGAAATCCGGGGCTTTTTTTTGATAGTGAGCAGCGTCTAACCCCCGCCCTTCAGGGCGGGATTCATCCCGAAGGAAAAAAGGCGCTGTCATGCGCGTCTAAATTTTGCCCCCTCACCCCCCCTCTCCCTCGAGGGGAGAGGGAATGGGAGAGGGTGAAATTATTCTTTTGGACAGCTATGAGGCGCTGTTAACTATCAACCCTGAGCGCACCCCGGGCCAGAGATCGAGGAAGTCGAAGGGATGATTTCACGATTTGCAAAAACGCCGTTTTTGCATATCATATGAGGGATCATGATAAGTGAAAATTTATTAAAAGAAGCGACCGGTCTGCTTTCCGATTACCTGAAGATCGACACCACGAACCCCCCGGGCAACGAAGAGGCCGGGGCGGTTTTCCTGAAGTCGGTCCTGGAAAGAGATGGCTTTCCGGCCGTGATTTACCAGTCCGCCCACGGGAGAAGCAATCTTCTCGCCCGCCTGAAGGGGGACGGCTCGAAAGGATCGCTCCTTCTCCTTCACCATATCGATGTGGTGGGAGCGGTGGAGAAGGACTGGAAGTATTCGCCCTTCAGCGGGGCGGTCCAGGAAGGCTCGATCTGGGGCCGGGGAGCCCTGGACTGCAAGGGCCTGGGAATCATGCAATTGATGGCCTTTGTTCTCTTGAAGAGGGAGCGGGTGCCCTTGAAGCGGGACATCATTTATCTCGCGGTCGCGGACGAGGAAGTCGGCGGGGAGTACGGCGCCGGCTGGATGACCAAGCGTTACCCCGAGGAAGTGAAGGCGGATTTCTGCCTGAACGAGGGTGGGATGGGCGCCATCGGGATGCTGGGGAAGGGGCGGAAGCTCTACAGCCTGGGATTCGGGGAAAAAGGCGTGATGTGGCTGAAAGTGCGCGCCCGCGGGAAGGCCGGGCACGGTTCGATGCCTCACCGGGAAAATGCCAATGACCGCCTGGTCCGGGCGTTGACGCAGATCCTGGGCCACGAAACCCCCATCCAGATCGGCGGGGGAATGCGGGAGGCCTTCCGGGAATTCGGCCAGGGTTCCATCTCCAAATCCCTTCTCATCCGGCTCCTGGTCAACGAGCCCGTCCTGAACCTCTTCCGGAAGAGACTCAAGGCCTACCCCAAGATCAACGCGATTTTGAGAAACACCATGTCCCTGACCAATCTCCGGGCGGGTTTTAAGGAAAACGTGATCCCGAGCGAGAGCGAGGCGGTCCTGGACTGCCGTCTCCTGCCCGATACCGATCCCCGCGAATTCTTGTCCTGGGTGCGGGGGCTGGTCAAGGATGAGATGGTGGAAATCGAGATCATCAAGGAAGCCCGCTCCAGCCGGTCTCCCCTGAAAACCGAGTTCTTCCAGGCCATCTCCGAGGTGGTGAAAACGAATACCCCGGGCGTGGATATCCTGCCCATGGTGGCGGCCGGTTTCACCGATTCGCGGTTTTTCCGGGAACTGGGCTCGGTGGCCTACGGGCTGATTCCCGCCTTCTATCATCCCGAGGAAATCGAGGCGATGCACGGGGTGGACGAACGGATCACGGTGGAATCGCTGGGATTGGGAACGAAAAATATTTACGATATAATTAAAAAACTAAATGAACAATCGTAACTACCCAGGTTGTTAGGTTCAAAGTTCACTGTTCAAGGTTCAGAGATGTGGGAACCTCAGCAAATGCAAAAACGGGTTCGATTCAATTCGTTACCTTTGGGATTTTACGCCTTTAACCTAATTAACTGTGAACCGTGAACCCTGAACCTTAGTAATTATTAGTAATCAAAGAAAGGACGGGTATAAAAATGGCGGGAGGATATACCGGCAAGGTTCTCTGGGTGGATCTTCCTTCCGGAAAAATCGAGGAAGAGAGCCTGGGCGAAGATACTTATCGGAATTACCTCGCCGGGTACGGTCCGGCGGCCAAGATCATGATGGAGCGCCAGAAGGCCAAGATCGATCCCCTGGGGGAGGAGAACATCCTGGGGATGACCGCCGGCATCCTGACCGGAACCCCGGCGCTCTTTTCCGGCCGGTTCATGGTGACGGGGAAATCCCCGGCCACCGGCGGGTGGGGCGATTCGAACTGCGGTGGGACCTTCGGGCCGGACCTCAAGCGGACCGGTTACGACGGGGTTTTCTTCAAGGGCAAATCGGACAAGCCGGTTTACCTTTTGATCGAGGGGGACAAGAAAGAGCTGAAGGACGCCTCCGATCTCTGGGGCAAGGACGCGGTGACCGCGGAGGAGGCCCTCTGGAAGAAGCATTCCGATAAGCACCGGGTGGCGGTGATCGGGGTCGCCGGGGAGAAGCTTTCCCGGATCGCCTGGGTGGTGAACGATCGGGGCCGGATCGCCGCCCGTTTCGGTCTGGGCGCGGTGATGGGTTCGAAAAAGCTCAAGGCCGTGGTGGTCCGGGGCAAGGGCCCCATCGCGGTGGCGGACAAGGACAAGCTGGTTGAGATCAACAAGAAATTCCTGGCCGGCTACCAGAAGGGTTTCGGCCTGGCCGAGAAGAATTTCAGCGCGATCCTCTCCCCGATGGGCCACACCGTCCGGATGATGAACATGGTGACCCGGATGGATCCCTTCCCTTACAAGCTTCTGATGCGGCGCTGGGGCACCCCGGGCTTCACCCGTTTTTCCATGCTCTCCGGGGATTCCCCGATCAAGAACTGGAAGGGCTCGGCCCCGTGCGATTTCACCACGAAGCAGGCCAAGAGAATCAGCGATGACAGCGTGCTCAAGCTCCAGACCAAGCGGTACGCCTGCATGAACTGCCCCCTGGGCTGCGGCGGCATCCTGGAGGTCAAGGACGGCGCTTATCCCCTCCCCGAGACCCACAAGCCCGAGTACGAGTCGCTGGCCTCCCTCGGGTGCATGAGCCTGAACGATGACCTGCACGCTCTTTTGAAAATTAACGATCTCGCCAACCGGGCCGGGATGGACACAATCTCCCTGGGCCATGCCCTGGCTTTCGCCTGCGAGGCCTTTGAACGCGGAATCCTGACGGAAAAAGATACCGACGGGCTGAAGCTCACCTGGGGCCACGGGCCCACCCTGGTCAAACTGACCGAGAAGATCATCAACCGGGAGGGCATTGGCGACCTGCTGGCCGATGGGGTCAAGGTGGCCGCGGCCAAGCTCGGGAAGGGATCCGAGGAATTCGCGATTCATGCCGGGGGCGTCGAACTGGCCATGCACGATCCCCGGAACGATCCGGGCTACGGAGTGGGCTACAGCTGTTCGCCCACCCCGGGCCGGCATTCGACCGCCGTCATCTTCGGGGAGATGCAGCAGATCGAAAGGAAATTAAAGGGGGTCAAGCCCACCCCGATGCTCTACTCTAAAAACAAAAGGCTCAATCTGGAGCCGCTCGGGGCCAACAGCGCGATCGGGGAGGTTTACTGGGAGATCATTTCCTGCGCCGGGCTCTGCATGTTCGGCGCCCTGACCGCGGGGGCGAGCTACCCGGTGTTCGAGTGGATCAACGCGGCCACGGGCTGGAAACTGGACCAGGATGAGTTCCGCATCGTCGGCGAGCGGATTCTCACCGCGAAGCACCTCTTCAACGTCCGCGAAGGGATCAAGCCCAAGGATTTCAAGATGGCCGCGCGGGCTTCCGGACGGCCGCCCCTGAAAACGGGCGGGATGAAGGGGGTCACTGTGCCTGAAAAGCATGACTTGAATTATTACCGTTACCTGGGCTGGGATTACGAGACCGGCAAGCCCAATGTTCAGAGACTAAAGGAACTTGGCCTGGACAAAATCGCCGCGTTTTGAAAATTTCCCCCTCACCCTACTTCGCTGAAGCTCCGAAGGGCAGGCCTCGATTCTCTCCCCCCCGGGGAGAGCCAGCGAAGAGTCTGGCTTTCCCGGCTTCTCCGACGGAAGTGAGATTCTTCACCCCCGCCACAGGGGGGTTCAGAATGACAAAATAATGGTTTTGCAACGGTCTCAGAATATTTAACCCGAAAAATTCAAATAGTATTCCCAAACATTATTTAGTCGTCCCGACGTAACGTTGGGGATAAGAAAATATCTCTACCGACAGGCTTCATAAATGAGGCAACCACTAAAGGCCTTTAAAATGGACCGTTTGACAGCCTCTCAAAGTCAGACCCCTTATTTTTAGGAGCCTAAATAAATGGGAGCAATAACAAGCATAAAAGAAAATAATACTCAAATAAGAATCTCTCGAATTTTTATCGTCAAATCAATTAAAAATCTGCCAAGGAAGATAGAACTAAGAGACTCGACTAAATCATCAGCAGCGCAAAAATTAGGTATAAAAATAGATCAATTAAAAGAACTAGGAATTTTTGAAAATTTTATTGATTTGCAGAAATTGGAAGTAGCTTTAAATAAAAATATGTCACTTGAAATTAAATTGCGTAAAGGAGAAAAGAGAACGAAAGATAATGTTGTTTCCGCCATAGTTGGAAGATTAGGCAAAGAAGAAATTGTTTTTAGAAAAAAATATGGCTTAAATATTTTGAATAGAATTCATCTAATTTTAGCATCTTATAAAGCACTTGGTCTTTATAATATTTTGGTTTCTGACATATCACAATTACCTTTTGCAACATTAGCTTTAATAAAATTTATGGTAAGAATGACCACGGTTTTATTCTCTGATATTTTTTCTCGGCCTATGTTCATAGCAGATCTAGTTCAAGAATTGTATCCAGACAAGGTCCCATTACATAGCAAATTTGTAGCAGGAATAATTAAAACTCAATATTTTGACGTTTTTTCTCAAGGGAGATATTCAGCAAAAGTAGCTAAAGCGTTATATTCTAACATTATTTCTCAAGGCAGCTTTGTTGGGAAGGCAACTAAATCTCTATATTTTGATACCGCATCTCATGTAAAATTTATGATAGGGGCAACCAGAGAATTATTCTCAGATGATATTTTTACTAATCCTGACAATATTCATTCTCAAGAAATGTTTATTGGCGAATTCATTAAATCACTATATTCTAATAATGTATCTTCTCAGCTAACATTTGTGACGGAGATTGCTAGAGTGCTATATCCTAGAGAAATTACTTCACAAAGTATATTTGTAGCCCATATAGTAAAAGGTATTAGCTTTAACGAAGTTACTTTTTATAACAAATTTAAAGAGAAATTTATAGTAGAATCAGCAAAAAAGCTCTGTCCCGATATCGCTTCTCAGGTGAAATTTTTATTAGAAGCGAGCGGAGAAATACATTTTAACAATATTCAAATTAATTTTATAACAGAATCAGTAAAAATACTTTATTCTGATATGTCTTCGAGAATAAAAATTATGGAAAAAGTAGTTAAGGAGTTATATCCAAATGACCTGTTTTCGAAAGTAAAATTTCTTGAAAAAGCAATAAAATATTTATATTCTGATATCCCCTCACAAGGTAGATTTATAGGGGAAATGGCTAGAACTATGTATTCTGATAGATCCTCTGTTTTGGAATTCGCGCTCAAAATGATTAGAGAATCGTATTTCAGTATTCCGGTTGAACTGATAGTTGAAATATCAAAAACATTGTCTCCCGATTTGCTTTCTCAAGTGAAAATTATTGTTGAGATAACTCAACATTTATATCCTGATGACATTCATTCACAAGAAAAGATCTTAATTGAAACAACAATGAAGTATTTTTCTAATGATATATATTTTTTTGTTACAGAGGCATCAAAGGCAATATATTCAGATGTTTCTTCTCAAGGAGGACTTGTCGCAAAGATTGCCGAAGCCTTATCATCTGATGTCTCATCTCAAATAAAATTTATAGAGAAAATAACCAAAGAACTTATTCCAAACGATATTTATTCTCAGGGAAAATATATAGGGGATATAGCCAAAAGACTAAATTCTGATTTTGCTCCTTCTTTATTCAGAATTAGATTTATCGTTGAATCAACCAAAACATTGTATTCTGACTCTTCTTCTCAAGCAAAATTTTTAGGGGGGATAATAGGAACAATGTCCGGTGATGTCTCTTCCCAAGGAAGGATAGTTGGAGAGGTGACAAAAATATTATATTCCGATCAACCTTCACAAAAAAAATTCATAAGAGAAATTTTGATGATTTTATGTATTGATATTCTTTCTCAAATAAAATTAATTGGGGAGGCAGCGAAGGTAATATGCTATGATATTTACTCATCATTGATATTTATAATTGAGGTTGGCGGTTTTATGCCAAAAAGCATTGAAAAAAATGCAGATTATTTAAATCAAATTGCGGAAGTTCTTGAAATCGAACCGGAAGAAGTTTTTGAGTTATATAATCAGATTACGCATTCAGGTGGAACTTTCCATCCATTCCGGTCATAACTTTCAAGCGAATTAATGGAAATATTACAGGAATTTCGCCAAGTTGAATTGTTTCCTGTTCCTGATAAAGCCTCACCGGAAAATTCCCCGTGATTCCTTGACATCAGGCTTTTAATGATTAGCTTTAAACCATGATGCGGATTTGCCTATATTATTATGGTCTAAAGAAAGGAGAATGAGATCATGCCCAAGACAATAGGAATCGACCTGGGAACCACCAATTCCGTGGTGGCGATCATGGAGGGAGGGGATCCCAAGGTCATCATCAACGAGGAAGGAAACCGGTTGACCCCTTCGGTGGTGGCTTTCACCAAGGATAACGAACGACTGGTGGGACAGGTGGCCAAAAGGCAGGCGGTCACCAACCCGGAGAACACCGTTTACTCGATAAAGCGGTTCATGGGACGGAGGTTTTCCGAGGTAGACCGCGAGATCAAGATGGTTCCCTACAAGGTGATGGCGAACCCGAGCGGAGACGTCATCGTGGATATCAAGGGCAAGCAATTTACCCCGCCCGAGATTTCTGCGGCCATCCTGCAAAAACTGAAAAAGGCGGCGGAGGATTACCTGGGCGAGAAGGTCAATGACGCGGTGATCACCGTTCCCGCCTATTTCAACGACTCGCAGAGGCAGGCGACCAAGGACGCGGGCAAAGTGGCCGGATTGAATGTCCTCCGGATCATCAACGAGCCCACGGCCGCCGCCCTGGCCTACGGCCTGGATAAGAAGAAAGACGAGACCATCGCGGTTTATGATTTCGGGGGCGGAACTTTCGATATCTCCGTCCTGGAGGTCGGCGACAAGGTGGTAGAGGTGAAATCCACCAACGGCGACACCCACCTGGGCGGGGATGATATCGACCAGCGGATCATCGAATGGCTGATAGATGAATTTAAGAAAGACCAGGGGATTGACCTTTCGAAGGACCGGATGGCCATCCAGCGCCTTAAAGAGGCGGCGGAAAAGGCCAAGATCGAGCTTTCCTCGGTTCCGGAGACCGAAATCAATTTGCCCTTCGTCACCGCTGACGCCTCCGGGCCCAAGCACCTGAATATCAAGCTTTCCCGGGCCAAGTTCGAACAGATGGTGGAGGACATCCTCCAGAAATCGGTGTCGCCCTGCAAGCAGGCGCTCAAGGATGCCGGGCTTGAGCCCCGGGACATCGATGAGGTGGTCCTGGTCGGGGGCACCACCCGGATCCCCCGGGTCCAGCAGCTGGTGCGGGAGCTCTTCAACAAGGAGCCCCACAAGGGGGTGAACCAGGACGAGGTGGTCGCGGTCGGGGCCGCCATCCAGGCCGGGGTCCTGGCCGGGGAGGTGAAGGATCTCCTCCTGCTCGACGTGACGCCCCTCTCCCTCGGGATCGAGACCCTGGGCGGGGTGATGACCCGCCTGATCGAGCGGAACACCACCATCCCCACCCGCCGGAGCGAGATCTTCACCACCGCGGCGGACAACCAGACCCAGGTGGAGATCCACGTCCTCCAGGGGGAGCGGGAGCTGGCCCCGGCCAACCGCACCCTGGGAAAATTCCATCTGGTGGGACTGCCCTCGGCGCCGCGGGGTATTCCCCAGGTCGAGGTGACTTTCGATATCGATGCCAACGGGATCGTCAACGTCTCGGCCCGGGACAAAGCCACCGGGAAGGAACAAAAAATCACGATCACGGCCTCGAGCGGGATCTCCGAAGACGAGATTAAAAAGATGGTCAAGGACGCAGAGTCCCACGCGGAAGAGGATAAAAAGCGGAAACAGCAGATCGAGACCCGGAACCGCCTGGACACCCTGGTTTACAATACCGAGAAGATCCTCTCCGAGCACCGGGACAAAATCCCGGCGGATGAGGCCGGCCGGATCGAGGAGGCCCTGAAACGCGGCAAATCCGCCCTGGAGCGGGAGCAGGATGACGAGATGGAGCGGGTCACCAGCGAGATCACCCAGGCCTCCCACCGTTTGGCTGAGATCATGTACCGGGATGCGGCCGGAGCCCAGGCCGGAGGGCCGGGTCCAGGCCCCTCGGGGGCGGGTCAGCCCGGACCGGGCCCCGGACCGGGGCGGAAAGGCGAGGGGGAGGTGATTGACGCCGAGGTGGAGGATTCGGGGAAGAAATAGAAAAAATGCAATTTTGATATATATTAATTTAGAACCTTGCGAAATATTGTATAATTTACGCTGGCTGAGAAAGGAATTACGAAAGTGCCAATGAAACAGGTCCGGGACCTGAACCGTCTCCAGGAGAAGATCAACCGGGTATTCGAGGAAAACCTGCGTCTGATCCGGGCCCGGGTTCCCCGGGAAAAACCCGGGGTCGGGGCCTGGTCTCCCCCGGTGGATATTTACGAGACGGAAGACTGCGTCGTGGTCAAGGCGGAGCTTCCCGGGATGAAGGTGGAGGAGATCAAGATTGAAGTCAAGGGAAATGTCCTGAATCTCCGGGGGGAAAGAAAACTGCTCAAGTCGGACAAGGAAAACACCTGCCACCTGGTCGAGCGTTTTTACGGCAGTTTTTCCCGGAATTTCAATCTCCCGATGGCCGTGGATCAAAGCCGGACCAAAGCCACTTATAAGAACGGGGTGCTCGAAGTAAAACTGCCCAAGCGGGTGGAGGTGAAGACCCCGCCGATCAAGGTTGAGATTAAAACTTAAGTGTTCCGAAATTTGTTTCAAGCGCCCGGAAGATTTTGGTAAAAGAGAACCAATGGCCATTTGAGGGTTTTTTCCTGATAATAAAGAGCGGGTAAAGCCCGGAGCGGGCCGGCCCGCTTTTTTTACGGGGGAACGGGATATAAGACTAATAACATGGAAGAGGGATTGGGGAACCGAATCGACCTGAATGGCCCCCAGTTCCGGAATATATGGCGGGAAAAGATTACTATCAGATTTTAGGGGTTTCCCGGAGCGCTTCGGAAGAAGAGATCAAGAAGGCCTACCGGAGACTGGCCCGGAAGTATCATCCGGATGTCAACCCCGGGAACAAGGAGATGGAGGAGCGCTTCAAGGAGATCTCCGAAGCCTACAGCGTTATCTCCGATGCCGAGAAACGCCGTCAGTATGACCTGGGCGGCTCGGAGAGGTTCCAGGGCTTCAGCCAGGGATTCGACCCGTTTTCCGCCTATGCCCGTTCCGGGGCCGGGTCCCCGGGGTCACAGGGATTCCAGGGTTTTCGGTTTGATTTCGGCGACCTCGGCGGGGGCGGTTCCGGCCTGGGGGATATTTTCCAGGAGGTGTTCTCGGGCAAGTCCGGTTCCGGTCCCTTCCGCAACCGGAACCGGCAGGGCGAGGATCTCGAATACAGCCTGGAGCTGGGATTGGAGGAAGCCGCTTCCGGGGTTACCACCCGGATCAATCTGGCCCGGGAGGCGAGTTGCCCCGCCTGTCTGAGTTCCGGGGGACAGGGGAATAAGCCCTGCCCGCAGTGCGGGGGATTGGGGCGGGTGAATCAGCCCGAGAACATCCAGGTCCGGATCCCGGCCGGAGTCAATGAGGGCTCCCGGATCCGGGTGCCGGGCAAGGGAAACGAGGGCTCGAGCGGGGGACCGCCGGGAGACCTCTTCCTCCTGATCAGGATGAGGCCCCATCCCAGTTTTGAACGCCAGGGAAGGGATCTGCATCTCGAGGTTCCCATCAGCCTTTCCGAGGCGATTTTCGGGGCCAAGATCGAGGTGCCCACGGTGGGTGGGTCGGTGAAGATGACGATCCCGCCGGGTACTTCGAGCGGGCAGCAGTTCCGGCTCCGGGGTTATGGAATGCCCGACACCAAAAAAGGCAGCCGGGGCGATCAGCTCGTCCGGGTCAAGATCGTTCTCCCGTCCAAGCTGGACGAAAAGTCCAAGGAGCTGATCCGGGAATTTGAGCGGATGAATCCTTATGATCCCAGGAAAGATAGCTAGGTTGCTGGGTGGTTAGGTCGTTAGGTGGCTAGGTACTAGTGTAGTGTCTCAACCTTGGCTTTACAGTGATCAAGATCTTTGGTTTTAATAATGTAGGGGCGGCTTTCCATCGCCGCCCGAGGAGGGAGCCAGCCCCTCGATGTTACTCGGGATAAATGGAATGGTTTATCCTGAAGGGACTCATCCTGAAGGACTCCCCTACGAAAGAGATATTCATTGTAAAGACTTTTCTGAAACAGAACACTAGGTAAAAATATATCCAGAACCCGAAATGATTTGATTCGCAATTTTTCTTGGGATTAACAGGAGGGAGAAATAAATGGGAAACCGGTTTAAAACAGTACTTTTACTGGGAGCGCTGACGGGCTTTTTCATCCTGGTCGGCGGAATGGCGGGCGGGAGGCAGGGAATCATTATCGCTTTTATCCTGGCCGTGTTCATGAACTTCTTTTCCTACTGGTTTTCCGACAAGATCGTCCTGGCCATCTACCGGGCCCAGGAGGTGACCGAAGCCCAAGCCCCCGAGCTCTACCGGATCGTGGCCAACCTGACCCAGAAGGCCGGGATGCCGATGCCCAAGGTTTACACCATCCCCAGCCAGTCGCCCAACGCCTTCGCCACCGGGAGAAACCCGGCGCACGCCGCGGTCGCGGTGACCGAGGGGATGCTCAAGCTCGTGAATTCCGGCGAGCTCGAGGGGGTGCTGGCGCATGAATTGACCCACGTGAAGAACCGGGACACTTTGATTTGCGCCATCGCCGCCACCATCGCCGGGGCGATCATGGTCCTGGCGAGCATGGCCCGGTGGACTGCGATCTTCGGGGGGCTCGGCGGCCGGGGGAACGAGCGCCGGGACAACATCGTGGGGCTTTTGTTCATGGCGATCCTCGCGCCCTTCGCGGCCATGCTGATTCAGATGGCGATCTCCCGCTCCCGGGAATACCTGGCCGATGACGGGGCGGCGGACCTGACCGGAAATCCCAACGGCCTGGCTTCCGCCCTCGGGAAGCTCTCGGCCTATTCCCAGCGGATTCCCCTCAACGCCAATCCCTCGACCGCGCACCTGTTCATCGTGAACCCGCTTTCGGCGCAGAGGATCGGCAGGTTTTTCTCCACCCATCCCCCGATCGAGGAAAGGATCGAGAGGCTGAGAAGGAAAACCGGGATGTTAGTTTGATTTTTAGAAGGCTTGAATCCTAATGATTGACTTTTCTCATTACCGGGACCGGCTTTCGGACCAGGCCCGCGAGATAATCGAGCGGGCGGTGCAGGAATCCCAGCGGCGCCAGCATTATTTCCTGGGGGTGGAGCACATTTTCCTGGCCTTCACCATCGTGGAGGGCCCCCTGTTCGAGGAGGTGATGGGGGGGCTCGGGATCGATCACCGCGAGGTGGTAGCCGCCCTGAAGGAGAAATTGAAGGTCGCCCGCCAGTACACCGGCGGGGGAATGAGCGTGCCGGCCTCAACCCGGGCGCTGTTCCAGAGCGCCTGGGAAAGGGTGCAGAGCTCCGGCCGCCAGCTGATCAAGCCGACGGATATCCTGGTGGCAATCTTCCTGGAGGGACATTGTCTCCCGGTCCAGATCCTGAAAAACATGGGGGTGGATCCCAAGAACGCCCTGGAGCGGGTGATCATCGAGGTCAAGCGGCGGGAGGAATATGAGCGGGAAAGCCAGAAGCGGTTCGAGCTTCCGCCCTTCCTCAAGCAGTTCGGGGTCAACCTCAACCGGCAGGTGACTCTGGGAAAGGTGCCGCCGGTGATCGGCCGCGAGGAAGAGATCGCCCGCATGATTGAATTCCTCTGCCACAAGGATCGCCCCAATTCCGTCATGATCCTGGGGGAATCCGGGGTGGGGAAAACCGCCCTGGTCCTGGGACTGGCCCGGATCCTGGAATTGAAACCGGAAGCGGTTCCCGACCGCCTCCGGGGCCACCAGATCATCAATTTACAGATGAACAGCATGGTGGCGGGAACGATGTTCCGGGGGATGTTCGAGGAGCGGATCGAACGGGTTATCCGCGAGGTGAAGGAACGGGAGGAGCTGATTCTCTTCATCGACGAGGCGCACAATATCGTCGGGGCGGGCTCCGCGCTCGGGGTCCCGGCCGACGCCGCCAATATCCTCAAATCCAGCATGGCCCAGGGCGAGATCCGGATCATCGGGGCCACCACCCCTTCCGAGTACAAGCAGTATTTCCAGGATGACGAGGCCCTGGCCCGGAGGTTCCGGCTGGTTCACCTGGAGGAGCCGGACCCGGCCTTGACCCGGGAAATCATCGCCGGGGTCTCCCGGCAGATTGAAAAAAACTACTCCGTGACGATCGGGCCCCAGGCGGTCGAGACCGCCCTGGAGCTTTCCCCGCGCTACCACCGGGCCGTGCGCCTGCCGGAGAAAGTCATTGGCTGGCTGGATACCGCGGCGGTCCAGGCGGAAATCGGCAAGGCCGACCGGAGGGTGGAGCGGGAGGATATCATCCGGGTCATTTCCCAGGAAACCCAGATCCCCCGGGACATGGTTTTCCGGGACGTGAACGAAAGGTTCAACCGGCTGGAGGAGGCGCTCGCCCGCCGGGTGGTGGGGCAGCGGCAGGCGATCCAGACTCTCTCGGCCCGGGTCCGTCTCTCCAAGGGGCCGCTCAAGGAAAAATTCAACCGGCCGGACGGGGTCCTGCTTTTCCTGGGCCCGACCGGGGTGGGGAAAACCGAGCTGGCCAAGGCCCTGGCCGAGTTCCTCTTCGGGACCGAGGACCGGATCATCCGGGTGGACATGTCGGAATACCGCGACGGGGTGCTGGCGGTAGACAAGCTGATCGGGATGCCCCGGGGCATCGTCGGCTCCGAGCGGGGCGGGATTCTGACCAACCAGCTCCGCGACCACCCCTATTCGGTGGTGCTTCTGGACGAGGTGGAAAAAGCCAGCCCGGAAGTCTGGAACCTCTTTCTCCAGGTCTTCGACGAGGGCTTCCTGACCGACGGGCGGGGCAAAAGGGTTTATTTCAGCGACGCCGTCATCATCATGACCTCCAACCTGGGCTCCGGGGAATTCCAGCGCCTGCAGAAACCGATGGGATTCCTTTCCGATTCCGCCGGGCTGGAAGGGGTCAAACAGGCGGTCATCCAGCTGGTCGAAAACCATTTCAACCTGGAATTTTTGAACCGGATCGACGA
>JAPLJI010000129.1 GCA_026388655.1 Pseudomonadota bacterium
GGTCAATTCGGAATTGGTGATTTAATTAATATGCTTCCCTTTCTTGCCAAGATCGGGCCGGTTTTAATCCCGACCCACTTTGTCACCTGGAACCTGGCTTACATTGCGTGGATTTTGTTTACCGTCTGGTACGCCAGATCATTTGGAATTGACCTTAATCAATTGATCAACCTGATAATCTTTACGATTCTCGTTTCTTTCGTAGGAGCGAGGCTCTCCTGGTTTGTCATGGTCACCGGCCCGAAGGAGTTTGATTTTATCCTGCGGCATCCGATCGAACTTCTCAAGGTCTGGAAAGGGGGGCTGTCTTTTTACGGAATAGTGGGGTTTTTCATTCCCCTGGGCGCCTGGTATTGCCTGCGCTACCGGGTTCCCATCTTAACGATGTTTGATATCTACATTCCCGGGGTGGTCCTGGGGATATTCATCCAGAATTGGGGCTGTCTGCTCGCCGGCTGTCACTACGGGAAACCGACGGATCTTCCCTGGGGGGTTTCGTATCACCACTATCTTTTCCCGGGGCCTCCGGGGGTGAGCATGCATCCCTTCCCGGTGTATGTCTCCCTGATCGGGATGTTTATCTTCCTTTTTTCCCTGGGCTGGTACCAGGCGAGGGAAAACCGGGGGGGGGCCCTGGGCCGGATCTTTTCCCCCGTGTTCAGGCTCCTCCGCCTCCGGTTCATTGAGGGAGAGCTTGTTTGTGTAGCCGGGGCCTGGTATTCCGGGCTGAGATTTTTCGCCGAGTTTACCCGGAACCCGGCCAACCAGATCTGGCCTCCCGGTTCGCCTCTCCCCCAGTCGCAGTATGCCTGCCTGGGATTTTTCTGTTTCTGCCTGGCCGGGTACTGGCTCTACCGGGAAACCCGGGAGGATTACGAAAAAGGAATCCCCCTTCGGTCCTGGCGGAAAGCCGCCTTCGGCTTTTACCGGTTCCTGGAATGGTCCTCGTTAAATCTGCCCTGGCCGGTAAGAAGAAAAGAAGGTGGCTAGAAGAAGAAGGTGGTTAGAAGAAGAAGGTGGCTAGAAAAATAATTAGAGGAGAAAGGGATGTTTGAAGAGTTGGAGAAAGTGAGGGTATATAAAATATCGGTTGAACTGGGTGACGCAGTCTGGAGAGAAGTGGTCAAATGGGACAACTTCTGCAAAATCACCATCGGCAAACAATTGGTTGATGCGGCAGACTCGATCAGCGCCAATATCGCCGAGAGTTTCGGCCGCTATCATCAAAAAGACGTGGTGAATTTTTTATATTTTTCCCGGGGATCACTTTATGAAACAAAATCCTGGCTGGAAAAAGCCCAAGAGAGGAAGTTAATATCAGATGCCGGTTCCCAAGTTTTCTTGAAATTTCTGGATGATCTGGCGCCGCAATTGAATTCATATATCGCTTATAAAAAGAAACGCAGAGCCGGTTTTTCCAACCACCCAGCCACCTAATCACCCTAATGTATCCCATTCTCGGCCAGATCGGTCCGATCCTGATTCCCTCGCACTACGTGGCCTGGAGCCTGTCTTTCCTGGTGGGCCTGGTGGGGATGGTGGGGTCGGTCCGGCGGGAGGGACTGCCGATGGGAAAGATCATCAACGGGATGATCCTGATCGGCCTCGCCTCCATCCTGGGGGCCCGGTTGTCGGCCGTGCTGATGCTCACCTCGGGGGAGGAATTATCCTGGTTCCTGCGCCATCCCCTCGAGATCCTGAAATTCTGGAAGGGGGGGGTTTCTTTTTACGGGATGGCGGCGGTGACGGTGGGGGGGATGATCTGGTATGGGCTCCGGCATGACCTGCCGTTTCCTCGGGTCGCGGATCTCGGGATTCCCTGGGTGGCGCTCGGGGTGCTGATCCAGAACGCCGGCGGTTGTTTCCTGGCGGGCTGTCATCCGGGGGAACCCACCGGACTTCCCTGGGGGGTGATCTGCCGAAGCCCCGGCTTCGCCGATCCGCGGGGGATTCCCCTGCATCCCTTTCCGCTTTATATCGGGGTGATCGCGGCCACGGGCTACCTGGGGGCGTGGGCTTGGCATCGGGCCCGGAATCTCCAAGGGCGGAGCTTTTTTCTCTCCTGGTTTTTCTACCCCCTCTTCCGGTTTTTCCGGTTACGTTACCTGGACGGCGAGCTCATCCTGATGGCCGGGGTTTTTTATTCCCTGTTTCGATTCTTCGCCGAGTTTACCCGGGGGCCGGAAACCCAGATTTTCTATCCCAACTGGCCCCTGACCCAGTCGCAGATGGCGTGCGTCTTGGTTTTCGCGCTCTGCGGGGGGACGTATTTCGGCTGGCGGGAAGTCCGGGAAGCCATCGACCGCCGGCTTCCGCTCCGGGGGTGGATGAAATTCTGCTTCCGGCTGACGGCCGGGCTCCGATGGCTGGCGAAACGAATACCATATAAAGGGAAATGACTAATTCCTAATTTCTAATGACTAAAATAATAGAAGCAGATTTACGCGGATAGAATGTTAAAAGAGTAGAGGCGGATCGACGCGGATAGAATGCGGAAGGACGCAGAAAAAAACCGGGGGAGATTAGACGCCGAATCTATGGCAAGGC
>JAPLJI010000014.1 GCA_026388655.1 Pseudomonadota bacterium
ATCCGCCACCGGCGTTACCCGGCTTTCGGGGTCCAGTTCCACCCGGAGTCCTTCCTGACCCCGGAGGGCATAATAATCTTGAAAAACTTTTTGGATCAGTCATGATGAAAAATCCCAATATTGAAAATATTTATTTCGTAGGGGAGCCCTTCAACGGGCTCCCTTTCCGGGCGGCCGTGGAAGGCCGCCCCTACATAGGAAACAAAAATAAAATCGTCATTCCCGTCCCGCATCAGAGTGCGGGATAAACTCCAGCGGGGATCCAATGTTGAAAGACTGGATTCCCGAT
The DNA here is from genome assembly GCA_026388655.1 of Pseudomonadota bacterium. Classification (GTDB taxonomy): domain Bacteria; phylum Desulfobacterota; class JAPLJL01; order JAPLJL01; family JAPLJL01; genus JAPLJL01. The sequence goes on from JAPLJI010000014.1 coordinate 290, forward strand.
CAGGTCGGGAAAGACAGGAGCAGACTGGATTCCCCCGTATCAAGTACGGGGCAGGCTTAGTCAAGCCCGGAATGACAACCAAAGCTAAGAGCCTTTGGACAAAAAATTTGAGATGAAGATCCCTCACTTCGCCCGCCCCGCGGGTTTTCAGATTGAAGAGCTCCCCGACCTTGGCCCGCCGGTCGAGGTTTTCCGCCGGATGCTTTCCGGCCCGATGCCGTTCCTGCTGGAAAGCAGCCTGGCCGAGCCCGGCGGCAAGGGCCGATACACCTTCATGGGTTCCCGGCCTTTTCTTACCCTTTCCTCCCGGGGTAACCAGGTCCGCCTTTCCTCCAATGGAAAAAGCCGGCTTTTCCGGGCCGATCCCTTTTCGGTCCTCAAAAAAATCCTCGAAGACCTCCGGGTCGAGGAACGGGACGGCGGCCTTCCTTTCCGGGGCGGGGCGGTGGGATATTTCGCCTATGATCTATGCCATTTCCTGGAAAAACTCCCCCGGCCCGCCCGCGACGATCTTAAGCTGCCGGACCTGCATTTAGGCTTTTACGATCAAGTGCTCGCCTATGATCACTGGGAAAAACGCTGGATTTTATCGCTCCTGGACCGGTGCAAAGATAAACTTTCCGATGCCCGGACCCGGTTTCTGCGACAATTAAAAAAGCCGCCGGGGAAAGCACCCTGCTCCCGGCCCCCGGCCTCGGCTCGAAAAAGCCGGCCTTTGCTGACCTCCAACTTCACGCGCCGGGAATACCTGGCCGCCGTCCGGAAGATCATCGGTTATATCCGGGAAGGCGAGGTCTACCAGGTTAACCTCTCCCAGCGTTTCTCCCTCCCCCTGTCCGCCTCCCCTTTCTCCCTGTATCTCCGCCTGCGGGAAAAAAATCCCTCCTGCTTCGGGGGCTACCTGGATTTTCCCGGTCTCACGGTGGTTAGCTCCTCCCCCGAGCGCTTTCTCCGGGTCGACGGGTCCCGGGTGGAGACCTGCCCCATCAAGGGCACCCGCCGGCGCGGCCGGAATCCCGCCGAGAATGACCGGCTCCGCCGGGAACTCTCGGAAAGCCCCAAGGACCGGGCGGAACTGAACATGATCGTGGACCTCGAAAGAAACGACCTGGGGCGGGTCTGCCGGTATGGAACGGTGAAGGTCAAGGAGCACGCCCGGCTGGAAACCCACCCGACGGTATTTCACCTGGTCTCCACGGTGGAGGGCCGGTTGCGGAGAGGTCTGGACGTGGTCGATCTCCTGCGAGCCGCCTTTCCGGGCGGCTCGATCACCGGCGCCCCCAAGATCCGGGCCATGGAAATTATCGCCGAGCTCGAACCGCAGGCCCGTTCGCTGTATACTGGTTCACTCGGATATATCGGTTTCGACGGCCGGGCGGACTTGAATATCGTGATCCGCACTATCCTGATCAAGAATGGAACGGCTCATTTCCATGTGGGGGGAGGGATCGTGGCCGATTCCGATCCCCGGGCCGAATACGAGGAAACCTTGGTCAAGGGCCGGGCACTGAAGGAAGTGCTTGTTGAAGAAGACCCAGGATTAAAAATTTCTAATTTCTAATGACGAATTTCTAATCAATGTCCAATTGGAAAATTCCTAATGTTGAATTTCTAATTTCTAATCAATGTCTAATGTCAAATTTCTAATTTTATATTTTTTAGTTGGTCATTAGAAATTGGGTTTTGATTAGGAATTAGAAATTAGTCATTAGTCATTTTATATTTATGAATGGTTATGTTTATATCAACGGTTTAATCCTCCCGGCCTCCGAGGCCGGGATCTCGGTTTTCAGCCCCGGCTTCCTTTATGGAGAGGGTTTGTTCGAAACCCTGCGGGCTTACCGGGGGCACCCTTTCCGGCTCGACGACCACCTGCAGCGTCTACAAATTTCCGCCCGGCGCCTGGGAATCCGGATGCGGGAAAAAAATTCCAAGATCGCCGAATCCATCCAGGACCTCATCCACCTGAACGACCTGTCCGAGGCCCGGGTCCGGATCAGCCTCGTCCCCGGCCCGGATTCCCATCCCGGTTTGAGAAGAAAACAAGCACCGGGAGAGCTGATTATCACGGTCACCCCTTACTCGCCCCCGCGCTGGATAAATAAATCGGGGGTCTCGGCGGTAATCAGCACGATTCGCCGGAATTCCTTTTCACCCCTCCCACGCCTGAAAAACCTGAATTACCTGGAAAACCGCCTGGCCCGGGAAGAAGCCCGGAGCCGGAAAGCCGATGAGGCCATTTTTCTGGATCAAAACGGGTTCGTCGCTGAAGGCACGATGAGTAATCTATTCCTGGTCGGAAAATCCACCCTTTTTACCCCACCCACTCAAAGTCCAATCCTCCCGGGGATTACCCGGAAAATAGTGATGGAATTGGCATACGAACAAAAAATTCCCTGCCGGGAAAAAAATTTAAGATCCTCTGATCTCTATCGGGCCCGGGAAATATTCCTGACCAATTCCCTGATCGAGGTTGCTCCGGTGATAAAAATCGAGGGAAAAATGATCGGTTCCGGCATTCCCGGACCAGTCACAAAGAAAATTCAGCGAGTCTATTACGAATTGTTACAGCGGAATATCAACAAAAAAATAAATTCGTAGGTAATTCACCCTACATATTTCAGCCCTAAACTTTGTATGCAGTGCACTAAATTACCTGATTTGGACGGCTAAAATCATTAGTAAATCATAACCTATTGTTTTCCTTAACAATTACGAAACTTTGACTTAAATTTTTTACTTGACATGAAAACTATTCCCGGATAAATATTAGCTCGGGATAGGATTTACTGGTACGAGTTAATCAGGGGGAAAACTGAGAATGACGACCAAGAAGCTGGATCCAGTCAAGCTTAAAGACTGGCAAATCGCCGAGATCGCCGAAGAGCGCATGCCTACGCCCGAGCAGTACCGGGAACGCCTGGGATTAAAAAAGGATGAGATAATTCCTTATGGAAAGCTCTGCCGGCTCGATTTCATGAATATCTCCGAGCGCCTGAAAAACCGTCCCAACGGAAAATATATCGAGGTTACCGCGATCACACCCACCCCGCTCGGGGAGGGCAAAACCACGACCACCCTGGGCCTGATCGAGGGCCTGGGCAAGCGGAAGAAGAACTCCGGCGGGTGCATCCGCCAGCCCTCGGGCGGGCCGACCATGAACGTCAAGGGCACCGCCGCGGGCGGGGGGCTCGCCCTCTTGATCCCGATGACCGAGTTCTCCCTCGGCCTGACCGGGGACATCAACGACATCGTCAACGCCCACAACCTGGCTATGGTTGCCCTGAACGCCCGGATGCAGCACGAGGCCAATTACAGCGACGAGGAGCTCTCCCAGCGGAAGCTCCGGCGCCTCGACATCGATCCCAAAAACATCGAGATGGGCTGGGTGATGGATTTCTGCGCCCAGGGTCTGCGCAACATCATCATGGGCATCGGGGGCAAGATGGACGGCTACCTGATGCCCTCCAGGTTCGGGATCGCCGTCAGCTCCGAATTGATGGCCATCCTCTCCATCGTCCGCGACCTGAAGGACCTGCGCGAGCGGCTGGGGAAGATCACGGTCGCCTACGACAAGAAAGGCCACCCGGTGACCACCGAGGACCTCGAGGTGGCCGGGGCCATGTGCGCCTGGATGCGGAACACCATCAACCCCACCCTGATGTCCACGGTCGAATACCAGCCGGTCATGGTCCACGCCGGGCCCTTCGCCAACATCGCGGTCGGCCAGTCCTCCATCATCGGCGACCGCCTGGGCCTGAAGATGTTTGAATACCACGTGACCGAAAGCGGCTTCGGGGCCGACATCGGCTTTGAGAAATTCTGGAACGTGAAATCCCGGCTCTCCGGCCTCGTCCCCAATGTCTCCGTTCTCACCTCCACGATCCGGGCCATGAAGATGCACGGGGGCGGCCCCAAGGTGGTGGCCGGCCGGCCCCTGGACGAGGCCTACCAGAAGGAGAACCTCGGCCTACTTGAAAGGGGGGTCGCCAACCTCCTCCATCATCTTTCGATCATAAAGAAGTCCGGGATCACCCCGGTCGTCTGCATCAACTCCTTTCATACCGACACCAAGAACGAAATCGCCCTGGTGAAAAGGTACGCGGAAAAGGCCGGGGCCCGCTGCGCGGTCTCCGAGCACTGGCGCAAAGGCGGCGAAGGCGCCCTGGAACTGGCCGACGCGGTTATCGACGCCTGCCAGGAAAAACCGGGCATCAAATTCCTTTACCCCCTGGAGATGCCGCTCCGGAAGCGGGTGGAAGTGATTGCCAAGGAGGTTTACGGGGCCAGCGGGGTGGCCTGGACCCCCGAGGCCGAGGCCAAAGCGAAGAAATTTGAAGAAAATCCCGCGATGAAGAATTTCAACACGATGATGGTCAAGACTCACCTGAGTTTAACCCACGACCCGGCGGTGAAGGGTGTGCCCAGAGGCTGGACCCTGCCCGTCCGGGACGTTCTGGTATTTTCCGGAGCCGGTTTTCTCTGCCCCTGCACCGGGACGATCAGCCTGATGCCGGGGACCAGCTCCGATCCGGCCTTCCGCCGGGTGGACGTGGACGTGAAAACCGGTAAGGTAAAAGGTCTTTTCTAACCTCCTCCTATCCCCCTCTCTACACAGTGGGCGCCAAGCAAAGAGCATCCTCCTTCGCTAAAGCTACGAAGGACAGGTGGCGCAGAGGGCAGAGCGTCAAAACCAAAATTGTAAAATTCTTTTTCTTTGTCCTTTTATCCAGTTTGTATCAAGGTAGCCGCGGGCTTTAGCCCGCGTATTTATCCATTTATTATCTGTTCCCCTCTTTGTTAAAAGAGGGGCCAGGTCTCCGACCCGTAGGGTCTACCCTCCGGCCTGTAAGCCATCCCCCTACGGGCTGGAAGCGGACCCGGAGGGGGGAGATTTTCAAACCTTGACGGATTTTCCGAGATTGGAAAGTCACCCAGACTTGCGATAAAAATATTCCGCTTCCCGCGACCGGTTACCTGTTCCCTGATCCCCCGATATCCTGATACCCATATCCTGATTTCCTGATAACCTGATCACCTTTGTTTCGTTTATCGTTTCCCGCAAGGCTGAAGCCTTGCCCTACATCGCGCTTTGCTCTTCGCTCTATGCGCTATACCCTTTGCTCTTTGCCCTTTGCCCTCTGCGCTTTGCTCCCTCCGGGCCGTAGGCCCATACGGGCCGGAGGCTATGCCCTATGCTGTTTGGCACGTTCCCGTCGGACAACCCCCGGAGAATTCGGATTCGGCCGCCAGGAAAAGATCGGAGCGCTTGGGAAGGGACAGGACCTGTTCATCCCTGCTCCCGTAGCGGTAGACGGTGATGCCCTTGCACTTCAGGCGATGGGCGAGGAGGAATACCTTTTTAATATCCTCCGGGGTGGCCTCCCGGGGGAAGTTGACGGTTTTGGATACGCTGTTGTCCACCCACTTCTGAAAAGCCGCCTGGATCCGGACGTGATGCCCCGGCTGGATTTCCAGCGCGGTCACAAAAATCTTACGCAGGTCCTCCGGGACTCCCCGCACTTTCCGGATGGAACCGGCCCGGGCGATCTCGAGCATCAATTCGGCGGAATAAAACCCCCGGGCCTTGGCCGCGGATTCAAAGACCGGGTTGATCTCCAGCAGTTCCCGGCCCTCCAGCACCCGGCGGACGAAGCTCAGGGCGAACACCGGTTCGATCCCCGAGGAACAGCCCGCGATGATGGAGAGGGTGCCGGTGGGGGCGATCACCGTGGTGGTGGCGTTCCGCATCGCGGGGACTCCCTTCTTTTCCCAGAAGCTCCCCCGGAAGTTCGGAAAGGAGCCCCTGGCCTTGCCGAGCTCGACGGAGGCCCGGTGTGATTCCCCCGCGATAAATTTCATAATTTTCCCGCCGGTCCGCAGGGCCCGCCCCGAGTCGTAGGGAATTTTCAGGAGGAAGAGCAGGTCGGCGAACCCCATCACCCCCAGGCCGATTCTCCGATTGGCCCGGGTTATCCGTGCGATCGCCGGGAAGGGATAATGGTTGGCGTCGACGACATTGTCCAGGAACCTCACCGCGAGCCGGACCAATTTTCGGAGTTTCTCCCAGTCGATCCGGTAATTCCGTCCGGATTTTTCCAGGATCCGGGTCAGGTTGATCGATCCCAGGTTGCAGGACTCGTAGGGATGGAGGATCACCTCCCCGCAGGGATTGGTGCTTTCGATCAGGCCGAGCTGGGCGGTGGGATTCCGCCGGTTGATCTCGTCCAGGAAGAGGAGCCCGGGATCCCCGGTTTTCCAGGCGGACTGGACGATTCGATCCCAGACCAGGCCGGCCCGGAGCCGGTTCACGGCTTCACCGGTGCGGGGATTTATCAAATCATAGGCGCGGTCCCGGTTCTCCGCCTCCATGAAGGCGTCGGTCACCCCCACCGAGAGATTGAAGTTTCTCAGGGCCCGGGAATCTGACTTGGCCGAGATGAAATCGAGGATGTCGGGGTGATCCACCCTCAATACCCCCATCATCGCTCCCCGCCTTTTTCCGCCCGCCTTGATCACGTCGGTGGTGGTGTCGAAAACCCGCATGAACGAAACCGGGCCCGAGGCCACCCCCAGCGTGGATTTGACCAGGTCACCCCGGGACCGGAGACGGGAGAAGGAAAAACCCACTCCCCCGCCGGATTTCTCAATCAGGGCGGTCTCCTTTAAAGCCGAAAAAATGGAATCCAGGGAATCCTCGACCGGGAGGACGAAACAGGCGGAAAGCTGGGGGTGGCGGGTCCCGGCGTTGAAAAGGGTCGGGCTGTTGGGCAGGAATTCCAGCCGGGACATGGCCAGGAAAAATTCCTCCTCGACCCGGGCGGGGTCATTCCCGTAATCCCGCTCCACCCGCGCCACCGCGCGGGCCACCCGGCGGAACATCCGCTTCGGGGTCTCGACCAGTTTCCCGGTTTCGTCCCGGCGGAGGTAGCGGCGTTCCAGCACCGCCAGGGCGTTGTAGGAGAGTTTCCCTTCGATCCCGAATTCCATCCGGGCCTGCCGGAGCCGGGCTTTCTTTTCCCGGTAATCCCGGTAGAGCCCGGCCGCCCGGGGATTCCAGCGGTCCAGGACCGAGATGACCGTGTCCTGGATGTTCTCCACCCCCGGGACCTCCCGGGGATAGGCCACTTCCAGGGCCTTGACCACCTCCCGGGACAGACGGGAAGCGATAGCCGGGGTTTTTACGCCGAAATCAAAAAGCGACCGGCGGATGGCGTCGGTGATTTTCCGGGGCCGGAAAGCTTCGATCCGGCCGTCGCGTTTTCGAACCTGGGTGATCATATTCAAAGAAAAACCGCGTTTCGGGTTTCGAGTTTATGGATACTGGCTATTTATCCTGAGCCCTGCCGAAGGACTGGCTACTGGTTGCTTGTTTGAAGCTTAATTCAAACACAACCCGATGCAAACCAAGGAACCACTTACGGATTACCCGGCTCCGCAGAAAGCCACGGGTTTTACCCGTGGATGAATGCTCTTTGGCGGGTAACCCTCCGTAGCTTTAGCGAAGGAGGGTTAGCTTCGGCGGGTTCCGCCCGCCGTAAGCTTTATGGAGGTGCCACGGCTTTCAGCCGTGGGGCTCCACGCTATTCGGTTGCGCTGCTTCCGCCTTTGGCGGAATCCCGCCAGGGGCGGTGATCGTCTCGTCCTCCGGGCCACAACACCTCCCTCCCCCTTCGCTTGCCCCGTCAAAGGCGGGGAGGGGGGAGGGGAAAATATTATGAAAGAGAAATTTGAATCTTCCCCCAAAGAGTAGGAAGTCCCACCATTCTTTTTGACAATTGATCCTACAGGTATTCTAATTAAACTTATCCTTTAGAATCAGATTAAAGAGAGAGGGACCTGTAAAAATGGCGGAGATGAAGATCGTGGAAAATTCCAACCGGATGTTTGAGGAAATCATTCATTACCTGGATGAAGACAGCGAAAACGAGCGCCGGCTCCTGGATAAGCTCAATAGCCTGGGGGCCGAGAGCGGGGACGTATTCTTCGCCAACCTGATCAAGGTCCTGATCCACCTGGACTTTGGCCCCGAGGAAGCCCGGGCCCACTGGGACAGCATCCTGAAGAACAAGTCCGAGATGGAAAAGGGGATTCACCGCTGCATCGGTTTCCGGGTCGCCCTCCTCGACTATTTCATCAACATCAACCGGAAGGTGAAAAACCCCAAGATCGTCGAGATCGCCCTTTTCGAGCAAACGGTGCGTTCGGCCCTTACCGACGGCCTGACCGGCCTTTACAACAAAAGGCATTTCAACGACACCCTGGAAAAGGAAGTCGAGCGCTGCCGGCGGCACAAAAGCGCCTCCTCCGTGATCTTCTTCGACCTGGACAACTTCAAGGAATACAACGATCACTACGGCCATATCGCCGGCGACCTGGCCTTGCAGCAAATCTCCGGCATTTTCTCTTCCAGCTGCCGGATGTCGGATACGATCGCCCGCTACGGGGGGGAGGAATTCGCCATCCTGCTCCCGGAGACCGATAAAAAGAGCGCGGGCATCCTGGCCGAGCGGATCCGCCAGGCTATTGAAAAACATTCTTTTGAAGGACTGGAGGAATCAACCGAGGGCAGATTGACGATCAGCGGCGGGGTCGCGTACTACCCGGGCGACGGAGCGAACTGGGAGGAACTGATCAAGAACGCGGACGAGGCCCTGTACCGGGCCAAGAACTTCACCAAGAACCGGATCTGCCTCTTCTACAGCGAGAGACGATCTTTCCCGCGGATCGAGAGATCATACATTTTGAGCTACAAGGTGGTTACCGAGGATCCTGCCGGGGACGAGCAGATCACCACCACCCGGAATGTCAGCGAGACCGGATTGTCCTTCGAGTGCGAGGAGCCAATTCATCTCTCCACGGCCATTGTCCTGAAGATCAAGATCCCGGCCCTGGAACAGGTGCTCGAGGTGCTGGGCACGGTGGTACGGGTGGAAAAGATCGACCAGGAAGAAAAATATGTGGTCGGCCTCCAATTTCTCCACATCGACGCCAAGACCCGGAACCTCCTGTGTAACCTTATAGTCTAATCACCGCGGTTTTTCCGCCCGGCTCCGGTTGCTTATTTTCTTCGGAATCCATTAAGATTTAAACGCAAAAGCCGCTGGGGGCGCGAAAGCCTGAAGCTGAGAATTCCCCCGCCACGGGCGGTGGGGATACCCCTTGAACCTGATCTGGATAATTCCAGCGGAGGGAAAGCGGCGGGAGATTCCGGATTTTTTATTTGAGACCGTTTCCCCCGCTCCGGGTGAGGCGGTTAATTTTTTTTACGAAATATTCATGGCTTTTTTAATCAAATGTGTCATTCCTGCGAAGGCAGGAATCCAGGGTTTTTTCTCGGGTCCACGCTTTAGGAATAACTTTTTCTGGATCCCCGCTGAAGTTTATTCCGCGCTTTATCGCGGGACGGGGATGACGGAAAATAATATTTCGAAAATAACCTGGATAAAAAATGTTAACTCAGATTGAAACAGCCCGTTCCGGCCGGATCTCCCGGGAAGTCCGGGCGGCGGCCCGGCAGGAAGGGGTTTCCCCCGAGATTATTCGCCGGGGGGTGGCCAAGGGAACCATCGCCGTCCTGAAAAACCGTCTCCGCCGCGGAATCACCCCGCTCGCCATCGGCCAGGGCCTGAAGGTCAAGGTCAACGCCAACATCGGCAGTTCCCGGGACTTAGCCAGCGTTAAAATCGAGTTGAAGAAACTGCGGGCGGCGCTGGAGGTCAAAACCGATACGGTGATGGACCTCTCCACCGGTGAACCGGTGGACAAGATCAGGGAAGAAATCCTGAAAAACTGCCCGGTGCCCCTGGGAACCGTCCCCATTTACGGGGCGGCCCTCAAAGCCCTGCGCCGGGGGAAATCCTTCGTTGAGCTCGAGCCCGAGGAATTCTTCGCCGAGGTCGAACTCCAGGCGGCCCAGGGGGTGGACTTCATGACCGTCCACGTCGGGGTCAACCGGGAAGCCGCCCGGGTCCTGAGAAAAACCGGCCGGGTCCTGGGTGTGGTCAGCCGGGGCGGGGCCCTGACCATCGAATGGATGAAATATAATCGCCGGGAGAACCCCTTGTTCGAGTCCTACGACCGCCTCCTGGAAATCGCCCGGAAATACGAGATCGTTTTAAGCCTGGGGGACGGGATGCGCCCCGGCTGTCTCGCCGACGCCACCGACCGGAGCCAGTTGACGGAGCTGAGCACGCTGGGAAAGCTGGTCCGCCGGTCCCGGGAGGCCGGGGTCCAGGTGATGGTGGAAGGTCCCGGGCACCTTCCCCTGAACGAAATTGAGTCCAATGTTCTGCTGGAGAAAAAGCTTTGTTCCGGGGCCCCGTTTTATGTCCTGGGGCCGCTGGTCACCGACCTGGCCGCCGGCTACGACCATATCGCCGGAGCCATCGGGGGGGCGCTGGCGGCCTGGGCCGGGGCGGATTTCCTCTGCTATGTCACCCCCTCCGAGCACTTGGCCCTTCCCGATATCGAGGATGTCCGGGAGGGGGTGATCGCCTCCCGGATCGCCGGCCATGCCGCCGATATCGCCCGGGGAATCACCGGCTCGGCCCGCCCGGATCTCAAAATGGCCCGGGCCCGGAAGAACCTCGACTGGGATACCCAGATCCGGATGGCCCTCGATCCCGCGAAGGCCCGCTCCTTCCGCGATAAGCATCCCCCGGCCGAGGAAGAGGTCTGCACGATGTGCGGGGAATTCTGCGCCATCCGGGTCAGCCAGGGAAAAAGACCGAAATAAAGACAAAGGTTCAAGGGTTCAAAGTTCAAGGTTCAGGGGTCAACGACTCAAGGGGCCAAGTGATCGAGTAAACGTCTAAATAACTTATTGAAACCTGAACCTTTTAGCCCACTGGATTCTCAGTTTTTTCCCAATCAGAATTTGTTGAGGATTTAGAAATTCGGGTAAATTATCGGCTTCCGGCTATTTTTTGTAGCTTCCAGAGGGATTTTTCGGGATAATTACTCCGGAGATTAAAGAGGAATTATGAAAAAGCCGGCCATCCTGCTCATCTGCGCCTTCGCCTTGTTGGGAACCGTTCTGTCGAGCCCCGCCCGGGCGACCGCCCCGGAGGGGTTTCCCGGCGGAGTCACTTTTTATCTCTCCGGCGCGGTTCTGGACACCCACCAGGAACCGGTCCGGGAAGCCCGGCTCCGGGTTTTCGTCAACGGTACCCCGCAGAAAATAACCTCCGGCCTGGAGCAGGCCGACGAAATCGAGACCTCCTCCCACGGCACCTACCAGATCGAATTCCGGCTTCCGCCGGAAACCGCGGATACCGCCCAGATAAAAATCGAGGCCAGGAAAACCAGCTACCGCCGGGCCGCGCTCGAACTCGGGAAAAAGGACTTCGCCCCGAAGGACCAAAGCCTCTTCGCCGTCCACAACTTTGAAATCGCCCGGATCCTGGGGCCGGCTTTTTACATCGCTACCGCCATCTTCCTGCTGATCTACCTGGTCATCTCCTTTGACCTCCTGCACCGGACCATCGCCGCCCTACTGGGGGCCGGGATCATGCTGATCGTCACCTACACCGCCGGAACCCTCAACCCCGATTACCAGATCGTCTCCTTTGCCCGGGCCATTAGCGCCATTGATATGAACGTGATTTTCCTGCTCATGGGAATGATGATCATCGTCGGGGTCCTGAAGCACACCGGGGTTTTCCAGTGGTGCGCCTACCAGGCCTTTCGCATCGCCCGCGGGAATATTTTCATCCTCTCGGCTGTCTCCTGCCTGTTCGTGGCCATTACCTCGGCCTTTCTGGACAACGTGACCACGATGTTACTCTACACCCCGGTGACGATCGAGGTAGCCCTGGCCTTAAAGATTTCACCCCTGATCTTGTTGATCCCTGAGGTGATGGCTTCCAACGTGGGGGGCACCGCCACCCTGATCGGCGATCCCCCCAACATCATGATCGGTTCTTATACCGGCCTGAACTTCATGGATTTCGTCCACAACCTGACCCTGGTCTGCGTTTTGGCGGCGGTAGCCCTGATTATTTACAGCAGCTTTTACTACCGGAAGGAATACGCCCAGGCCAAAATCAGCGATATTGAAGGCTTCATCGCCAAGACCAAGAAGCAGTACAAAATCACCGACCGGACCCTGCTTGGCTATGGGCTTTTTATCACCGGGCTGGCCATCGCCCTCTTCATCACCCACGGCTACTGGCACATGGAGGTCTGCATCCCGGCCCTCTTCGGGGCCGGCGCGCTTTTCACCTACGCCGTCCTCACCAAGAAGGTCAAGATGCTCGAGCTCATTGAAAAAGACATCGAATGGTCCACCCTGCTCTTTTTCATGTTTCTCTTTATCGTGGTCAGCGCGGTCGAGGAAACCGGGCTTTTGGCCCTGATTGCCGATTACGTTTTAAAGCTTTCCCAGGGTAACCTGACCGCCGCCATCTGCATGATCCTCTGGGTTTCGGCCATCATGAGCGCCTTCATTGACAACATCCCTTTCACCGCCACCATGCTCCCGATCACCGCCTATCTCACCCGGGTCATCCCGGGGGCGGAATCGAACGTCCTCTTCTGGGCCCTTTCCCTGGGGGCCTGCCTGGGTGGGAACGGCACGATAATCGGGGCCAGCGCCAACGTGGTCACGATGGGGATCGCGGAGAAGGCCGGTCACCCGATCCGGTTCTTCGATTTCATGAAATACGCCTTTCCCTTCATGTTGATCAGCGTGGCGATTTGCAATGTGTGGTTGTTGATTTTTTATTAATCTGAGGATAAATGTTATACAAATTTAAAATCATCAGGGGTTGTTATTTATTAGATGTCATTCCTGCGAAAGCAGGAATCCAGGATTTTCATTCTTCTGGATTCCTCCCGCCTCTGGCGGGACGGGAATGACGGGAGGCGCAATGAACCTGTTATATTTGAAAAAAAATACTTCTTCTTCTATTTTATTTTTTATCCTCTTCAGCCTTTTCTTTATTTTTCCTTCCTGCGCCAAAAAGGTGGCGGAGGTGGGAAGCATCCTCATCACCGACAAGGATATCGCGTTTCGGGCCCGGGTATCCGAGGTTTACTACCCCGGGAGCGGGAAGGATTATATCGGGCTTACCCAGCTCGTCAAGGGCTATCTTTCCGAAGAGGTCCTGAAATCCCTGGGCCAGAAGGTGGACCAGACCACCTGGGAAGCCGAGGCGAAAAGGATCGATCAGAACACCAAGGCCCCGGCGGTCCTGGAAAAGGTCAAGAACGTCTACGGGCGCGACCGGAAAAATTATTTGAACAGTTTCATCCGGGTGGTTTACGCGGACCGGGCGGTTTACAACGAGGTGTTTTTAAGATCCGGCGCCATCCACCAGCAACAACGGAATCGGGCCGAAGATTTCCTGAAAGTCGCCCTGCAATCCCCTTCCGCTTTCAGCGAAACGGCCAAGGCCCAGGGCCTGGAGGCGAAAAAGCTCAAGCTCTCCGAGCAGGAAGGCATCCAGCCTTTGGAAGCCAGGGAAAGACCGCGCGAGAATCCTTCCGGCGCGGGCCAGGAGCAGGCCAAGCGCCTGATCGACGCAATCTCCTCCCTGAAACCGGGAGCGGTTACCCCCCAGGTGATCGAGTGGCAGGAAGGATACCAGGTGCTCAGGTTCCTGAAAAAAGACGGAAAGGATTGCCTGGTTGAATCCGTGAGCGTTCCCAAGCGCAATTTCGATGACTGGTTCTGGGAGCTGGCCTCCCAAATCCCGGTCAAGATTTACGAGCAGAAATTGAAGGACGAATTTGTCAAGAATGTCGGCTGGTCTAAAAACCTGAAGCTGGAATAAATTCCTCTCGCTCGTTACCTTATTTTTCTGTCCTGATATATAACCTCGGAATTTCGGTTTGGGCGTAGCTTGTTCTCAATTGGCAAACGTCCAGGCTCAAGGCGTAACTGGAAATAAACCTCGGCTTTTTGGTTCTGATCAGTTTGCAAAGGTTATAGGAGATATATCTTTTCTCAATATATTCCCCGATATATTTATTTTTTGCCATCTCCCGGTACCGAGACAAAGCCTGATCCGTTCCCACGGAAAACCAAAAATAATGCAGGTCCGGCCGAAACAGGTTGAACCTGATGTCCCCGTCATAAATATAATCGGACTCCTCCGAGTTCTGGAGCACGTAATTTATCAAATCCAGCTGGAAACGGTTGGTCTTTTGGGTTTCTTTCCACAAATAAAACGCCGGACCGGCGATAATGATAGTGATAATTACTACTCTTAAGATAATTTTTGATTTTATCCGGTTATAAATATTCGTCAGAAAATACGCGCCCGCGATCGAACCGAGCGGAAGTACCAATAGATAATACTGGGCAAACGGGTGCGGGGTTAGAAGGATCGATAGAAACAACACCACGAACATGAACGCAATCGTTTTTATTTCACCGCCGGCTTGCCGGTTTAATACGATGAAGCCGATTGAAACCGGCATAATCACCCAGGGCAAAACGTTTTGCGGAAAGTACCACTGCAAAAGAGGCCAGGGAGATATTTTGGAAAAAACATAAAATATAAATACCCAATTGTTCAATAAATAATCCTTCAGGGAGCCGGAGATTATTAATCCCCCCAGGAATAATATCACCGGCAAGGAAAACCCGGCCGAAAACAGGAGGACCGGTTTCAGGGAAATCCGCTTCCTCACAATTTTATAGATGAAAATCGCCGCGTAGCAGAAAAGCAGAAGCGCTATTTTTTGCAGGAAAAGAAAAGCGATGGAAGCCGCCAGGCTGGAAATAATTATGTCCCGGTCACGAGCCGACTGGAAATATCTGAACAAATACAAAATTGAGACGAGGCCGAAGAATACTTCCGGAACATCGGGCCGGATCTCCACGCCTGATTTTACAAACAGCGTCGAAGAAAGCAATAATATCGAGGCAATCAGGCCGGTTTCCCTTGACCGGGTAACCTGCTCGGCGATCCGGTAAGTGGAAAAGGCTATCCCCAGGATGAAAACAAACATCAAAATTCTCAGGACCGTCACGGTTTGGGTCGAGTTGCCCAGGAGGGACAAAAACGGAGCGAGCAAATACCACAGCAAGGGATGGTGTTGCTCGAAAAAATCCAGGTAAGGAAATTGATTGCTGGTGATATACCAGGCGCTGTGGATATGCTCAAATTCATCGTGGTCGAAATAGCGGTTCAGGGAAATCATCAGGACTAAAGAAGAAAGGAGGGCGGCCAACAAAAACAGAAAAGACATGTAATTCCGGCTCAGCGTCGACCGGTCCGGGGGGGTCAGATTGCGGGAATCATTCATTTGGCCTCGGATTTCCGGCTCGGGGCTTCCCCTTCCGCCTGATCCCGAAGCCGGGGGAGGAAAAACCGCTGTCCCAGATAGACGCCTACGCCCGCCGTCACCCCGGCCAGCATGACGCAATGATCCACCCAGGTGAAGGCCAGGCCGGCGAGCATGAAGACGAAGCCCTTTTCCCCGGCCAGGATCCGGAGAAAATAACGGTTGAGATAGAGCCACAGGCA
>JAPLJI010000190.1 GCA_026388655.1 Pseudomonadota bacterium
CCTTGGCTTCCGCGGGGGACTTGGCGGCGAGCTTGTTCTCCAGGGACTTGTTCATGAAAGAAATGGCGGTGAGGTGCTGGCTCAAACCGTCGTGCAGGTCCTGGCCGATCCTCCTCTGCTCGCGGGCGCTGATTTCCAGGATTTCTTTCTCCAGGCGCTTGCGCTCGGTGATGTCCCGGATCACGGCCAGAATGGAATGGGGATTCCCGTCCGCGTCTTTTAACAGGGTGGCGTTCGCCTCTCCGAGAAAACGGGTCCCGTCTTTTCTCATCAGATTGTATTCCACGTTCCGGGCGGACCCGTTTTTGAGGATTTTCTGCTAGACCTTGGCCGCCTTTTCGCGGTCTTCGGGGGCGATCCCGTTCAATCCGTTCGTTCCCATCAGCTCCCCGGTATCCTGGTAACCGGTCAGCTCGAGGTATTTCTGGGAAACCTCGATGATCTTTCCCTTGAAGTCCATGACGATGATGGCGTCGGGGGAGGTGTGGACCAGGGTCCGGTACATCTCCTCGGATTTGCGGATGGCCTCCTCGGCCTGCTTACGCTCGGTAATGTCCCGGATCGTGGAGATTAAGTATTTAGGACTACTGGTGGAATCCTTGAGCAGGACCGTGTTCATCTCCCCGAAGATCCGGCTCTGATCCATGCGGACGAAGGTATATTCCTTGTTCAGAGCCGATCCCTCCTGGATCACCCGGATCATGTTTTTCGAACCCTCCTCGCGATCCTCCGGAATAATAAAATCAAGCCCGTTTTTGCCAATAATCTCCTCGGGGCTTCGGGCTCTGAGCTTTTCCACGGAGCGTGGCGAGATCTTCAGAATTGTTCCAAAAAGATCGGTTACCGCCACCGCATCCGAAGTGGTTTCAGCCAGGGTTTTATACATATCCTCGGATTCCCGGATGGCCTCCTCGGCCCGCTTACGCTCGGTAATGTCCCGGCCCATACAGACGAAATATTTGGGGTTGCCGTTTTTGTCCCGGAGCAGGATGGAACTTAAATCGCCCCAAAAGATGCTTTTATCCTTTCGGACCAGTCGAAATTCATGATTTCGGGCGTAACCAGTCACCAGGGATTCCTGCAACCCCTGAGCAGCCAGCTCACGATCATCGGGGTAGACCACGTCAAATCCATTCATCCCCCGCATTTCCTCTATATTTGAGTATCCGAAGATCTCCAGGGCCCGCCGGGAAAGATCGACGAATTTCCCATTGAGGTCGGTGACGTATACCCCATCCGAGGAAGTTTCGGTCAGGGCTTTATACATTTCCTCGGACTCGCGGAGAGCGTTTTCCATCCTGATCCGGGCGATGGCGTTTCCAATCTGGACGGAGATCCCAACCAGAGCGTGACGGGCTATCATCGGGATTTCGTCGGAAACATGTGAGCTTATGTTCAGGCAGGCGATCACCCTGTTCTCAAAAAATATCGGAATTACCGCCAGGGCCCGCAGACCCTCCCGCTGGTTAATTTCATTATCGGATATGCCAAAATTGCGAGGGCGACCGAAAATGGGTTTGCCTTCCCTGATCAGCATGGCGTTGGGGGAAGAAGCATCATAATGCGATACCGCTTCGACGAAGTCCGGAAACAATTCCCGGGAAAACGCCAGGTCCAGCGCCCCGGTTTTTTCATCCACGAGGTATATCCCTCCGCTGTCCATCCCCGAGGCCTGAATGGCCGATTCCAGGCAGAGCCGCAGGGCTTCGTCCAGTTTATTGGTAGCGCTTAAGGCCACCCCGAGATTGCGCTGGGCATAGAGCAAATCCTGAATTTGCCTCCGTTCGGTCACGTCCCGGATCATGGCCACGAAATTCCGGGGCTGACCCTGGCGGTCTTTGATCATGGCGGCGTTTAACTCGCCGATGAAAGAGCTTTTATCCTTTCTAATGAATTTGAGCTCTATATTCCTGGCGAAACCGGGACCCAGGGCGCTTTGAAAGCTGGCCACAGCTTTATCCCGGTCTTCGGGGGCGACCCAGTCGAATCCGCTCCGGCCGATCACCTCGTTAACATTTTGATAACCGAACATTTTCAGGGTCCGCTGGGAAGCGAAGACCAGGTTTCCCTCCAGGTTGATCGTGGAGATTGTGTCCGACGAGGTTTCCGTCAGGACCCGGTACATCTCCTCGGATTCGCGCAGGGCCTGCTCGGCGCGCTGGCGCTCGGCGATCTCCAGCCGGAGCCCCTGGTTGGCCTTGGTCAGATCCAGGGTTCTCTGGGTGATTATGTTTTCCAATTCATCATAAGCCCGCCGCAGTCTTTCCTCCCAGTTTTTCCGCTCGGTAATGTTGCGGGCGATCCCGAAGGCGCCGGCCGGTTTCCCATCTTTTCCCACGATGACGGAACCGCTGGTGAGGATATTGATATACCAACCGCTCTTGGTCCGATACCGATACTCATAAGTAACGGTTCCCCGGTTTTCCACCATCCGGGAGAAGGCCTGCCGGACGGTTTCCCGGTCATCGGGATGGATCGATTCAAAACCGTTCATTTTTAAAAGCTCTTCCCGGCTGTATCCCAGGTGTTTTTCCAGGGCGGGGTTCACGAAGGTGAAATTCCCCGAGAGATTGACGGTAAAAATCATGTCGTCGGAGGTCTCGACCAGGTGCCGGTATTTTTCCTCGCTTTCCTGGAGGGCCTGCTCGGCCTGCTTGCGCCGGGTGATATCGGAGAAGATCCCGTCCGCGTAGGTCACGCCGTCTTTTTCGTAGACAGAGGTCGACCGGGTATGCAGCCAGATCCACTTCCCGTCTTTTCGCTGGATGCGATATTCCATGTCGTAAGGGGATTTTTGCGCGAAGAGCGCCTGGAAGGACTGCCAGACCCTTTCCCGATCCTCCGGGTGAATTCTCTCCAGCCAGATTGATCTTCCCCCCTGATATATTTCTTCCTGGGTGTATCCGTAAATGGCTTCAATATTGGGACTGATGTAGGCGGTGTTGCCGATCGAATCGTTGGTCCAGATGACATCGGGGATGTTGGTGACCAGGGAACGGTATCTTTCCTCGCTTTTTTCGAGCGCGTCCTGGGCCCGCTTCTCCTCGGTTATGTCCCGGGACATGCTTAAAACCGTGGTAAGCCGGCCGTGCTCAAAGAGGGGAACCGCGTTGACCTCGAACTCAAAGATTTCCCCGCGGGCGGTCTTGGCCCGGGCGTTCAGGTTCTGGACCGCCTGGCCGTTTCTTAACCGCCCGACCGCCTGGAGGATTTCATCCAGGTTTTCCCCCGCGAACCATTCCATGAAAGTCGTTTTTTGTATTTCTTCCAGGGAAAGTCCGAGTTTGGCCAACAGGGCGGGACTGGCATCGACAAAATAACCGTTCATATTATTTACATATATATAATTAGGGCTATGAGTAACGATGCTATGGTAGATTTCCTCGGTTTTCTTGACTTTGTCCTCCATCCGCTTGAGTTCGGTCAGGTCGCGAAAGATCCCGAGGAGATACTGCTTGCCCGCCAGGGTGATGACCGAGGACATGATGTCGGCATAGAAGACCCGGCCGTCCTTGCACTGGACCGGGACATTTTCGCCGACGGAGGCCTCCCGGCGGGCCATTTTCTCGAACAAGTCAACCATGCGGGGGACATCGGCCTTGGGATGGATGTCCATCACCCGGAGGTTTCGGAACTCCTGGGAGGTGTAACCCAGGACCTTTTGCGCCACGGTGTTTCCACCCAGGAATCTCCGGCTCTCGGTGTCGGCGATCAGCATGATATCCAGGGAGCTGTCAAAAATAGCGCGGAATCTTTCCTCCGATTCCCGGAGAACCGCCTCCACTACTTTGCGGTTGCTTTCCTCCGATTCCAGCCGGGCATGCCTCCGGCGGGTGTCTTCCAGCTCCTGGATTAATTGTTCCCTGGATTTGTTCTTGTCTTCCATCGAGAAAAACCTCCCGCTCTCCGAAACCCCGACGATTGTTCAGGGCAAAAACCCTAGGCCCGGGCATAACCAACGGTTTGGCCCAGGCAAACCGGATTTGCCTGGATAAATCAAAACAGTATTAAGTAATTGCCCAATTTTATTGCAGATCACACCTTAAAAGTCAACCCTGGACGGTTAGGCGGGGACGCTGGGATGCCGGGGGGCTGGGACGCTAGGACACCGAGGGGGTTCACGGCTTTGCCGGAAAAGGGTTTTTAATTCTGGTAGAATTAAACGAACGGAGACCGGGATGAAAGGAAGTCCAGTTTATTCAGTTTTTCCCGTCAGGCTCGGACCGGTTTCGGGTTGGGTGCTGGCGGTCGAATGGCAGGGCCGGGTTTCGGCCCTGCGGTTTCCTTTTAAAGGCCGCGGAGATCTCCGGGAATGGTTAGGGCAGGAGCATCCCGGGGCGCGGGAAGATAAAACCGGATTGCTGGGAGCGGTGGAGCGGGAGGTCCGGAAATATTTCCAAGGGGAGAATCTTATCGAATTCCGTTTTCCCCTGGATTTTTCCGGTTACACGGATTTTCAGAGACGGGTGCTTCGGGAAACCCGGAAAATTCCCTATGGCCGGACAGCCACTTACCGCCAGCTGGCCGGGCGGGCCGGAGCCCCGGGGGCCTTTCGGGCGGTGGGCCAGGCCCTGGGCGCCAACCAGCATCTTATCCTCATTCCCTGTCATCGGGTGATCCGGACCGATGGAAATCCGGGAGGGTTTTCCGCCCCCGGGGGGGGCGCCGTCAAGGTTTTACTGCTGGAATTGGAAAAAGCTCAGTGCTTCGATTCGCAATTACGGTGAGGTATTTTCCAAGACCGAATCAAGAAAAATGCTCACTCAGCACTAAGTCCTGAGTGAATCGAAGGACTCAGTGACCGGGCCTCTGAACCGGGAAGGGGACGGTGGCTTTCCCCGCCAGGATGTCCTGGAGCTTGCTCAGGATCGCGGACACCCGCTCGGATTCGACCTGGTAGATGGTGGAGGCATCGGTCTTGGCGAAAGTGGAACCCGGGATGGATTCTTTCCCGACGATCAGAGAATCCAGGGGTTTATTATCCGCCCCGAATAGATTGATTTTCAGGCTGGGTTTGTCCAATCCATACATCTTCAGATTTTCAGGGTGGTCGGTCACAAAATCCTTGGCCCGAACCCGGCGGATCTCGTTGAGAAGATTCCCCAGGGTGAAACGGTCAAGATCCCGGTTATCGGGGTAGACGCTCCTCCATTTATCCTCAGTTTTTTTCTCGATCCGGATCGTGGCGGTGGAAGGGCGGGCAAACTCGAGGGCCAGAACCGCGTCGCGTTCGAAGGTTAAAATGGTTTTATCACGAAGATCGTTAACATTTTTGTTGAGCTTGTTCAGGACCTGGGGATCAACCAGGTAAACGGGGTCGCCCCCGACCCGGTTAGCGTAGAATCCACCCTCGGTTTTTTCCCCCACCCGAAAGGCCGCGGTTTTATTATCCTTCAAGGCGAGGTTAACCAGGAGCTGGGGGCGAAGGAACCCATAGCGGGCGGGATCCTCGAGTTTTTCCACGACGAACCTGTCCGCCTTCAGGCCGATCAGCTCGGTCAGGAGCCGGTCAATCTCGTTTTCGTCGGCCGGATAGGCCGCGGGTTTTTCCATCCGCCATTTCAGGTCCTTCTTAACCAGTTTGACCTCCCGATCAGGGTAGGCGAGATTTATCCCCTCCACCTGGTTCCGTTCGAAACTGATGATCCGGCGTTCCCGCAGATCGAAAAGTCCCTTGTTGACCATCGATTTCAGGCTCGAATCAACCAGGAGGATCCTCGGACTGGATTTTTTCTGAAGGTAGAGAGTGGACCCGATCGGCCCGCGGTTTCCGATGGCGATGGTATCTTCGGCGCGTCCGCCCTTAACCTCGACCCGGAATTCCGGGTCGGCCAGGCCGTATTTAGCCAGGTCGGTCGGGTTTTCATCCACCACCCGGCGGAATTCCAGGTTCTGCAGGCGGTTGACCAGGCTCTTCACCGCCCCGTTATCGGCTTCGGTGCGGAGGGGCTCGACAATTTCCCATTCCTCCGGGCTTTTGCGAAAAAACCGGACCCGGCTATCCTTTTTTTCAATGGTGATGGAATTTACCGTCAGGAAGTCCCCGGAGAAAACCCGGTCGGCCTGGGATTTGCCCTTGATTCTTTCCCCCGCGCCCCGGATTTCAACCCAGTAAACCAACCCGCCAAAGACCAGGAGGATAAAAAGAGCGATGAGCGTGGTTTTAAAGCGCATTTTTCACTGATAAGTGTTCAATTACCAATAACCAAGCTCCAATTACCAAACAAATTCCAATAACCAAACAATAACCAATAACCAAACTCCAAAATCCAAACTCGAAACCCGAAACTCGAAACTCGAACTAGCTTTCTACTTTCTGCGCCGGCGCCACCAGATTCCCAGTCCGAAGAGGAGAATGGCCAGGGGCAGGCCCATTACCGACAGGTAAAAAATCAGCTTGCCCTGGAGGGGGGTGAGGTGAACCAGGCTGGGCGCCCGGGCCTTGGGGCGGATGGCGATCAGATCCTTTTCCTGGGAAAGCCAGTTGATCACGTTCAGAATAAAATCGCTGTTTCCAGAAAAGTTGAAGAGGCTGTTGGTCGCGAAGTCCGAGTCTCCAAACACCACCAGCCGGGAGCTGACCTCCGGCTTTCCCGGATTGTCCTCGTCCGGCTCGAATTTCGGGCGGGAGGTGGAAACCGCGGCCACGGTAATCGGGCCTTTGGTGTCTTTCTGGGGATCGAATTTGATTTTTTCGGTGGAGGTCAGCTTCTGCCGGGTGGAAAAGCTCTGCTCCCCGGTCTGGGCCAATTCCACCACCACGTAACCCGGGGCGTCCATTTTCTTCACCGGACGGACGGTGGAGAAAAGGGTGGCCGGGCGGAAGTTGGTGGTGATCTCGTGAACGGCGTATTTGGTGATGAGGGGCATGGTCAGGCTCCCCCCGAAAATCCGGGAGACGAAGTCAATAATGTACCCGTTCCCGAGCTCAATCCCGAATTTGGCGGCAATCCGCGCCAGCTCCGGGGTGCTTTCGGGATCGGCCAGGATCAGGCTCGCGCCCCCGCCCTGGATGAACTGGTCGATCGCTTCTTCTTCCTGACCGAGAAGGGGCTTGGTCGGACTGGCGATCACCAGGAGCTGGCATTCCCCCGGGACCTTTCCTTCCTGCATCAGGAGCAACTGGCGGGTCTGGTAACCCTCGCTTTCCAGGCTTTCCTTTAGCTGCGAGAGACCCGGCTTATCCTTATCTTCGAGGGATCTCTCCCCGTGTCCATCCAGAAAACAGATTTTTTTGGTTTCCTTGCGGGTGATCTTGATCAGGTTGTTGGTCAGTTCGCTTTCCGAGGTCTCTTTGACCTTGAGGGATTTTCCCTGCGATTCCAGGACGATGGTTCCGTACTGGGCCACCCCGTAATTCTGGGCGATGGTCGGTTCCTGGTCCGGATCAATCTCGTTCACCTTCAACCGCGGGGAGAAACGCTGGTATTCCTGGATCAGGTCCTGGAATTTTTCCTGCTCCGGGCTCTTGTCTTTAAAAAAGGAAGTGATCTTGACGTCGTTCTGCAATTCCTTAACCACCCTGATGGTCTGGGATGAAATGGTAAAAAGGCCTTCCTTGGTGAAATCCTTCCGGGGGTTGTGGCGGACGCTCAGGAAATTCAGAAGCACCAGGATGGCCAGAATTATCAAAGAAAGAACCAGGGTGTTGGCTCCCAGCCGGGTTTGCCTGAGGCCGGCCAGGTTTTTGATCTGCCGGAAATGCCGGACCGCCAGGAGGGCCAGGAAAACGAGGCCGGCGGCGATTAACACGGTTCCGATCCAGATCCGGGAGGTAAGATAATAATGCAGGA
Source organism: Pseudomonadota bacterium (assembly GCA_026388655.1). Classification (GTDB taxonomy): domain Bacteria; phylum Desulfobacterota; class JAPLJL01; order JAPLJL01; family JAPLJL01; genus JAPLJL01. Next base: position 7,794 of record JAPLJI010000190.1, read on the forward strand.
TTACCCCGGCCAGGGCCAGGAGCGAACCGAGAATACCGATGATTAGGGTCTGAGTTTTTCCCATCCTAGGCTACCTCCAGCTTTGCGAGTCCAGTACCCTCTGGGTCAGGAAGAGGGTAAAAAAGATAAAGCTCAAATAATAAACCACGCCCTTGAGTTCGATAATGCCTTTGCTGAAACTCTGGAAGTGTTCCATGAATGAAAGATGCTGCAGGACCGCTCCGAAGGTGGGCCCGACCGACTGGGCGGCCCAGCCGATGATGAGCAGAAGGATCAGGATTCCCCAGGCGCTGATCACGGCGATGATCTGGTTTTCGGTCAGGGAGCTGGTCAGGAGCCCGAGTCCGGCGGCGGCGCAACCGAGGAGGAAGAGGCCAAGGTAGGCGGTTAAAATGGGGCCGGCATCGGGATTGCCGAAAATGAGAATCACCAGGGGATAGACAAAACTGAAGAGGAGCATGACCAGAATCAAGAGGGCGGCGGAAAAAAACTTGCCCAGGACCACCTCGGTGGTGGTGATCGGGGAGGTAAAAAGCAGTTCCCCGGTTCCCAGCTTCTTTTCCTCGGAGAGGAGCCGCATGGTCAGCACCGGGATCAAAAAGGTAAAAAACACCACGACATTGTGGAAGAAGGGGAAGAGAACCATATCGTTCAGGTTGAGCCGGTCCAGCAGGCCAGGATAACGCATCATTTGAATGGATTGCACATTGAAATAAGAAAGGATTTGGAAGAAAAGAAACCCCGCCACGGCCAGGAAGATGAAAATGATCACGTAAGCGACCGGGGAGATGAAATAACTGCCGAGTTCCTTGATTACCAGTGCCTGGATTTTCTTCACGAAAATTTCCCTCCCTCCTCCGGGCTCCCACTTTCCACGGTGGTCAGCCGGACGAATACCTCCTCGAGGCTCATCCTGATCGGCTTGAGCTCGAGGAGACCGAAGCCACCCGCCACGATCACCCGGGCCACCTCCTCCCGGACCTTCTGCTCGTCGCGCTCCAGGTCAATCAGGTAGCCGCCGGGGATTTTTTCCTCGGTAAAAACGGAAATCACCCCCGGGATCCGGCGGATGGATTCCGGGACCTCCGGCCCGGCCCGGCCCACCTGGACGAAGAGCCGGTCCGAACTCTTCAGGGTGGATTGGAGATGCTCGGGCCGGTCTTCCGCCACGATTTTACCCTCGTGGATGATGATGACCCGGCCGCAGAGCATCTCGACCTCGGGCAGGATATGGCTGGAAAGGATGATGGTATGCTCGGAACGCAGGTTCTTAATCAGTTCCCGGATCTCGATGATCTGGCGGGGGTCGAGCCCGATGGTGGGTTCGTCCAGAACCAGGATCTCGGGATCCCCGAGCAGGGCCTGGGCCAATCCCACCCGTTGCCGGTAACCCCGGGAAAGATTTCCAATCAGGCGGTTTTCCACCTCGGTCAACCCGCAGAGATCCATGACCCGCCGGACCTCCCGGGTCCGTTCCTTGGCTTCGACCTCCTTGAGCTGGGACACGAATTCCAGGTAGGGGGAGACCAGCATGTCATTGTAAATGGGGGGGTGTTCCGGCAGGTAGCCGATCCGGCGTTTGACCTCGAGGGGTTTTTCCATGATATCGAAGCCGGAAAGGATCGCCCGCCCGCCGGTCGGGGGGATAAAGCCGGTTAAAATCCTCATGATCGTGGTTTTCCCGGCTCCGTTCGGGCCCAGGAACCCCACGATCTCGCCGGAGTCGACCCGGAAAGAAACCCGGTCCACCGCCAGGATGTTGCCGTAACGCTTGGTCAGGTTTTCCACTTCAATCACGGGTGTTTCCTCCCTCGAAGGTAGCGGGTTTAAGCGATTCCGCGATTTGGTTGATTTCGTTTTTCCCGATTTCTCCCACCAGGACGATCTTCAGGTTTCCCCGGAGAAAAGCCAGAAGCTGGGTGAGGCCCCGGCTGACGGCGAAGAAACCGCTATCTTTCAGGGGCGTGAGGCCCACGGCCGTTTCCACGTTGGGACGGTATTTTTCTTGGAAGACGGAGAGGCCGGTCAGACCGTCACTGTATACCAGCTGCAGGCGGGAATTGCTGCCGATCCGGTTGACCACGATTCCTTTCAGCACAAACCCCGCAGGCAGGGAATCCGGCAGGAAGATCTGCTCGCCGAAACTCCGGGCGGCGGCGGCCAGGTCAGGCTGCGGGTAGACGATGAAATCGGCTTTCCGGACCTTTTCCGGGAGGTTGATTCGCAGCGCGGCGGCCGGGATGCTGGGGTTGATTTCTATTTCGGAAAAGCTTTCCAGGGTGCTTAATTTCCCTCCCTCTCCATAAATTTCGGAGCGCAGGGAAAGGCCGGCCTCCGGATCAATCCAGATCTCCTGCTGGGGCCGCCCGGAAAATCGGGGGTTGAACTGCACCCGGATTACCTTGTGCCGGCCCACCTGGCTTTCCCCGATGGTCTCAATCGAATAGTTCTGGCGGACCAGGTCAAGATTTTTCCGGAGAGGATCGAAATTCTGCTGTTCCCCCTGGATGATTTCCCGGATCAAAACGCCCTGCTTGATGAAGTAATGCAGCTTTTCCCGACCGGAGGTGATCAGGATTTCCTCCTGGTCTCCGCGGGGAGAAACTTTTTCCAGCCTTTCCTGTTTTAACCCCAGGTGGGTGATTTTCCAGTAGGTTACCTGCGGATAGGAATGGCTGAAATCAACCGAGATTTTCTTACCCTGGAAGCGGGGATGATTCTCGTAATTTTCGGCCTTCTTCAGGAGATCCAGGGAGTTTTTTTCTTCCGCCCGGGCTACCCCGGGGGAAAAGAGCCGGGAAACGAGCGGGGTTCCGTAAAACATCCAGAAAACAAACCCTCCCAGCCCGATCAGGAGCGGGAGGCGCGGGTTCCGGCGCGGACTTGATACTTCGACGGCGCTCAAACCCTGCCTTTGGGGGCGGGGAAAAAGGCGCCGCTCAGCATCAACCCTGAGCAGCCGCCAGGCTTTAGATCGGAAAAGTCGAAGGGTTGACTTGGCCACGGTTAATAACCCTCGGTCTTAATCACCTTCGACAAAAGTGAAATCAGCGGTCTGGATGGGAATGATGGAATTCGTCCGGATCTGGTTACTATGCTGATAGAGATATAACTCGGGAGAATTGGCCAGCTCGGTTTCGGTAAAGCGGGTTTCCTGGTTCCGGGCCAGGTTCGTGATCCCGGAGGGGCTTTTCCACCAGAGAAACGAGCCGAAGGCCACGATGATCATCAAACCGGCCGCGGCCAGCGCCACATAGGCCGGGCGGAAGAAAGTCCGGCGGGGACGGAAAAAATCCAGGATCTGTCCCGGCCGGGAGAAGGAGACTTTTTCCTGCTTGATTTTTTTCATTAACGATTCGGCGAACCCGGGGAGGCTGATTTTAAACTCGTCCTGGGCCAGGGTGAGGCAGGCCCTTAACTCTTCAATCTTTTTGAGCTCCTGCCGGCAACAAATACAGTCAACCAGATGGCTGGTCAGGCGGCAGGCCTGATCGCGGGAAAGCTCCCCGTCGGAATATGCGCCAATCAGTTCTTCGTACTGCTTGCAATCGGACATGCTTCTTCTCCTTATTTATAAAAGCGGCCTCAGCTTTTCCTGCAGTTCCTTCCGGGCCCGGTGGATCCGGGAACGAACCGTTCCTACCGGGCATTCCATCACCTCGGCGATCTCTTCATAGGAAAGCCCCTCGATTTCACGGAGCGTGATGGATACCCGCAGATCCTCGGCCAGGGAGGCAATCGCCTGCCGGATGGATTCGGCCTGTTCGCTCCGGAAGACCTCGTGTTCCGGATTGCTGGAATAAGCCCCGGCATCCGAGAACTGGGCGGATTTCCCCGCGTAGGAATCGAGGTCTTCGGTGCCGGCCAGGGGGTTTCGCCCGCGGCTGGAAAGGTGGTTCAGGGAGGTGTTGATCGCGATCCGGACCAGCCAGGTATAAAAACTGGCTTTGAAATCAAATTTGTCCAGGCCGCGATAGGCCTTCAAAAAAGCTTCCTGAGCCAGGTCCGGCACGCTCGCTTCCTCCCGGGTTACCCGGAAAATAATATTGAAAATCCGTTTTTGATAGCGCAAAACCAGAACTTCAAAAGAATCCTTTTCCCCCTTCAGGGTTTTGCGAATCAATAATTCATCTTCAATGTTTTTCACTATACTTGACGATAATATAGACAGTTAAGTAAATAGGAAGTTCCCGAAGGTTTTTCAACGGTTTCCCGGGAACCTGGCCCGCTGGGCTTTGGCCCGGAGTTCCGAGATCGTCCGGCCGTAATCGGACTGGGTCAGGATCCCGCTTCCCGAGACGATCACGTCGGCGCCGGCCCGCCCCAGAAGCTCGACGTTTTCCAGCTTGATCCCCCCGTCCACCTCCAGCTCCGGGCGGGCCGGGGACGAATCAATCAATCCCCGGATTTTCTTCACCTTTTCCAGGGTGAAGGGAATAAGCCCCTGGCTGCCGAACCCGGGGTTAACGGTCATGACCAGAACCAGATCCACTTCTCCCAGAAGCTCATCGAGCCCGGAAGCAGGGGTCCCCGGGTTGAGGGCAATCCCGGCCTTCTTTCCCGCCTGCCGGATCGCGCTCAGGGCCCGGTGAAGGTTGGGAGTGGCCTCGGAGTGAATGGTGAGGAGGTCGGCGCCGGCCTGGATAAAGGCGGAAAGCAAATTTTCGGGGCGGGTGATCATCAGATGCACATCCAGGGGCAGGGCGGTGATTTTCCGGACCGCTTCCACGATGGGCAGCCCCACGCTGATATTGGGGACGAAGACCCCATCCATCACATCAATGTGGAGGTAATCAGCACCGCCGGCTTCCAGACGCGAAACCTCGTCCCGGAGAGTACCGAAATCCGCCGAAAGGATAGAGGGAGCGATTTTGATTTTCGTCATGATTCTCCTAACCTCTCTCCCGGTTTCAGGGGATGACCCCGGAGAAAATCCTGGATTAAAACCGGTTTTCCGCCTTCCAATTGGACTTTAACCAGGTTCAGAAAACCCCCGCCGCAGGCCACCCGGGTGCTTTTTCCCTCCGGGTGGGATTCCAGGATCAGGCCCGGCTCGGGGTTGCGGGGACCGGGAAAGGCCCGGGCCGAAAGGATTTTCAGACGTTTTCCCTGAAAAAAAGCGTAAGCTCCGGGGGAGGGGCTTAACCCCCGGATCCAGTTGTTGACCTTTTCCGCGGGCAGGGACCAGTCGAGCTTTTCATTTTCCCGGGAGAACATGGGGGCTTCGGAAGCAGGGCCGGACTGGGCCGAAAGCACCACTTTTTCCGAAGCGAAAAGGCGGAGGGCGGTGGCCAGAAGTTCCGCGCCGGTCTTCGCCAGCCGGGCGCTTAAGGACCCGAAATCGTCCGCGGGCAGGATGCTCTCGGTCTGCTGCAGAATAATTCTCCCGGTATCTATCCCCTCGGCCAGTTCGAAGATGGTTACGCCGGTTTGGGTTTCTCCTTGAACCAGGGCCCAGCGGATCGGGTTGGCCCCCCGGTAAAAGGGCAGGAGCGAGGGGTGAACCCCCAGGCAGCCCCGGCGCGAGAGGCGGAGGAGGGTCCCGGGCAGGATCCCTCCATAAGCTGCGACCACGATAAAATCGGGGTGGATATTTTCGACCTCGGCCCGGAGCTCCGGGCTTTTGACCGAAGCCGGATCAAGGCACCGGAGCCCCCGGGTGGCGGCGGCGGCCTTGACCGGGGTGGGGCGCAGCCGGCGGCCCCGGCCGGCCGGCCGATCCGGGCGGGTCACCACCGCTTCAATCCGGCATCCGCTTTCCGCGAGTATTTCGAGCGCGGGCACGGAAAAATCCTGGCTGCCCATGAAGACAATTCGAAAATTCATCTGGGCTTGACCTATAATCCCTCGACCTTTTTCAACTCCGACCGGGCCTGCGCGTAGTTCGGGCGTTTTTCCAGGGCCTTGCGGAGGTATTCCCGGGCCAGGGTGTATTCTTCCCGGGATTTATAGATCTGGCCGAGGTAGAAATAGTTTCGGGCTTCCTCCGGTTTCAGGCTGATGGCCTTTTTGAACATGCGCTCGGCTTCGGTGATGTTGGGGGGCTTCCCGTCGATCTCCATGGCCTGGAGCAAACCCAGACCGGTGTAGTAATCGGAAATGGAGGGGTCGATGGAGGCGGCCAGGTCGAAGGCCTTGAGAGCCCCGCGCAAGTCCCCCTCCTGGTAAAGAATCATTCCGCGTTCATGTTGCCGCCGCGCCTCGGAAGGGTCCAGGCTGTCATCCGACAAAAGATTTTGAATTCGCTCTTTTTCCAGAGAGTGGTTGTATTCTTCGCGGGTGCGGTCGTTGGTCAGGGTGGTATAGGCGATCGTGATCTGGTTGAAGATTTCAAAAGCCTTGTCGGACAGGTCCTGCATCTGGGGATTTCGGAACTGGTCGGGGTGAAATTTTTTGGACAAATCACTGTAAACATGGATGATTTCATTTTTCCCGGCCCGGCGGGTCAGACCCAGGATTTCATAGTGATTCGCGGAGGCCAGGCGGTCATAAAGGCTGCTGACTTCTTCCCGAAAATTGGTCTGGTTGACGTCCTCGGCCAGGAGGTTGCTGAGGTTTTCCCCGCCCCGGTCCTCCGGCTCGAGCAGCGGGTCGTGGCTCTCCTCGGCGGGGCCGGCTTCGCCCTGAATCTCCCCGGCCGGCCGGTCGATAACGGTTTTCAGGATTTTCAGGGCGACCAGCGCCCGGAGCACCTCCTCGGGGGAAGCCGTGGTCCCCTGCAATATATCGGCGATGGTTTTTTCCCCGTCAAGCTGGCTCATGATCTGCTCGAAAATCGGGAACTGGCCAAGTTCGGAATACAGGAATTCCGGATCGGGGTTGGGATAGAGCACCTGGTCCAGGTTCCCCAGGAAATGGTCGATCTGGGTCATCGAGAAATTTTCCCTCACCCCCCTGCAAATCAGGACGATAGGATTCAGGTTGAGGGCGACAATTTCCTCCGTGGAAACCGGCCCGGCCAGGAATTCGAAGGTTCCCTCCTCCCAGGTAAAAAGGTTTGAAATGATGGCTTCCACCTGGATAAAGACCGTATGAACCAGTTCTTCCGGCGTGATTATTCCCAGCTCCACCAGGACGGTGCCAAAGCGCTTGCCGCTGGTCTTGGTGGCTTCGATGGCCCGGACCAGGGTTTCCCGGCTGACCTTTCCCTGGCTGTAAAGAATGGATCCCATGCGGTCTTCGCGCTGATTGGAGGTGGCGAAAAGCGGGGATCCGTAGGCGAAGTAAATCTGCTTCTCCGCTTCGCCCTGGCGAACGGTGAGCACCCCGTCGGTGTGCTCGAGGTACAAATCGCGGAGAATCTCCGCGATCGTGATTTCTTCCATCCGGCCCGATTTCATCAGGATCTGTCCCGGTGCATTTTCTTGAGCTTCCGCAAATAAAGATTCTTCTTGAGCCGACCGGCCCGGTCAATCAGAAGTTTCCCGTCGAAATGATCGAGTTCGTGTTGAATTACCACCGCCAATAGATTCCGGCCGACGATTTCAATCTCCCGCCCCTCTGGATTTTGCGCCCGCACCCGGACTTCCTCGCTTCTTTTCGTCTCGGAACGGAAACCGGGGATGCTTAAACATCCTTCTTCCCAGATAATTTCTCCTTCCCGGTGCGTGATGACCGGGTTGATCAGGACCAGGGGGTTTCTCCCCAGTTCGGGCGTATTCAGATCCAGGACCGCGACCCGAACGGAAACCCCGACCTGCGGGGCGGACAACCCGATCCCCCGGGCCTGGTAAAGCTTTTCCAGCATCCGTTCGCAAAGCTTGCGTTCCGCGGGCCCGATCCGGTCTACCGGAAGAGCCGGACGGTAAAGCCCCGGATCAGGATATATTAATATATTCATCTCTAACCTCAAAGAAAAATTATAAGCTTTTCATTTAAAAATCGGCAATAAATAATTGATTAATTCAAGGGGACAAGTTGAAGTTTTTCATTAAGATTTTTTGCTCCCGGTCCAGAAGCTGGAAGAATCCCCGCCGCGAAAATAGGTATCCGCCCGCATAAGCCAGAGCCCGGGCGACTCTGGTCATTTCCCGCAGGGCTCTTTCCGAACCCGCGGCCCGGGCGAATTCCGGGCTGTGTTCGGCGGTTTCCGGGGATCCGATGGCAAACGTGGGATGCAGGCAGGGAACGGCCTGGCTCACGTTCCCGATATCCGATGATCCCAGGGCCCGGGTTTCCGCGGGTACAAATTTCAGGCCGGTTTCCTCTCCGAATATCCGGAAAGCTTCGCCCAGGGTGGGGTGGGAAAGGAAAGGGGCATAGACAAATCCCCGTCTCAGGATCCGGCCCCGGGCGCCGGTGGAAATTTCCGCGCCGCGGACGCACTTTTCGAATTCCCTCCGCACCGTTTCCAGGATACTCAGGTTCCGGGCGCGGAGGTAAAAGGAAGCCCGGGTCCGGTCCGGGACAATATTGGCGGCCCGGCCTCCTTCCAGGATGACCCCGTCGATCCGGGACCCGGCCGGGAGCTTGGCCCGGACCGGTCCCAGGGCGACAAATACCTGGATCAGGGCATCCAGGGCATTGATTCCCTTTTCCGGCGAAGCGGCGGCATGGGCGGATCTGCCCTGGAAGGTTATTTCCAGGCTCACCAGGGCCAGGGATTTTGAATGCACCCGGGTTTGATTGGAGGGATGAGCCAAAAAAGCCGCCCCGACCCCGGCAAAGGCCCGGGCGGCCAGAAGCGGGATTTTGCCTCCCAGGGTTTCTTCGGCCGGGGTTCCGAGGACCACGATATTCCCGCTCCCGGGAGGGAGGGCGGCGGCCAGGGCCAGGGCCGCTCCCACGCTCGCCCCGGCGATCAGGTTATGTCCGCAGGCGTGTCCCAGGCCCGGCAATGCGTCGTACTCGGCCAGAAAGGCGACGGCCGGATTTTCCCCCCGGCCGTAATCAGCGCGGAAGGCGGTTTTCAACCCGCCGATTCCCCGGCGAACCCGGAAGCCCGCCTTTTCGAGGATTTGCCCGATCCGCTCGGCGGCCAGGAATTCCTGGAGGGAAACCTCGGGATTCTGATGAAGAAAACGGGCGAGTTCGCGGGCTTCCCGGGCCGCCCGGGGAAAAGCGCCGTCAATT
>JAPLJI010000141.1 GCA_026388655.1 Pseudomonadota bacterium
AACCCAGACGGGTCAGAAAAATCGTAGACCGAAGACAGTTTTTACTCCGCTATGGGTGCATTGCTAAAGAGAAAAGATTTAAAACAGTTAATGGATAGGGCTGAGTTGGCGAGGCGTGAAGAAACCTATCGGTTTTTCTTCGTTATGTTTTTCAGGTATTATTAGTTATAGGAGTTAGGGGTGATCGGATAGGGAAGAGCAGGGAGGTTTCACGGGCGCAGGCGGATTCGCAGGAAAGATTGGATCGTTTAAAACATCAAGATGTAAAGGACGTTCCCTAAATCTATCCCAGATGAAAAGGATAATTATTTTAGTTTCGCTTTTGTTTTTCGTTTCCGGCTGCGCTGCTGTTTGGGATTCGATCATGTCAACCCCCGGTCCACAGGTGGTCCATGAAAGAACCCAAACCCGGCAGGTAGGAGACGGGAAGGAAACCTCAACCAACTGGTGGACCGGGGACGGGAAATCCCACTGGTGCTATTGCTGGGAGAGCAAGGGGCAGACGGTCTGCTCCGGCGACTGCCGGTGAGGCAAACCCAGTCGGGTCAGAAAGATCGTAGGCCGAAGACAGTTGAACGGGCATGATTATGGATCGAACATTTCAATAAATCACCAGTCCCAAAAATCTTTCGCCCATAGCCGAGAAAGGAGGGAGACGTAATGAAAGATTATAAAATCTCGCTAGAAATTTCAGGGCCAACAGCTATATGGACAAGGCCGGACACGGGGGCGACTCCAGTAAGCTATCCAGTACCGCCATGGTCAGCAACCAAGGGGATTTTTGAGTCGATCATACGCTTGAAGAATACAATCATCATCCCCATAGCTGTCGAAGTCTGCGCTCCGATTGTTTACCATGACTACACCACGAACTACGGAGGTCCACTTAGAAAAGGAGAACAGATCGCCAAGAACGACTCCTTTCAACATAAGGCTACAGTCTTGATCGACGTCTGTTATAGATTCTACGCAAGAATCGAGAGTCTCAAGTATGTTCCCAAGAGCCTCGCTGAAGCCGCACGCCTTTCCGAAGTTAATTCGCAACATGCTTGCCAGGAGATCTTTAATAGGCGGCTTCATAAAGGCCAGTTTCATGACATCCCATGTCTTGGATGGCGTGAGTTTGTGCCGGATTACATTGGCCCTTTCCGAGAAAACACCAAAGTCGAAAAATCATTTAGCGATATGATGACATCCTTTCTATACTGCGTGTTCGGACAGGAACCCGGTATTCTTAATCCTAGATACGTTCAGAATCCTGAAGGGCGGCGGATCAAGAACGGGAGGTTGGAATATGCTGAATGAATGGATCGAAATCCACGCAATGTTAAAGGAGCTTGGTTGTTATTTGGGCGAATCACACCCCAGCTTCCAACCTTGTCCTAATAAGAAAGGGTTTATGATTTTTCTCGACAAGAATGGTCATGTCGAGGATGTAGATATTCCAGACTTCAGTATGGAAAAGATTTATAGATGGCAAGTGGGCAAAAAAGACCCGGCATTCCCGGTTTTCAACGGCAGGGCCTTCTGGGAAGTAACCTGTGATGCTTCCCTGATCCCAGACTGGATAACCAAGGTTCTAAAAGACAAGAGCGCTAAAAGAAATAAAAATGTGGGGGCTGGTGATTCTGAAAAGGACGGTAAGGAGAAGGAGTCCATTGATGAATCCAAATTGAAGAACTTTCTCAATGGATGTAACGATCTCTGGGAAGTAGATCTAACATGGATAGAACGGTGCCTCAAAGAACTACCGAACGAGCTGCAAAGCATTTTAGAAGCGGCCCAGGGGAAGCCAGGGGGATACAAAGCATATGAAAGCCTTGTTGAAAGAACGAATCTTTGTCAGCAAGACAAATTGAGGGACGAAGTTCGGACAATCCTTATGCATAAGCTACAGGTTACTGGAAGAAAAGATTATGCAGAGGCATTGTTCGCTCTCAAAAAGAAGGGTAAGAAGAAGGGCCGCGGAAGGGAACATGGGAAGGATTTTCTGTATCTCCTGACAATCAAAGACTGGGATAAGCCGGAATATGGGGAGAATCGCTACCCGCCGTACCACAGTAATATCCAATCTTGGATGGCTCGAACGTTTGAAGAGCACAGCAATAAAGCCTGTGAACCGACTGGCAAGCAGGATGCGTTTGGGATGGATATGGCAGGTGCTGAAGATAACTATGACGATGTTAATGCTGCTGGTCTCGGACAAATAAAGCTTTTTGCCGCGAATGAAGATATCCCTTGCCTTATGCGTTACGGCCTTAAAGGTACTGCTCTCTTCACAGCAGGGCGTCCTGCAAGAGAAATGGCGAGGAAAACCTTAAGATACGTTCTCTCTCGGGAACGGAAGGGGATAACTTGGACAAGCCTCCGGAAATATGAAAACCGGAACACGGTGGCCTTCGCGTACTGCACGAAACTAAAAGATGCCAACATCATAAAAGTATTTGACAATGATGAAATGGAGGGCCAAGAGAATATATATATAAGCGAAGAGGCCACAAAGACTGCATTAAAAACACTCGATGGCATTGCCGTGAGCGAACCAGCAGCAGAGATTGTGATCGGCATTGTCGCATCAGTGGACAAGGGCAACACTAAGGTTCTTGCTTCCAGACATTATCCTCTTGCCCATTACATGTCCGGTGCTATCCGCTGGCAGACGGGGTGTGCAAATATTCCAGCGGTGGTTTTGCCTGGGCTTGTCAGAAAAGAAAAAATGCTAGAAGGTGCCCTGTCCATCTATCCGACACGAGCGATATGGCTTCTTAATAGTGCATGGAGGCAAGATGGCGAGATGATTACGAGAAAACAGGGCAATCAAAAAATTCCTATCTCAAAACGTTTTACTTCATCCGATGCGCTGGATTTCCTCTTTGAAAAGGAAGAGACAATTCGAGAACGAGTTGACGCCGGTCTGAAAAATATCGTGGAAAAGAGTGCCCAGACTCTCATCATGGCGAGACTGAAAGCAACCCTAGATCAGAACAGGAAGGGGGATAGGTTTAGTTTCACAAACATAGATTGTCTGCATATGCTCCCCACACTTTACGGGCTACTTCTGTACAAGAAAGGAATAAGAAAGGAGGATTATATGAAAGAAGATGTTTTTTATCTTGGAAGGTTTTTTGCAGTTGTGGACAAACTTCATATCCAGTACTCCCTTGACGTGAGAAATGGAGATGTCCCCCTGAGGTTGATCGGCAATGATTATGTATCACTTGCACTTCTGAATCCGCTAGAGGCGTTTATTTCTCTCGGCCGCCGACTGGCACACCCATATGTTTCCTGGGCCAAGAAGGTGGGAACGGACACGATTCCAAGGCAAGCGGCCAAGAACTGCCTTAAGGACATCGCTGATCTGACGAATAGACTAACAGAAAGCGAGATTCCAACTGAAATTGATGATAATGGCAAAGCGAAGTTGATCCTTGGATACCTTTCCTATGGTGCAAAAGAGGAAAAAGCCGAGAAGGGTAGTGGCCTTGAGTTACAGAACAACAAAAAGGAGGTAGATGATCATGAGTAATACAAAAAGCACAGATATTCCACGAGCGACAGGGTTGATCATCGTTGAGGTTCGCAATTCGAATCCGAATGGTGATCCAGAGCGTGACGGGGCGCCCAGGCGGCGCAGGGGAGACATCGGAGAAATCTCGCCGGTATCGGTCAAACGAAAGATGAGAGATCTCATTGCGAATAAAAAAGGACCTATATGGCTCTACCTGCAGGACAAGTTTAAGCTTGACGAAGCACGCTTCGATATCTTAGAAGAACGTGGTAGAGATCGGTCCGCTATAACAAAGATGATCATCGATGACAAAGATAAAACCATTGAAAATAAAGAGTTCGTCAGGCGGTACTGGGATGGCCGCGTTTTTGGAAACACCTTCCTGGAAGCGGCAGAGGGAGAATCGGCTGAGGAAGCTTCCGAAGTAACTCTTGAAAAGAAGAATAAGAAGGATAAATCCAAAAAAAACGAAGAGGCCCTTGCTTTGAAGATGAACATAAAGACGGGGGTTATTCATTTTGGGCTTGGTCTTTCGGTAGCCCCGATTACGGTTCGTACGGATTTTAGTCAGACCAACAAGTCAGGTGTTGAGGAGGGAAAAACAGGGGGAATGGCCCCTGGGGCCTTCAAGTTCGTCGAACACGGAGTCTATGCCATTCCTTTTTTCGTCAACCCCACGCCCGCAAGCAAGACGGGCTGTACAAGACAAGACGTGGATGTTTGCCTGGAACTCATCCCCTATGTTTACTCTCACAACCCCTCCACGGTCAGAACACAAGTTGAGGTATTGCACGCCTGGTACGCGGAGCATAATGACCGGAAGGGCTCATGTAATGATTTTGATCTAATTGATGCGCTCATGCCGAACAAGAAGGATGCGCCTGGCAAGCCGTCTTCCGCGCGGGCTGAGTATAATTTCCCAAATCCAAAGGAGAATCAGGATATCATGAAGAAATTCGAGGGTAAGGTCAGCATCCGCGATCTTATGGATCTTATGAGGTCGTAGGACATGGGACATAAGAACCTCTTGGCCCACAGCGCAAGGTTTGGATATCCGGAACAGACCTACAAGAAGCACATATCTGAGGTCATTAGAAGGGCTTTAATATCTGCCTCAAAAATCGCACCTTATACACCATTGGGTGATCTGTTCAAGTCAACTGTGCATGCTGCTGCCGAATACCATGACCTCGGCAAAATTGACGAGGCCAACCAGGAAGTGCTTCGGGGAAAGACAAGAGAGCACCTTCCGGTAGACCATTCTGATGCTGGTACGGCTTACCTCTTGAGGAAGAATTCAATTTCGTCCGCATTGTGCGTGCGCTCCCATCACACGGGCTTGCCCTCGATACCCGAGGAGAATTCCAATGTGTACCCTTTCAGGGTTCGCACTCCTATCGGAAATGAGGCAAAAACGGTGAGAGAAATCACCGAGGAAAAGCTGGCGTGGTATATCGAGGAACACAAGGCTGAAATGGGGTCAGACTCAGAACCGCCTTGTAAAAAAGCCTCAGGGCAAAGCTTTTTGCGATTTGCATTATCCTGCATTGTTGATGCAGACCATTCCGATACGGCACGCCATTATGGGCAAGTGGTATCAAATGAGGGGCCAAGACTTCGAGCGGCAGATCGGTTGGAACTCCTAGATGTTCACATCACGTTCCTTGCCAAATCCAAAGAAGATGAGCGGACTGTGTTGCGCAATAAGGTTTACAAAGCATGCAGAGACGCTCCTATCGGGCCGAGTATGTATTCTTGTGATAGCCCCGTCGGTACGGGGAAAACCACAGCGGTTATGGCCCATCTTCTTCGCGTTGCCGCTGAAAAAGGTCTCCGCCGCATCTTTGTCGTATTGCCCTTTACCAATATCATTGACCAATCAGTGGAGGTATACCGAAGGGCTCTGGTCGGGATCGGAGAACGTCCGGAAGACGTTGTGGCGGCTCACCATCATAGGGCAGAGTTCGAGGATATGGAATCGCGCCAGTTTGCCTTTCTCTGGGAGGCTCCAATTGTGGTCACCACCGCGGTTCAATTCTTTGAAACCCTGGCCAGCGATCACCCCGCCGCGCTTCGCAAACTACACCAGTTGCCGGGCTCGGCTGTGTTTATCGATGAGGCACATGCCGCTCTTCCTTCTCATCTGTGGCCCCAAGCATGGCGATGGTTGCGGGAGCTTGAATCGAAATGGGGGTGTTACTTTGTTCTCGGATCAGGGTCACTCAATCGCTTTTGGGAACTTGAGGAGTTTTCGGACCCACCAGATTCTATCCCGGAATTGGTTGCTATCAAAACGCAAGTTGGGGCATTCAAGTACGAGGGTCAACGCATCCAATATCGAACTAATTCTGATGTGTTTGGTCTCGATGAATTAATAAAATGGGAGAAAAGATTTGAGGGGCCGCGCTTGTTGATCGTGAATACTGTGCAATCAGCGGCAGCAATCGCCGCTGAGATCGCCAAGCAATCTGGTCGAGCCCATGTTGAACATCTATCTACCGCGCTTTGCCCGAAGGACCGCAAAGCAATACTAGATCGTGTGAAAGAGCGTCTTGAAAAGGAATCTGACTGTGATTGGACTTTGGTGGCGACATCATGCGTTGAAGCTGGACTAGATTTGTCCTTCCGCACAGGATTGCGCGAGCGTTGCAGCCTGAACAGTTTAATTCAAGTCGGGGGACGAGTTAATCGAAAAGGCGAATATACAAACGCTGAGGTCTGGGATTTTCGGCTTCTATACCCGGCATTTCCAGATAAAGGTTTGCTTCGGCCCCACCCAGCATTCAATACTTCGTCACATGTTCTGGGTGAGCTTTTCGCAGAGAATCTCATTGACCCTAAGTCTTGTACAATAGCGATGCGAAGGGAGATCCGCTCGAAAAATACTGCGATAGCGAGTAATGATCCAATCGTGAAAGCGGAACAGGGAGGAAAATTCCCCGTCGTGGCTGATGAATTCAAGGTCATTGATTCTAATACTGTAACAGCCATTGTGGATCAAGGTTTAATTGAGAAGTTGAAAAAGCGAGAAAAGATAGATAGCAATCTTATACAAACATTGAGCGTCCAGATTTGGCAGTACCGTCAGGTTGAATACGCATTAAAACTGATTCCGGAGTTCCCCGAACTCTATGTGTGGACATTAAAATATGACAACTTCTTGGGATATATGGCCGGTGTTCTTCCGGTGGAGACACTTAAACAGCAAGGCGTCTCTGTGGTTTAGGGGAAAGGAAAATCCATGTTCACCGAAGACGAATTGCTCCCCATCTCCGCCCTTCAACACCTGATCTTTTGCGAGCGGCAGTGCGGATTGATCCACATCGAGGGGGCTTGGATCGAGAACCGCTTGACGTTGGAAGCATGACGCATGGACCGCCTCGTCGAAAAGAAGTTAGCCGCGCGGGCGGTGGAACTGGGGCGGGCTGGGGATGGGTCGGCGCTCCCGGAACTGATCGAACTACTCCAGAAGCCGTCTTCAGAGGTGCGCAGGCTGGCGGTGTCGGCCATCGGGAAACTCTCTGGCACCGCCGATGCCAAGGCCGCGATTACCGCGCTGCTGACGGTTCTGCGCGACGAGCACCCACAGGTGAGGCAGTATGCGGTCAAAGGCCTGTCAGCCTATGGAGCCGCCGCCGAAGCTGCTTTGCCGGATCTCAGGGACATGGCTTCCGCCGGGCATGAGAAGGAGTACAACCGACGCGACGCAGCCAGGGCGGTCGAAATCATTTCCGAAGCGTGCCGGTTAGCGGCCGCTCAAGAGGTGAAGGTCTGCCAGCGGTGCGGGGCGCGGGTGGACGCCGACGAGTACACACGCTCGCGCCGCGCCTTCGACCGCGTCTTTTGCGATCGGTGCTTCGACGAGGTCTACTTGAAGCGGCGCAACTTTGATACCAAGGTTGATCTCAACAAGACGATCCGCGCGCGGGACGGCAGCTTGGTTCAATCGGAAGGCGAGCGGCTGATCGCGGACTGGCTGCACGCACGCAAGATCGCCTACCGGTATGACGAGCGCATCCGTATTGTCGAGGGGTACGCTATCCGCCCCGATTTCTATCTGCCTGAGTTTGACGTCTATATCGAATATTGGGGGATGGATACGATCGACTACCAGATAGGGATGCTCAAGAAAAAGAAACTTTATCAGCAGGAGGGAAAGCGGTTGATCTCGTTATCGTTCAAGGAAAAAGACCGGCTGTTTGAAGTATTGGGTAAGAAGCTGGAACGGTACACGCGGCTGACCGGCGAAGGCGGCACGGAGTAGAGTCAAGCAGGAGAAAAAGCCGACTTTCTTCTCTGTCGCTTCGGAACGTCGGCCTTGACGAAAAAAACATGTATATCGAAGACGAACTTCTCCCCATCTCGGCGCTTCAGCACCTGATTTTTTGCGAGCGGCAGTGTGGGTTGATTCACATCGAACAGGCCTGGGTAGAGAACCGCTTGACCGTTGAAGGGCGTTTTCTCCACGACCGGGTTGATGAATATGAGGTTGAGGTCAGGGGTGAATTGCGCGTAGTCCGTAGCTTGCGGATTCGCTCGTTGGAACTCGGCCTGATCGGAAAAGCGGATTTGATCGAGTTTCATCAGCTAGTCGGCGAAGACAAAAATGGGATCGTTTTAAAAGATGCTTCGGGGTTTTGGTGCCCATTGCCCGTTGAATATAAACGGGGCCGTCCCAAACCGGATATTTGCGATGAAGTCCAACTCTGCGCCCAGGCAATGTGCCTTGAAGAGATGCTTGGGGCTCAGGTGGTGGAGGGTCAGATATTTTACGGCAAACCCCGGCGGCGTCATGATGTGAAGTTTTCGGCTGATCTTCGCACGGCGACCCAACAAGCCGCCGCTCGCTTGCATGAGCTTATCCGGTTGGGCAAGACGCCATCGGCAACCTATGAGAAGAAATGTGAGAGCTGTTCGCTCAAGGCAATATGCCTTCCGAAATCCGCCGACGGTAAGCATAGCGCCCGCAAGTATCTTTCGGAGAGCATGGCCGAGGTTGGAGCAGATGGAAAATGAAGCATCTCCTGAATACCTTATACGTCACAACCCAAGGGGCCTATCTGTCGCGGGATGGGGAAACGGTTTTGGTCCGGGTTGAAAAGGAGACAAAGTTGCAGGTCCCCATCCATACCCTGGGCGGCATTGTCTGCTTTGGTCAGGTGTCCTGCAGTCCGCCGCTGATGGAGCTTTGCGGCGAGCGGAATGTGACGATTTCTTTTTTAAGCGAGTATGGGAGATTCTGGGCGCGGGTGGAAGGGCCGGTTTCGGGGAATGTTCTGCTCCGGCGGGAACAATACCGCCGGGCCGATTCCGAAACGAGTTCGGCGGATATTGCCCGGGTGATAGTCACCGCCAAGGTTGCGAACGGCCGGACGGTGCTCCTTCGCGCCCTGCGGGATCATCCCGACAATTCCGGGGCTTCTGAGCTTGAGGACGCGGTTCTTAGGCTGGCCCGCCCGCCCCTGGACAATATGAACGCGCTTCTTTCGTTTCTTTACACCCTGCTGGTTCATGATGTGCGTTCCGCGCTCGAAACCGTCGGACTGGATCCCGCGGTGGGGTACTTGCATCGAGATCGTCCGGGGCGGCCGGGTTTGGCGCTCGATCTTATGGAAGAATTGCGTCCGTTCATCGCCGACCGGCTGGCACTTTCGCTCGTGAACCTTAAACAAATCAAAGGCAGTGGGTTTATAAAAACCGAAACCGGGGCGGTGATGATGGACGACACGACGAGGAAAGAATTGCTGGTGGCTTACCAAAAGCGGAAACAGGAAGAAATTCAGCATCCATTTCTGGGCGAAAAGATCGCCGTCGGGCTGATCCCCTATGTCCAGTCCTTACTATTGGCGCGTTATCTGCGCGGGGATCTGGACGGTTATCCACCGTTTATTTGGAAGTGAGGTTTATATGATGGTTCTCGTAACTTACGATGTGAATACCGAAACGCCCGAAGGCCGCAAGCGGTTAAGGCATATAGCCAGGGCTTGTAAGAATTACGGTCAACGGGTGCAAAAATCGGTTTTCGAGTGCCTGGTTGATCCTACCCAATGGGCAATCCTACACAACCAATTGGCGGATATTATCAACTGCGAGAAGGATAGCCTGCGATTCTATTTTTTAGGGGCAAATTGGAAGCGGAGGGTTGAGCAGGTTGGGGCGGAAACATCTTATGACCCAGAGGGACCTCTGATTGTTTAAAGGGTTTTAGGATGGATTGTTGTATGGGATTGTCATTCCTGCGCAAGCAGGAATCCAGTGCCTTATGTGTTCCGCGAATCTATAGCAAACAAGGGTTTCGAGGGATGGTTCGCGGGGATGGCAACTATTTGATTTTAAAGAATAATTCTGGCGTTGGATTGAAAGTAAGATTTGCTGGTCTTTGAAAATTAAATAGTTTCGCGGGAAAGCCTTTTTTATTCTTTGAATTCTTTTTAGTTAGATAATGTACCTTCGCCCCCTGTACGGGGGCGTGGATTGAAACTTCGCGCCCCGGCCTACGCGCGACTGATGACGATTCGCCCCCTGTACGGGGGCGTGGATTGAAACACCCTTGACCCTGTCGCCACTACCCCTATTACAGTTCGCCCCCTGTACGGGGGCGTGGATTATCTGGGAAGGGCAAAGAGCGAAGAGCAGAAAAAACGCTGAGATCAAATTCCTATGGATTCCCGTTTGCGCGGGAATGACGGGGTAGAGGGTGGATTCTCGATCAAGTCGGGAATGACGGGAAGGGAAATTTTAACAGAACGAATGATTAAGCCGAGAGAACCAGCTTCTTGGAGGGAAAATCGCAAACCTCAAATTGGGAGAGATTTAAAATTTTACTTGCCCGATCAATATCTATTCCCACAATCTGATTATTTTCGTCAAAATCGACTACGATACCCGGGGCAATCTCCAATGATTCCTTACTGCTTTTTTCACTCAGATCTATGTAGAGAGAATCTGTATCAGCATAATATTTAATTCTCATCGCGGATACCTCCTCTAAGATTTATACCCTCTGTCAATAAAAGCATTGTGGATGATGATACCGTCTTCCAAGGTAATAATCCTTATATATTTTCCTTCTAATTCCTCAACCTTTCCCCAGAATCGAATCCGTCCATCTGATTGGATCTCCTTCTTGATAGGAATTTTAATCACTTTCCGACAAATCTCCTCGCTGAGATACCGCCTTTTTCTTAAAACATCCTTCTCAAAATAATCCGTAATTTATTTCATCAACTGGTCTTATTTCTTTTAGAATAACACCAAATCAAAAGAATTAAAAATGGTAATTTGGCTGTGCCCCCGCGTGGGGGCGAGGATTACCGGGAAAAAGCAAAGTGCAGGGAGCAAAGGGCAAAATTAAATTGCGGATTTCGGAATGCGGAATGCGGAATAAAAAAAATAACCAGAACGGGAAAGAAGTCGAAGGCAGATAAAACCTGGATTCCCGTTTCCAACTTCGCCAAGGCTTCGTCGGACAGGTGCACGGGAATGACATTTTAGAAAAAAGGTCTAAAACCCTCTAATAAATTTTCTGGGCTTTGCGGATGATATCCGGCGAGATTTTCACCCCGAGGGTCTGCGCGGTATTGAGATTGAGATAAAGATCACCCTTGGGATAGACGGGAGGAAGACTTTTCGGGCTGGCTCCGTTCAGGATTTTTTCGGCCAACCGGGCGGATTCCTTTCCGATTTCTGAATAATCGGGAGAGAAAGAGGCCAGGGCCCCGGATTTAACCAAACCCTCCGAGAAGGCAAAAATCGGGACTTTCTGGTCCACGGTATGCTGAAGAATGTAAACGAAAGTGTCGCGGGACACCACGGTGGTATCGGGAATCAACCAGAGGGCGTTGACCTGGGGAATGATTTCTTTCAGGTTCTGGGCGATTTCCCCCGAGGAGGAAACGTGGCGCTCGATTATCTCCAGGTCGCTCCGGGCCAATACGCTTTTTGCGGCTTCGATCAGAGGAAGGGTTTTTTGAGGGTTGTAAACAACCCCCAGGCGTTTCAGGGCGGGTATGATGGATTTGAAGGCGGCAAATTGGGAATCGGGGGAAGAAACCATCAAGACCCCGGTCTGGTTGCCGTTCCGCAGTCCTAGTTCAAAAGGATTGAAGACCATGCAGTAGATCATGGGAATGTCCCCGGCCTGCTTGGCCGCGATTTCCGAGGCTTTGGCTCCAATGGTAAGCAGGATCGAGGGATTCCGGGCCTTGATTTGGGCGATGATTTTTCTCCCGATTTCCAGGTCGCCCTTCATGTTGAATTCGGTGATTCTTTCTTTAGCCAAACTTCTTTTGAATTCGGAGAGGACGGTCTTGTAAGCCTCGGTGTCATCGCTGAGCAGGGCGGCGATTTCGGAGGGGAAAGCCGGGCGGGGGACCAGGCCAAGACTGAGAAGACAGAGAATCAAGGCGGCGGCCCGGGATTTCAGGCTCCGCGGTTTGATCGCCGGGTTAACAGTCTCGAATCGCATGTTCTTCCCTTTAAATTTCAAGAGAGCTCCTGCAGGGTTCTTTCGCCAAATTCCCGCTTGAGGTGAAGCACCTCGTCCAGGAATTCCCGGGAATAAAGCTGGCCCGCGAAAACGGCCTGGATTTTCTGCGAGGCTTTTTCAATTTCTTTCAGGTCCAGGTCATTGAGCTTGACTCAGGATTTCAGTTGGAGACGGTGTTCGAAGACGGCTTCGACTGAATAATATCAGCGTTTCAAAATTGTCCCGATCTTGAGCACGAGGGCATCCATCCCGTCTCCCTTGGAGACGAAGCCGTCGGCGTTGGACTGGAGAGCCAGGACTTCCAGTTCTTCCTGGTCCATATCAGAGAAAAGGATAACTGGTATGGTTACCCCCAGGTGCTCTTTAAGCAGGGAGCAGAGGTCCTGACCGAAGATCTCGGGCATCTTGATGTCGGCGACCAGAAGGTCGGGGTTAAACATTTCAATTTCATTTTCAAACTGTTTCAGGTCGATGGCGATGGCGACCAGACAACCGGCTTTTTCCAGGGTTTCCTTGGCAATTTCCAGGACTACTTCGCTGTCGTCTATGATTAATATCTTGGCGGGTTTCTTTTCCATGGATTCGCTCCTTGATTTTGATACGCGCTAATTACTGATACCAATTAATTGAATAAATATCAATCTTTTCCCGGCAATTGTTTCTGGAGCAGACGGATGATTTCACGGCAGGTTTTGATCAGCAGGTTTTTTTCCAGGATGGGGCGGTCATCCGGGCACCAGTAGGAACCGATGAATTGCGGATAATCATTGTCATATCTTTCCACGGACCAGATAGCGTAAGACAACTCCCGGATGGCCTGCTTGTAATTTCCCAGATCCCGGTAAATCAATCCCAGCATGAAGGAAGCCGGGGCCAGGGTTTCATTGACGAAAAGCCCCCTTTTGAAAAAGTTAATGGCGTTGTCCAGGTCGCCTTTTTTCCGGAGGGCGATTCCCAGCAGGAGATAAGATTCCGAGATCAGCGGATCTAGCTCAATGGCGGTCTGGTAGGATTTGATCGCCTCTTCAAACTGGCCGAGCTCGGTTTGAATATTCCCCCGGGTGAGGTAGGGAATCGGTTTCTGGGGGTTCTCCTGAATGTAGTTGTTGAGGAGGCTCAATCCCTGCTGGTAGTTCAACTCGGCGAATTCCAGAAGAGAAAGCTGGTAAAAATTGAGGGGAGGAGTGTCGGGAACCGACGGTGCCGTTTTCGAAGGTTCCGGAGGTTGATGAAAAGGCTCGCTCGGGGAGGGGAGCGGCTCGGGAAAACGAAAATACTCGGGTGGAAAAGAGAGCGCTGCCGGGCTTCGGGATTCCTCGGTAACCTTGGGGGCGGAGGGTTTTTGCTTCCGGTAAATCAGGACATTTCCCTTTTCCACCAGCTTGAACCGGTCAAAGACCCGGAAGAGGGATTCGGAATGGCCGATGAAAAGATACCCGCCCTCCGCGATTACCTCGTAAAACTTCTCCATCAGGTTCCGGGTGGTGTTCAAATTGAAGTAGATCGAGACATTGCGGCAGAAGATGATATCCCAGCTTCCCTGGGCCGGGATCGGGAACTCGGAACTGGCCAGGTTGTGAAACTGGAACTTGATCATTTTCTTGACCGGGTCCGAGATCTTGAATTTATCCCCGTTGATTTGCTGGAAATAGCGTTGGATCAGGCTCTGGGGAATGTTGGCCAGCCGGCGCTGGGGATAAACGCCTTCCTGGGCCTGATTCAGAACCTCCTGGTTGATATCGGTGGCCAGGATCTGGACCGGGACCGGGGGATTGGAGCCGGAATTCTTGAGAAGGGAGAGGGCGATCGAGTAGGGTTCTTCCCCGGTGGAGCAACCGGCGCTCCAGATGGCCAGCTCCTGGTTTTCCCGGTTTTTCATGAGTTCCGGAAGGATCCATTTCTCCAGGGCCTCGAATTGGGGGGGATTGCGGAAGAAATCGCTTTTGGTAATCGTGATGAGCTTGATAATTTCCTTCAGCTCATTGTGGCCGTCGGGGTGGTATTTGATGAAATTGAGATATTTGCCCAGGCTGCTGTGTTCCACGGTCTGCAGCCGGATCTGCAGACTGTTTTGCAGGGCCGGGGTTTTTTCCGGGGCGATGAAGATGCCGGTTTTTTCCCGGATGAATTCGCGGATCACGTCCAGGTCTTGGGGATTGATTTCCAGCTCGGCCATTTTGGGTTTAGATCTCTCCCAGTATCCGGATGATTTCGGCGGCGATCAGATCCAGGGGCAGGACCTTGTCGACCGCCCCCAGTTCGATGGCGGCTTTGGGCATCCCGAAGACCACGCAGTCGCTTTCCGCCTGGGCGATGGTTTTCCCGCCCCGGATTTTAATCTCCAGGATTCCCTCCGCCCCATCGGATCCCATTCCCGAGAGGATGACGCCGATGGTCCGGGGCCCGAAGGAATCGGCCACCGATTTCAGGAGAATAGTGCCGGAAGGCCGGTGGCTCATGATCGGAGGGCCAGAGTTAAAGGCAATCCTCCGGCTGGAATTAACGACCATATGAAAACCGGTGGGAGCGATGTACATCGTCCCCGCTTTCAGTTCCTCGCCTTTGGCGCCTTCCTTGACCTTCAACTTGGCTTCATGGTTCAACCAGCCGGCCAGCCCCGAAGCGAAACCTTCGGAGATGTGCTGAACCACCACGATCGGGGCGGGGAGATTTTCCGGAAGTCCCCGGAGGATATGGAGCAGGGCCTTGGGCCCGCCGGTGGAGGCGGCCACGGCCACGATTTTAAACTGGTCCGCGGCCCGGTATTCCTGCACCGCCGGCTCGAGGGGAGATCGCTTCAGCTTTCCCCGCACGTGGGAAACCACCTTGACCCGCGAGAGCATCTTGACGAGCGTGGTAAATTCGATTTCCTTGGGAGTCAGCTCGGGTCCGGGGGAAAGGGTCGGTTTGTCAATGACCTCCAGCGCGCCCAGTTCGAGGGCGCGAAAGGAGATGGTTTTTCCTTCCCGGGCCAGGGCCGAGGTGGCCACGAGGATGGGAGTGGGATGGTAGGCCATGATTTTTTCAATGGCCTGGAAACCGTCCATCACCGGCATGTAGAGATCCATGATAATCAGGTCCGGGCGGAAATTCTGGGTGAGCCGGATCGCCTCGGACCCGTTTTCGGCCTGGCCAACTACGAAAAATTCAGGATCTTTTTCCAGGATCTTGATGATAATTTCCCGAATCAAGGGGGAATCATCAACCACGAGGATCCGAATGCGGCTCATATTTTGTTTACTGGATCAGTCTCTGGATAATCTCGACGAGCTTTTCGTGATGGAACTCGCTTTTCGCGATATAGGCATCCGCTCCCACCTCCACGCCCCGCCGCCGGTCTTCGGGGGAAGAATGGGTCGAGACGATTATAACCGGGAGCGAACGGGTCCGGGCCTCGGCCCGGATCTTTACGGTCAGATCAAAGCCGTTGAGATTGGGCATTTCCACATCGGTAATGACCAGGTCGAAGGCTTCCTCCCGCAGGCGGGTCCAGGCCTGCAGGCCGTCTTCCGCTTCCTGGACCTGCCGGGAGCGGACCGATTCAAAGAGATCCGGGACATGCAGGAAGAAAGCCAGTTCGCCTTTCTCCAGGAGGGTGGCCCCGGCCAGGTTGCGGACCTCGCCCAGGAATTTGCCCAGGGGTTTAACCGCGATTTCCCGCTCGGAGATAATCCGGTCCGTAACCAGGGCCAGCTTCTCCCGGGTGGATTCGATGATGACCACCGGCCATTTGGATTTTCCTTTCGGCCGGGGAGGGGAATTGGGATAAAGGATGTCGGCGAGGTGAAAAATCGGAACGGTATTTCCCCGAAACTGGATGACTTTTTGACCTTCCACCGAAAGGGCCTCGGACGGCTGGATCTTGAGCACCTCCACCGCCGCTGAGGAGGGGAGGGCGAAAAGACTTTCATTCAGGGACAGGAGCAGAACCTTGATGATGTTTAGGCGCGGGGGGAGACGGAGGGTGAATTTGGTTCCTTTCCCGATTTCGCTCTGGATCTCGACCGACCCTTCCATGCTTTCAATGTTCTGCTTGACCACATCCAGACCCACGCCCCGGCCGGAAAGGTCGGTGATGACTTCCTTGGTGGAAAAGCCGGGGGTGAAAAGCAGGGAGAAAATATCCCGCTGGTTTAAACTTCCGGCTTCCGCCTGGGTCAGAAAGCGTTTTTTGACCGCGGAGGCGATGATCTCCTCGGGGTTGATGCCCCGGCCGTCGTCTTCGATCTCGATGATGATGTGGTCGCCCTCGGTGCGGGCGGTCAGGAAGATTTTCCCCAGCCGGGCTTTCCCGTTTTTGCTTCTCTCTTCCGGCGGTTCCACCCCGTGATCGATTGAGTTCCGGATCAGGTGGATGAGCGGATCCTTGATCCGGTCGAGTATGATTTTGTCGAGCTCGGCGGTCCCGCCCTGGGTTTCCAGCTGGATCTCCTTGCCGAATTCCTTGGCTAGGTCCCGGACCATCCGGGGAAAGAGGTCGAAAAGAGTGGAGATCGGCAGCAGCCGGACTTCCCGAACCTGATCCTGGAGCACGGAAACCGCGTAATCCATTTTCGTGGTTTCGTCCTGGAATTCCTTGCTGAGCTGGTTCAACTCCTTCTGTAGTTTTTTAAATTCTTCGACGCTGATGGTTCCGGTTTTTGATTCCAGGCATTCCCGGAACAGGTTTTTCAAGCTGCGCAGGGAAAAAGCCAGGTTATGGTAACGGATCTGGTTGATAAAGATGTCTCCGGAAACGTTGGAAAGCTGGTCGAGTTTCTCGATCCCGACCCGGATGGATTCCTCCGCCTGGGAAAGGAGCAGGGAGGCCGGGGATTCCGGGTGGCCGGCGGACGGGGTTTCCGGGGCTTTCCCTTCCACCGCGGCGGTGAGCTTGTTGGTCAGGCTGAGCAGGTCGACCGATTTCTTGTCTTCCCCGATTTTTTTCTGGACCAGCTTGCCGACCGCGTCCAGGCTTTCAAAGAGGATGTCGGTTTCGTTGGGCAAGAATTGAAACTCCCGCAGTTGCAGCGATTTCAGCAGGTCTTCAATCTTGTGAGCGATCAGGTTGACGTCCGAAAAACCCATCATGCGGGATTCACCCTTCAGGGTATGGATTTCCCGCATCAGCTGGTTGATCAGGTTGGGATCGCGGTTTCCTTTTTCGATTTCCAGCAGGCCCTGGTTCAGGATGCGGAGACGGTCCAGGGTCACGTCCCGGAATTTGTCCAGAAGTTTGCCGCGGGTGCTGGTCTCGTTCATGGCTATGGCAGGGCTTAAAGTTTCAAGTTTAAAGTTTCAAGGTTGAATAAATTATTGTAGTGGCCGACCTTGGTCGGCAAAGAAGTCGAGCAATCCTTCGCTTCGCTCGAGGACAAGGCTCGACCACTACTGAAAAGAATAATGATATGTTAGATCTTGAAGGCATCCACCAGGCCTTTAAGTTCATCCGCCAGCTGGGCCAGTTCGGTGGCCGACTGGGTGGCCTGTTTGTTCCCGGCGATGGTTTCCTTGGAGACCTTGGAAACCTCGTCCAGGGCCGCCACTACCTGTTCCGTCCCGCTCCGCTGCTGCTGGGTGGCGAAACTGATCTGCTTGGCCGCGTCCGTCGTCTCCCGGATCCGGGTGAAAATCCGCTCCAGGGATCCCTCCGTCCGCTTCATCATCTCCGTCCCCAGTTCCGTGGTCTTCAACCCCGCCTCCGTCGACATCACCGCCGAATTGGTCGCCTCCTGGATCTCCCGGATAATCCGCTTGATCTCCTTGGTCGATTCCACCACGCTCTCCGCCAAACGCCGCATCTCCGCCGCCACCAGGGAAAAGCCTTTTCCCGCCTCGCCCGCCCTGGTTCCCTCCAGGGCCGCGTTCAAAGCCAGGAGATCGGTCTTGTCCGCGATTTCATCAATAATCTCCACGATCGCCCCGATCTCCTTCGACTTTTCATTCAGCCGCAGGATCCGGTCCGCGATCGACTGGGTGTTTTTCCGGATCTCCTCCATTCCCTGCCGCGACTCGGAGAGCGTCTTCCGCCCCTCCTCCGCCGCCCGCAGGGTTTCGTCCGCCACCCGGGCTACCGACTCGGCGTTGTCGGCGATCTGCCGGCTGGTGCTGGAAAGCTCCTCCATGGTGGCCATCGTTTCATTGATGGAAGCGGCCTGCTCGGCCGAGCCCGATTCCTGCTCCCGGGCCGAGGCCAGGATCTCGCTGGCCGAGGTCGAGACCTGGAGACTGGCCTCCTTGATCCGCTTGACCAGGGCCCCCAGGTTGTCCACCATCAGGTTGAAGGAGTTGGCCAGGTCGCCCCGGATCTCCACCCGGCGGGAAAGATCCCCCTCGGCGATCAGCCGGGCCTGCGTAGCCAGGTCGTTCAGACTGGTGATCATTTTCCGGAAGGCCTGGGCCAGCTTGCCGATTTCATCCTGGGAGACGATCTGGATGGACTGGGAGAGGTTTCCCTCCGAAATGGCTGAAGCGATATCCGCCATGTTGGTGATGGGGGAGATGATGACCCGGGCCAGGACCAAAGCGATCATAATGCCGGCCAGGATCAGGAGAATGGTGATCCCGGTACCCCAGAGGGTGTTGTTGAAAAGTTTCTGATTAATGGTTTTCGGGGAAATCCCGATCCGGATGAAACCGACGGTTTTTTCTTCCTTGGAGGAGCTGCCGGCCTTGGCGGCCTCCGGAGCGGCTTTGGGTTCGTCAAAGAACATGTCCTCACCCAGCCCGCGACCGGTCTTTTCGGCGGGGGCGGCGCCGGAGACCACCAGGGGGGCCGAAATGTCCCAGAGATTGTCGCTGACCATGGTTTTGCTCATCTGGTTTTTCTTCTGGATTTCCGGGAAAAGCTTGGCGTTGAGCGGTTCCCCCTGGTTCTGGGGATCAACCGCGGCCAGGACCCTTCCTTCCTGATCCAGGACGATCGAGTAAACCACGTCATCCTGTTCGCTGACGCCTTTCAAAAGCCGGTCCAGGCTTTCCATGTCCCCGACCCGGAGGGGAATCCGGCTGTTGTAGGCCAGGTTCTTGGCGATGGTGAACGCCCTTTTTTCAAACTGATCGAGAATACCGCTGCGGGACTGGTGCAGAAGGTACCAGCAAAGGGATCCCCCCATCAGGATCATCGCCCCGGCGATCGAGATAATGAATTTGGAATGCAAGGTGGCGAACAAGGCGCGCCTGCGTTCCTGCTGTTGGTCCATGGTTTATCTCCTTTCAGTTCTAATCTCAGCTGAATTCGCCCGCATTTTTCGGGACGACTAGAATTTTATCGAAATAGTTCCCGTGATTCTACGCCCTACCTTTTCTATAAAGGACACGGGGTTAATTTTTTCCTGCATCATCAGTCTGGTTTGCGAGGTAAGCGATGGTTTTTTCCAGGTCCAGGAGCAAAACGACCTGCTGTTTGACCAGCGCGAAACCGATCAGGCCCGGGTGGGAGATGGATTCCCGGAGAATGGGGGGGGGAGAAAAAATCCGTTCCGATGGCACTTTGAAAATCCCGTTGATTTTCGTAACCGGGAAGGCGTGGGTTTTACCTCCGCCCTGCCAAAGGATCATCCGGGTGTCGGGCTGAAGCGGGTGAGGCCGGGAAAAAAGGGATTGCTGGAGATCAGAGATCAGGAGGCCAGGCCGGTCCTGGATTTCCTGATAAAGGGCGAAACTGGAGGCCTGGCCGAGGTCGCAGGCGAATTCCGCTTCCCCGAGCTGGAAATTGATAATTTCAACCTCCGCGGCCGTCGGGGAATCTGAAGGATTTGATGAATTAAAAGCGGCCATGGGTTAGATTTTCCGGCCGGAACGCTTCAAGAAGTTTTTCGGCGTTGGATGCGGGCGCCTTCAATGATTTTATCAAGGTTGAGAAGGATGATCAGCCGGTCATTCAATAAAACCTCGCCCAGAAGGTAATCCGATTTGATTTTTTCCAGAACCGTCAGCGGCGCCTGAATTTTATCGGCCGGGATCTGGGTGAGCTCGTAAACCTGGTCGGCTTTGATCCCGGCGGAAATATCCTGGCTTTGCACGATCAGGATGCGGGATTGCGGCGAGGACTGGCTTCCGGGCAATCCGAGGAGATTTTTCAGATCGACAATGGGGAGAATCTGTCCCCGGAAATAAATCGCCCCCAGGATCCAATCGGGGGTACAGGGAACAGGATTGATGGCCTGATTAGGGATTATTTCGTTTACCTGAAAGGCTTCAACCCCGTAGTTTTCCTCCCCGAGGAGAAAACAGAGAAATTCCCGCATCGGGGCGGGGGCGGCCTGGACCTCGCGGATGGCTCCCCCCGAATCAGAGTCCAGAATCTTTCCCAGCTTGGTTCTTTTGGTTGTTTCCATGGCGAAGGAATTTCCCCCTAGGTTAGCTTAAATAATTAACAGTATTATCGCCTGATCGTCAATAGAGCTTTCCCCTCAATTTACTTTAGAGACGATCATGACAAATGGTTGGGGGGAATCATTAATTTTAAAGATACTGGAGGGGTACTTAGGAGAAAGGTTTGGGGTTTACGCCGGGGGGGGGGAATTTCCCTCCCGGGAACTGATTTTTATATCTGGGATCCACCCCGGGCGCGTTTTTTCTGCCCGATCCCATGGGGATTGGCTCGACCGGGGGAAGGGAGAAAATCAGAGATGGAGAGGTTTAGGAAATTTCCAGGGATGGCTAAAAGTATGGAAAAACGCGTTTTTACCCGAAGCTGGACGGTGCCTTTTTTTATTTTGTTCTTTTTCACCAGCCCGGCCCGGGTTTTTTCCTCCGAAGTCGCGGTTTTTTTGAGCGGTGACTCAGTATTCCAATCTGACGGGGGTGGCTTACCCGGAAGGGGTTTTAAAATTTAAGGCTGATTTCGAAAATATATATGACGAGGAATCCCGGGGGATCGAGGCCGAGGTCAAAGGGAATCCCTACCCCTGGCTGACCACTTTCGCGAATTACTCCTTTACCGACGTGATTTTTACCGGGTACAGGGTTAACGGGAAAATGCGCGGGATCGATCAGGCGCTTGATAGTCTGCTGGGATACCGGTTCGGGGGCAAAGCCGATCGAAGAACCCCCCGGCATAAAATCAACGGGGGGGGTAGCGGCCAGTCTGAAAAATGGAATATCGGCGACGGTTCTGGTTCATTATGTCGGAAGCACCGATTGGCCGCCGAACCTGGATCGGGGGCTGGGTATTTTTCCCCTGGGGCCGCTTCCTGCTTACACCCTGGTTAACCTGAGGGTGGGATATCGGTTTTACCGGGACCAGGCGGAGGTGGCGGCCAGCGTTGCCAACCTCCTGAACGATGAGCATCAGGAATTTCCCCGATACGCCGAGACCATCGGCACCCAGTTCAACGGCAGCGTGCGGATATCTTTCTGATTGTTTTTTTCGGGATGGTTGACAACCTTGCCGCCGGGTTCTATTTTATAGGGCGGTTTGGACATATCGTTCGGGTTTCGTAGGATTAATAGGGAAGGCCGTGAAAGTCGGCCGCGGTCCCGCCACTGTGATTGGGCTTGAGTCCCGAACCTGAGTTTCGGTTCACCCCCGCGCCACTGTTTGCCTGGAAGCGAATGGGAAGGCCGGGGGAATCAGAAGATCGCCCATAAGCCAGGAAACCTGCCCGAACGGCTGAGACCTTTAAGCTCTCCGCGTGAGGGGGCAGGGGTAAGGGAATTTTACCCGGCGCTTCATAAGGAGTGCCGGGTTTTTTGTTATAAAAAACGGTTTGTTAGCAAGGCAAATTTGGATTATTACTTTAATTATAAAACTTGCCCGAATTGATTGTGATTTTGGGATTTGGCGATTGGGAGTTGTTTGGGATTTTGGATTTGGAG
Organism: Pseudomonadota bacterium; assembly: GCA_026388655.1. Classification (GTDB taxonomy): domain Bacteria; phylum Desulfobacterota; class JAPLJL01; order JAPLJL01; family JAPLJL01; genus JAPLJL01. The sequence continues at coordinate 21,798 of JAPLJI010000141.1, forward strand.
CTTGGGATTTTAAAAATGGGACACTGGACCTTAATAATCGGGGGGGCGAGGAGCGGCAAAAGCAGTCATGCGCTCAAAATGGCCAGGGGTTTCGGGCCGGCCAGGTATTACGTTGCCACTGCCAGGGCGGGTGATAAAGAAATGAGGGAAAGAATCCTGAATCATAAGAAAGAGAGGGGTTCCGATTTCCAGACGATTGAGGAACAGCATGAATTAACCCGGGCGCTTCTGGGTTTACCGGCGGATGCCAGGGTGGTGGTAGTGGATTGTCTGACCCTGTGGGTAAACAACCTACTCCTCGCGGAGAAAAGAGAAGAAAAGATCAAGAAGATAATCGAAGAACTGTTGGAAACGAAAAAGCAGGTCAAGGTCCCGATAATCTGGGTTTCGAATGAGGTGGGACAGGGGATAGTACCGAATGATCCGCTCTCCCGCCGGTACCAGGATCTCCTGGGGTGGACCAATCAGAGATTTGCCGGGGTTTCCAACCGGGTGATCCAGATGGTGGCGGGGTTACCGATTCAGGTAAAAAGCAGCAAGGAGGCCGGGCGTCCCGCCCGGCAAATTAGCCGGTAGCCGCAGGCTTTAGCCTGCGTAAAGTAAAAACGAAGGAGAAACAATGACCGAGAAAGAGCTGAAAAAAATACTGGACCAGATCAAACCGCTGGATCGGGTTTTTTTTGAAAAGGCGCAAGCCCACTTGGACAATTTAACCAAACCGAAGGGGAGCCTGGGCCGCCTGGAGGAAATCGCCGCCCGGGTGGTGGCCATCACCGAGAAGTTGAGGCCCCAGGCCGCCCGGAAAAGGATCTACGTTTTCGCCGGGGATCACGGGGTGGAGGAGGAGGGGATAAGTTGTTTTCCCCGGGAAGTGACCGCGCAGATGGTGTTCAACTTTCTCCGGGGCGGGGCGGGGATAAATGTCCTGGCCCGGCAGGTCGGAGCGGAAGTCCTGGTGGTGGACGTCGGGGTGGATCATGACTTCCAGGGGATCTCCGGGCTGTTCGACCGCAAGATCGCCCGGGGAACGAGAAACCTGGCCCGGGGTCCGGCCATGTCCAGGAAGCAGGCGATCCAGTCCTTGGCGGTCGGCATCGAACTGGCCCGCGAGGCTCACCGGGATGGGGTTAATCTCCTGGGATGCGGGGACATGGGGATTGCCAATACCACCCCCAGCTCGGCGATCACGGCGGTCATGACCGGCGAATCACTGGAAAAAATAACCGGCAAAGGCACCGGGATCGACCCGGAGAGATGGCGGAAGAAGGTGCGGATTATCCGCCAGGCCATCCGGAAAAATCGTCCCAACCGGAATGATCCGGTCGATGTTCTCGCCAAGGTGGGAGGCTTTGAGATCGGGGGGATAGCGGGTTTGATCCTGGGAGCGGCCTCGCTCCGGATTCCGGTGGTGATCGATGGCTTTATTTCCGGCGCCGGGGCTTTGATCGCCGCGGGACTTTCACCCCGGGTGGGCGAGTATATTTTTGCGTCTCACCAGTCGGTTGAACCCGGGCATCGGGCCATTTTAAAAGCCCTGCGGCAGAAGCCGATTCTGGAACTTGATCTCAGGCTCGGAGAGGGCACCGGGGCGGCTCTGGGAATAGGAATAGTGGAAGCGGCGGTTCGGGTTCTTAATGAAATGGCGGCATTCGGCGAGGTCAGCGTGAGCAGGGAAGTCAATCAAAGCATTGAAAAGTAAAAGGTGAAAGGTCAAAGGTCAAAGGAAAAAATAGTATTTCAAAACGGAAACTGAAAATTGAAGAAAAAGCTGAAAGCTGACCGCTGATAGCTGAAAGCTCAAATCGTTTCAAGTTCAATAAACCGACATTGATACCGACAAGGACACTAAAAACTTGATTTCAATGAAAATTTTGTTCCGTCCATTTTTTGAGGCGGTTAATTTCCTCACGATCATACCCGTTCCGATCCAGAGAGAAGGGGATCAGGCCGGGGACCTCGTCCATATCATTCCCTGGTTCCCGGCGGTGGGATTGCTTCTGGGACTGTTGATGTATTTCCTCTATTGGCTTCTGCAAAATTTTCTGGCGGTTCCGATTTGCGCGGTCCTGACCCTGATGGTCTGGGAGATTGCCACCGGCGGGCTGCATCTCGACGGTCTGGCCGATACGGTGGACGGGGTGGCGGCCGGTGGGGGAAAAGAGGGGATCCTGCGGGCGATGCGGGACGGGCGGCTGGGGGTTTTCGCGGTGGCGGCGATCGTGCTGGTGCTCCTGGCCAAATTCAGCGCCATCAGTTCACTTTCAACCGAGCGCTTGGTCCTGGCCCCCGTACTTGGCCGCTGGGCGATGATGGTCCTGGCCCGGACTTCTCCTCCCGCCCGGGCGGAAGGGATCGGAAAGGCTTTCGTTCCGTTTCGGAACGACAAAGGCATGGTGATTTCCACGGCCGGGGTTCTGGCCGTCGCGGTTTTTCTCGAGGGTTTTTCCGCCTTGATCACCGTAGGAGCAGTGGCGCTTCTGGTTTGGGGAATATCCCGCTTCTTCCTAGCAAAGATCGGCGGGATAACCGGCGATGTTTTCGGCTTCACCTGCGAGGCTACTGAGGTGCTGGCTCTGATCCTGGTTTTTTAGGCGGGATTTTAGGGGAGATTTGCTGATGAAGAAAAAATGGCCGCGATCGTTTTTCCTGGTTGTCCTGCTGACCGGGATAATTTGGAGTCAGGAGGCGGGAGAGGCGAGGGCAGACGAGCTTTCGCTTCCCGAAGTTGTCATTACTGATTCGCGGATAGAAACATTGATGAAAAACGCTGCCGGCTTTGTCTCGGTCATCCGCGGGGAAGAAATCCGGGGGCGTCTGGAAACCGTTTCCGAGGCCGTGGGCTGGGCGGTGGGAACGAATCTGCTTCCCTATGGAAGTCTGGGTGCATTTACCTCGAATCAACTCCGGGGGAGCACCAATGATCAGGTCCTGGTTCTGCTGGACGGGGTTCGCCTCAACACCGCCCAGGGGGGAGGTTTCGATCTGGGGATGCTGGCTTCCGCCCCGGTCGAAAGGATCGAGGTTCTGCGGGGCGGGGCCTCGGCCCTTTACGGGACGAACGCGGTCGGAGGAGTGATTAACATTGTCACCCGGCGACCGACGGAAAAGCCGGAGAATCATCTGGATCTTTCCTGGGGGAGCGACCTTTCCTTCCAGGGTTTTAATACTTACACGGCTTCCCTGGGGCGTTCCCAGAAGCTGCGGAATTTAAGCTATCAATTTGATTTCACCCACCAGCAATCCGAGGGGAATTTTCAACTTGGTCCCTACTCATATCAGAATCCCGCGGGGAATGAAATTAAAAGGATGGATAATAATGCTTACCAATCCGAAGCGCTTTTCTTGCGGGTGGGTTTGGACCGGAAAGCTCAGACATTCGAGCTGACGAATGATTTTTACCAGGGGAGAAAGGAACTCCCGGGGATGATCCCGGATTCTCCCACGCCGGAGGCGGAGCAGAAGGATCTCCGCAACCTCGTTTCCCTTTCGGGACGGCAGTCGGGTTGGTGGGGCGTTGATTCTTCCCTGGGCGGGAGAATTTATTTCGGGGTTCAGCAGAGGGATTATTTCGACAATGTTTATGTTCTCCCAGAATATCCCGAGAAACATACAAATTACGGCCTGGGGGGGGAGATCAAATTGGATTATGGCCTGGGCTCCCGGCAATTATTGACGGTAGCCCCCGAGATTAAACGGGAATGGATTGAAAGCAGTCGTTACCTGGAAGGCCATCAAAGGATTACCACCAGCATTTTTCTCCAGGATCGGGTCAATTTATTCTCGGAGAGATTTTTCCTGGCGCCGGCTTTTCGTTTTGATTATCACGATGATTTCGGGGGGGCCTGGAGCCCCAAGATCGGGGCGGTAATGGTCCTGCTTAAAGACCTGCGGTTGAAAATGAATGCCGGCCAGTCCTTCCGGGCTCCGAGCTTTGATGATCTTTACTGGCCGGAAGACGCTTATTCGAAAGGCAATCCTGACCTTAAATCCGAAAAAGCATTCAATTTGGATGGCGGTTTTTCCTTCCAGATCGAAAAGAAGTTCGCTTTGGAAATGGCGGGTTTTTATAACCAGATTGAAGATTTGATCCAATGGGCTCCCGGCAATACCCCGGATGGAAAGTGGGCCCCGGAAAATGTCGGGAAGGCTCAGTTCTGGGGGATAGAATCGAATCTGGTGATCAGGCCGTTTTCGTTTCTTTCCCTGACCACGAACCACACCTACCTCCAGGCCCAGGATCATAGCGGCCGCCCCGGGGAGAATGGAAAAAACTTGATTTATCGTCCCCGGAACAGAATCAATGTTAGCCTGGATGGCTCCTGGAAGATTTTTCGGGCTTTTGGGGAAGTCAAATGGGTTGATCGCCGCTATACCGGTTTTCCCGACCCCATAAGTAATGAAGATTTATTCCTGGAATCCTATGGTCTATTTAATCTAGGCCTGGGGATGACAATCCGAAAGAATGTAAAAGTTGTGGCCAAGATAAAAAATATTACCAATGAAAGGTTCGAGGAAATGAAAGGATACCCGCAGCCGGGCCGGGAGTATGCACTGAGTTTTTCGACCAGGTTCTAAACTTCCGGGGAGCAATAAAAAAAGATGGTCAAGCTTATTAATGGTTGGATTTGCCGGTGCGCCATCCTGGGCGCTTTGCTTCCGGGAATCCTGACCTTCCCCCGGGTGGGTTTCGGAAGCGAGTTTCCCCAAAGGATAATCTCCCTGGGGCCGGGGATAACCGAGGAGCTTTATCTGCTGCAAGCCGGGGACCGGATCGTGGGAGTGACCACCTATTGCCGCCGGCCGGAGGAGGCCAGGAAAAAGGATAGGGTCGGCACGATCCTGGAGGTGAACCTCGAAGAGATTGTCGTCCGGAAGCCGGATCTGGTCCTGGCCACCCCCCTGACCGATCCCCGGGCGGTCGAGAAAATAAAAAGCCTGGGCCTCCGGGTTCACCAGTTTCCCCTGGCCCGGAATTTTTCCGAACTCAACCGGCAATTTCTGGAACTGGGCCGACTGATCGGAAAAGCCGGATTGGCGGAGGAAACCGTGGCCCGGGCTGAAGGCGAGGTGAGACGGATCCAGGACTCTTTAAAGGGCCGGCCCCGGATCCGGGTTTTCATTCAGGTGGGCGCGAAGCCGCTCTTCGCGGTCACCCGGGATTATTTCCTGAATGATTTTATCCAGCTGGCCGGGGGGATTAATACGTCCGCGGAAGCGGGAGCCGGGGGCCTGTACAGCCGGGAGAAGGTGATCCAGGACGATCCCGAAATTATTATCATCGCCGCCATGGGGCTGGCGGCCGAGGAAGAAAAGCGGAGCTGGGAAGGATTCCAAACATTGCGGGCGGTGAAAAACCGGAGAATTTATATTGTCGATCCGGATAAATATTGCAATCCGACCCCCTTAAGCTTCGGGGAGGCGTTGAAAGAAATGGTGGGGATTTTACATCCCAATTAATGACTAATTTCTAATGTCTAATTAAATCCCAATGACCAATGACAGAATTAGAATTAACTAAAAAATCAAAATTAGCATTGGAATCTGGATATTGATTTCGCATTAAGCCAATTAGACATTAGTCATTTTAGTAAGATATTGATTAGAAATTCGTCATTAGGAATTAGGCATTATGCAGAATAAACCATTAACCTGGCTCGGCTGGGTGCTTTTCTTGGGAGGGTTGCTTTTCGCGGCGGGCTTTCTGGCCCTGGCGATGGGTCCGGCGTCCATCCCGCTCGTCAAGATTCCGGCCCTGCTTTGGGGAAAAGAACCCGGGATTGAGGCGAGCATTTTGAGGGAGGTCCGCCTGCCGCGCCTGCTTCTGGGGTTCGCCGTCGGAGGGGCTTTGAGCGTCTCCGGGGTAATCCTGCAGGGAATGTTCCGGAACCCGCTGGTTGAACCTTATACCCTGGGGATTTCCGGGGGGGCGGCCCTGGGGGTCTGCCTGGCGATCGTGGGGAAATTGAATCGATGGCTGGGAATATTCTCCCTGCCCGCATCCGGATTTGCCGGGGCGGTCCTGGTGATTTTTTTAGTTTATTTTCTCAGTCTGAGGAAGGGGATAGTAAAGATTCAGGGTTTGCTTCTCACCGGGGTGATGATCAGCTTCGTCTCTTCCTCGTTGATTATGCTTTTAATGGCGATTTCCCGGGTGGAGGATCTGCACGGGATCATCTTTTGGACGCTGGGATCCCTGGGAGAAACCGATTGGATGCTGGTGAAAATTGCTTTGCTTACATCTTTTCTCGGTCTGCTGGCTTCCTATTTTTTTTGTTTTGACTTGAATGCTTTTTCGCTGGGAGAAGAAGAGGCTCTTCACCTCGGAGTAAATATCGAGCGGGACAAACGGATGCTTTTTCTCCTGGCCTCGTTTCTTACGGGTTTAAGCGTATCACTTTCCGGAATCATCGGTTTCGTCGGGCTGGTGGTGCCGCATTTTGTCCGGATATTGGTAGGACCCGATCATCGCATCCTGCTGGTCTCCAGCTTCCTGCTGGGGGCGAGTTTTTTAATTCTGTGCGACACCCTGGCCCGGGTCGTGATCGCCCCGGTGGAATTACCCGTCGGGGTGATTACCGGGATCCTGGGCGGGGGAATATTCATTTACGCCCTGGCCAGATCAGAATTAATTTCGGGAAAGTGAAAAATAAGTTGATAGTGAAAAACCTGAAACGATCAGTGGCAAATTTCTAATGTCTAATGACGAATTTCTAATCAACCCTTCGACTTCCCCGGTCTAAAGCCCGGGGTATGCTCAGGGTTGATCCTGAGCGAAGTCGATGGATCAATGTCCAAACTAAAAATGTCTAATCCTAAACTCTAAAAATCAATTAGTCATTGGGATTTAATTAGACATTAGAAATTAGTCATTAGTAATTTTTACGAGGAATTATTCAGTGATACTGGATATCCAGAACCTGTCCTGCGGATATAACGGCAAGCCGGTCTTGCGGGAGATCAGTTTTTCGGTTCAATCCGGGGAAATCGTGGGAATAATCGGTCCGAACGGTTCCGGGAAAACCACCTTGTTAAGAGCTCTGACCAAGATTTTGAAACCGGATCAGGGGCAGATTTTCTGGGATCGAAATGAGATAAACAAAATGAAATTCAGGGAATTGGCCCAGAAGGTGGCGGTGGTTTCCCAGAATCCGGCTCTGGACCTGAACCTGACAGTTGAGGATTTTGTGCTTTTCGGAAGATTTCCCCATCGCCGGCACTTCCAGTTCCTCGAGGGCCAACGGGATAAGGAGATCGCGGAGAAAGCGATGGAACTGACCGGCGTTCTGAAAATCCGGGAGAGAATGCTGGGGAATTTAAGCGGGGGGGAAAGGAAACTCGCGCTGCTGGCCAGGGCTCTATGCCAGGAACCCGAGTTTTTACTTCTGGATGAGCCGACCGCCCACCTGGACATAACCCACCAGGTGGAGATCCTGGACCTGGTCCGCCGGCTCAATCGCCGGGAGGGGATGGGGGTAATCCTGGTCCTTCACGACTTGAATTACGCCAGCGAGTATTGCGATCGCCTGGTCCTGCTCCACGGGGGCCGACTTTACCGGCTGGGCCCCCCGGAAGAGGTTTTAACCTACCAGATTATTGAAGAAGTTTACCGGACCACGGTAGTGGTCAGATCCAACCCGATCTCCGGCCGTCCTTTTATCTTCCTGGTGTCGGAAGAGGAAAAGCGGGGGAAGCGAAGTTCCCCGGCCAAAAAACGAACCTGACCCGCTCCGCTCGAGATTTCGAGCGAAAAAGCTGACGGTCAGGTTTTTTAGGCTTGGTTAAAAGGGACGGCTACCCGATTATTTCCACCGAATAGCGTTTCCCCTGCTTGCCGCCCAAGGCCTCGAGGATGGTGCGAATCGCCTGGATGTTCCTGCCCTTGCGTCCGATGACTTTCCCGGTGTCGCTCTGGGCCACCCGGATTTCGAGCACCGAAACCTGCTCGCCGGCCAGCTCATTGACGACAACCTCGTTGGGGCTGTCCGACAGGAGTTGAACAATCTTCTCCACCAGTTCTTTGGCGGTCAAGCTGGATTCCGATTTGGCGGTCAAGCTGGATTCCGATTTGGCGCTCAAGTTGGATTCCGAGCTGGGTGATGGGTTGTCCTTTCCAAATAATGACATTTTTCCTCCTCCTTTCCGATGAGAGTTTTGAACCCGGTTACCTTGCCTTAGGCAAGCGTTCCTGTTTCCTACAAAACCTGGAGCTTTGCCCCCTCAAGAACAGTTTTCCATATGTAAACTAGTTTAGCGTCCCAACGAAATCCTGACAATAGATATTTTTTTCGCAGGGAAATGGACAATCGGATGGCTATTTTTTCAGCTTCTTGGCTTTCTCCTCGAGGTCTTTGCGAGATTCTTTATGGCTGGGGTCCGGGACGCAGGCGTCAACCGGACAGACGGAAGCGCACTGGGGCTCATCATGATAACCGACACATTCGGTGCATTTGCCAGGATCGATCTGGTATCTGTCGTCGGCTTCGCTGATCGCGTGGTTGGGACACTCCGGCTCGCAGGCGCCGCAACTGATGCATTCTTTGGTGATCTTCAAGGCCATGGCTATTCTCCTTTCCGCTTTTGGGCAGTCCTTGGGAGCAATATTTAAGCTAAAAAAAATCACCTGTCAACTTGTGGCTTCGGTACTCAGGGAAATTTCTTCGGCTTTTTGGAGGTCATCGGGGGTATTGATATTGAAAAAGGAGAGACGCCGGGGATCAAGTTGATCGAGCTCGGTTCCGGAAACCTCCCGGGTCTTGAGCCGATAAAAGATAGGGGCGATGCGTAAGTTTTTCCCCTCCAGCTGTTCTTTGATTACGGGAAGACAGGTTTTGCGATAAACCGCGAAGAGGGGCTCCCGGTAACCCCCGTCGGCGGGAACCACGCAATCATAGTTTTTAGACCCGGCCAGCTGGAGGATGTATTTCATGAGATTGACCTGGGGAAAGGGCATATCGCAGGCAATGAAAAAATTCAGATCGGTGCCGGAACAGGTCAATCCCGTAAAGATCCCACCCAGAACCCCGGAACCCGGGATCAGGTCACCAACCTTGCGGACCGGGAGGGTGAACAGCCTGGACTCGGTTCCATAAACCAGGATGATCTCCTCAAATTCCAGGCGACTGAGTTCGGAAACGATCAGGTTGAGAATCGGCTTGCCACTGATGAGCAAAGTGGTTTTGTCCCGCTTCAGCCGGGTTCCCTTGCCCCCGGCGAGAATGATCGCGCTGGCCGGGTTCAGCGGCGCATTATTCGGGGTCAAGGGAGGAGGGGATTTCTGGTCGAGGTCCGCCTGGTTCAAATTCTATTATTTTCTTGACAGAAAATGGTTTTACCTTTAGGTAATAATTAAAGCTATTATAATCAGCGGCTGGCTTTCCCAGAAAGGGGGGAGGTCAGGTTAGGATGGGAAGTGGTTGTTGAGATTTGGTTGCTGGTGATTAAAAATTGATCATATGACTTTCCCGGACCTGAACAAATTTTTTGAACCCCGTTCCATTGTTGTGATCGGGGCTTCCAATATTATCGGGAAATGGGGTTTCACGGTTCCCCTGAATATCCTGACCGGTGGATATCGGGGCCGACTTCACCTGATTAATCCCAGAGAAAGAATAGTCCTGGGCCTGAGGGCCTTTCCCCACCTGCAATTCATTCCGGGGGAGATTGACCTGGCCATTCTTACCATTCCCGCCGAGCAGGTGGAAGAGTCCATCCGGCTCTGCGGCCGGCGCGGAATTCCCTTTGCCCTGGTGATTTCCTCCAATTTCGCCGAGGTCGGGAAGGAGGGGGAGGAACGGGAACAACGGCTGGTGCAGGTGGCCCGGGAGGCGGGAATCCGGATGGTCGGTCCCAACACCATGGGATTTTTCAGCTGTCCCAACCGGCTTTCCGCGATGGGTGCTCCCTTTCGACCACAGCGGGGCGAAATGGGGCTCGTGTCCCAGAGCGGCAACCTGGGACTGCAGTTGATCGGCCGGGGGATGGATGAAGGGGTCGGGATCAGCCGGTTCGTCGGTTCCGGGAACGAGGCCGATTTGACCACCGCCGATTTTATCGAGTTCCTGGGACGTGATCCCCAGACGAAGGTGATCGCCCTGTACCTGGAGGGGATTAAGGACGGCCGCCGCTTTTTCGAAACCGCCCGGAGAGTCAGCCGGGAAAAGCCGATCATTGTTTTGAAAACCGGGAAAACCGAGGTGGGGGCGCGGGCCGCCCGCTCCCATTCGGCGGCGATAGTCAATGATGCCGAGGTGGTGGCCACCGCTTTCCGGCAGGGCGGGGTAATCGAGGTGAACACGACCGATGAAGTTATTGACGTGGCCCGCGCCCTGCTGCATCTTCCCATTCCCGGGGGAGACCAGGTGGGGATTATGACCATGGGAGGCGGGTGGGGCGTGGTGACCGCCGAGGTTTGCGCCCGGGAGGGTCTTAACATTCCGGAACTCCCGGAAAGGCTCAGAAATTATTTCGATTCATTACTCCCGCCTTTCTGGAGCCGGGGGAATCCGGTGGACCTGGTCGGCACCGCCCGCCGGCGGCTCCAGTTCGAGGTGATTGAGAAAATGATCCAGGCCCCGGAATTCGATTTCCTGATTATCATGGGGGTAATTGCCGGGGCGGTATATTCCGGCTGGGATGTATTCAAAAGATTTTTTGTTTCGGTCTACAACTTTGTCCGCAATCATTTCTCCGCGGCGCTGGTTTTTCCCCCCACCTTGATTCTGGGCATCCGCAAGTCTCTGAAGAAATCCCGGAAGGAGCGCCAGACCCGACAGATTAAAACCACGGGTGGAATCGACCTGAGCGAAATCCGGGACTGGAATGACAAGGTCCTGGCCCGCCGGGTCAAGGAAATGATGGTCAGGTACCGCAAGCCGATCATTACAATCAGCGGTTCAAGGGATCAATTGCCGGGTCTGGCCCGGAAATATGACCTGATTGTTTATGATACGCCGGAGCGGGCGTCCCGGGTCGGGGCCCGGGTGGCCAGTTACGGGGTTTTCCGGAAACGGGATCTTCCGGGCACCGACATCGAGATCAATCCGGATCGGGTTAGCCAGGTTAAAACTTTAATCCAGGAGTTCCCGGGCCTGATCCCGGAGCGGGTAGCCAAAGAGATCCTCGCCCTCTACGGGATCCCGGTAACCCGGGAAAAACTGGTGCGGAGCCCGGAAGAAGCGGTCCAGGCGGCCCGGGGCATCGGTTACCCGGTGGTGCTCAAGGTGGAATCGCCCCAGGTGGTTCATAAAACCGAAGCGGGAGGAGTCAAACTGGGCCTGGACTTTGATCCGGCGGTGCGGGAAGGTTTCGAGAACATTATCCGCTCGGTGGAACAATATGACCCCCACGCCCAGATCCGCGGGGTCTTGGTTCAGGAGATGGTCCGGGGCGGGGTGGAGGTTTTCGCGGGGGTTTCGCGGGATCCCTCGTTCGGACCGGTGCTCGCCTTCGGCCTGGGAGGGATATTTGTGGAGGTTTTGAAGGACATTTCTCTCCGGCTTCCTCCCATTACCCCGGAGGAAGCCCTGGCGATGATCACCTCCCTGCGCGGTTTTCCCCTGCTTTCCGGGGCCAGGGGAAAGGCGAAGACGGATGTTCTAAAAGCCGTCGAGATTCTCACCCAGCTTTCCACCTTGAGCCTGGAACTTAAGGATCTCGTCGCGGAGATTGACATAAATCCACTGATTCTTTTCGGCGAGGGCGAGGGAGCCAAGGCGGTGGACGCCCGGATGATCCGGAAGGATTAACTTCTGTATATTCCCAATTTTTCATATCAAAAAATACTTTTTAGTGGTAAGGTATTCGAAATTAATAACGGGCGGGACGAGGGGATCCTGCGTCCGTAATCAATGAAAATTCATCTCAATAATTTATCGTTCGCAACCTGCCCATTCGAGGTTTCAGGAAGGACCCTCAGGGTCCGAAGGAAAAGTTGCGGCTGCCGTTCTTTTGATGGTTTTCTTAAATTGGTTCCTTAGGTAATCGGCGATATGTTAGCCCGCGTGTTGTCCAGTTCGGTTCTGGGAGTGGAAGCCTACCAGGTCGAGGTAGAGGTGGATACCTCCCGGGGGCTGCCCCAGTTCAATCTGGTCGGGCTTCCGGAAGGGGCGGTCAAGGAAAGTAAGGAGCGGGTAAAATCGGCGATCCGGAATTCCGGCTATGAGTATCCCGCCGGGAAAATCACGGTCAACCTCGCCCCCGCGGATATCCGCAAGGAAGGATCGGCGTTTGATCTTCCCATCGCGATCGGGCTCTTGATCGCGGAGGGAGTCCTCCAGTCTTCCCGGGTCCAGGATTACCTGGTCATGGGCGAGCTTTCCCTGGATGGAAGGCTGAAGCCGGTCCGGGGCGGTCTGCCCATCGCGATCCTGGCCCGGAATTCCGGCCGGCGCGGGCTGGTTCTGCCCTCGAGCAACGCCCGGGAAGCCGCGATCGTGGAAGGCATCGACGTTCTGGGGGTTGATCATCTGACCGAGGTGTTCGAATTTTTCAATTCGGACCGGGAGCTTTCCCCGGTCCGGGTGGACGTGAACGGCCTGTTTTCCCAGCATTCGGTTTACGAGTTCGATTTCAACGAAGTCCGGGGCCAGGAGCACGCGAAGAGAGCCCTGGAGGTGGCCGCGGCCGGCGGACATAATATCCTGATGGTGGGGCCCCCGGGTTCGGGAAAAACCATGCTGGCCAAGCGCCTGCCGACGGTTTTACCCCGGCTTTCCCTGGAGGAGGCGATCCAGACGACCAAGATTTACAGCGTCGCCGGGCTTTTGTCTTCGCAATCCGCGATCGTGGCCACCCGGCCTTTCCGTTCGCCGCACCATACCATTTCGGACGCCGGCCTGGTCGGGGGAGGGACCATTCCCCGCCCCGGGGAGGTCAGCCTCGCGCACAACGGGGTTTTATTCCTGGACGAGCTTCCGGAGTTCAGCCGGAACGTCCTGGAGGTTCTGCGCCAGCCGATTGAGGAAGGAAAAGTGACCATCTCCCGGGCCCTTTCTTCCATGACCTACCCCGCCAACTTCATGCTCGTCGGGGCGATGAACCCCTGTCCCTGCGGTTACCTGGGAGACCCGGCGCACAGCTGCCATTGCACCCCTCTGCAGATCCAGAGATACCGGTCCCGGATTTCCGGGCCGCTGCTGGACCGGATTGATATCCAGGTGGAGGTCCCGGCCGTCCGCTGGCAGGAATTGGCCCAGGAAACCGGGGGCGAGGCCTCGGCGGAAATCGGCGCGAGGGTAGAATTGGCCCGGAAGATCCAGGAAGACAGGTTTTCCCGGGCCAAGATCTTCTGCAACGCCCAGATGGGCTCCCGGATGATCCGGAAATACTGCCAGCCGGAGAAGGAAGGCGAGAGGCTTTTACAGCTGGCGGTGGACAAGCTCGGAATGAGCGCCCGGGGGTATACCCGGGTTTTGAAGGTAGCCCGGACGATCGCGGATCTCGAGGACTCAGCGACCATGCGTTCGTCCCATGTTTCCGAAGCCATCCAGTACCGGAGCCTGGACCGATTGACGGAATAAATCCGAAGAAATAAAGTAAATGAGCCCCTGAAAGCACGGAAATAAGCATGATTCTGGGTTTAAATAATAATGTTCCCTATAAGGGAAATGTCTTCCATGTTCAAACGGAGGATTCCGGGAAGCAGAGCCCGCATATCTTCACCCATCTTTTCCACGGCGGCGACATCCTGGCCACCAAAAAAGTCGATTACCATGACATCGTGCAGGTAGAGGGTTTGGAGGACATTGTCCGGGAGCTGATGAAAGAACAGCACCAGTTAATGGTCAAGGAACTCCAGGGCGGCACTTATGATGGTAAAATCGCGGCCTTTTTCAAGGCCGAGGAAAAGGGCGCGCCCCCGCCCAAGGTTCAGGAAGTCGAACGCCGGGTGACCGAGAAATCCCTGACCAACAAAAGCCTGGATGAGGTGATCCTGGACTACCTGTCCCGGGATTCGGAAGGAGAATAAACATGGCCACCCCAGCGCAAGTGGAAAACCTGCGGAAGATTGCCAAGGGGATCAGGATCAATATCCTGAAAATGCTGAACACGGCCGGATCAGGGCATACCGGAGGCTCGCTTTCATCCGTGGAAATTATGACCTCCCTGTTTTTTTCCGAAATGAGGTACCGGGCGAACGATCCCTGCTGGGAGGGCCGGGACCATTTCATCCTCTCCAAGGGTCACGCCGCCCCGGTGCTTTACGCCACCCTGGCCCAGGCGGAGTTTTTCGCCGCCGCCGAGCTTTCCCAGCTCCGAAAGCTCGGCCGCAGTCTCCAGGGCCATCCTTCCTGTGTCTCCACCCCGGGGGTGGAGGTTTCCACCGGGTCCCTGGGGCAGGGTCTCTCCATGGCACTCGGGCTGGCCCTGGCGGTCCGGCTCGATCAAAAGCCTTCCCGGGTTTACGCCCTCTGCGGGGACGGCGAAATGCAGGAAGGACAGATCTGGGAAGCGGCCATGGCCGCGGCCCATTACGGGGTGGATAATCTCTGCGCGATTGTCGACAATAACGGCCTCCAGATCGACGGCCCGGTCGCCAAGATCATGGGCATCGAGCCCCTCTGGAAAAAGTGGGAGGATTTCGGCTGGGGGGTGCAGCGGATTGACGGCCATAACCTGGAAGAGATCCTGGATGCCCTCGCCACCGCCCGGCAGATCCGGGGACGACCAGCGGTGATCATCGCCAAGACCGTGAAGGGCAAGGGCGTTTCCTTCTTCGAGAACAAGGTGGAATATCACGGGGTGGCCCCTTCGGCGGGCGAATTGAAGCGGGCGCTCAAGGAGTTGGAAGGGTGAATTGCTATAAGTATCTTTTAATTTCTAATTTCTAATGACGAATTTCTAACCAATGATTAAAATCGAATTTCTAATTTCTGAGTTTCTGAGTTGGTCATTGGAAATTGGGATTTGATTAGGAATTAGAAATTTGTCATTAGGCATTTGTGTAGGATTTAAGATTTCACTATGACCTTCAATTTAAAATGCGATTAGGATAAGGAATGAACTCTTTAAAAATGACACCGAAGATTGTCCGGGAGGATTGCCTGGAAAAACCGGACCCCCAGGCCCTCCGGGACGCTTATGGGTCCACCCTGGTCAAGCTGGGAGAGAAGGACCGGAACGTGGTGGTTCTGGACGCGGATCTTTCTTCCTCCACCCGCACCTCGATGTTCGCGGCCAAGTTCCCCGACCGCTTTTTCAATATGGGGCTGGCCGAGCAGAACATGATGGGGACGGCCGCGGGCCTGGCCAAGGGGGGCAAGATTCCCTTCGCCAGCACTTTCGCCATTTTCGCCTCCGGGCGGGCCTGGGAGCAGATCCGGCAATCCATCGCTTACTCGCGGCTGAACGTAAAGATCGTGGCCACCCACGGGGGAATTACAGTCGGTGAAGACGGGCCATCTCACCAGACGGCGGAAGACCTGGCGATCATGAGGGTGATTCCCGGGATGACGCTGATCGTCCCGGCCGACGCGGTCGAAACGGGCCAGGCGGTGGAAGCGGCTTACCGCCACCAGGGCCCGGTTTTCATGCGCCTGACCCGGGGCAAGTTCCCCACCGTTTTCACCGAGGATTACGAATTCCAGATCGGGAAGGGGACGGTGGTGAATGAAGGGGAGGATCTGACCATCTTCGCCTGCGGCCTGATGGTTTACCATGCCCTCCAGGCGGCCAAGATCCTGTCGGAAAAAGGGATTTCGGCGCGGGTGGTCAACCTTTCCACCCTGAAACCCCTGGACCGGGAATTGATCGTGGAGTCGGCGAAGAAGACCCGGGCGGTAGTGACCGCGGAGGAACACTCGATAATCGGCGGATTGGGAAGCGCGGTCACCGAGGTCCTTTCCACCGCTTTTCCGGTCCCGGTGGAAATGATCGGGGTCAAGGATTCCTTTGGAACCTCCGGCCAGGCCGAGGAACTTTTAAAATATTTTGAGCTGGAGCCCGGCGATCTCGCGCGGGCCGGCCTGCGCGCAGTCGAGAGGAAGTCATAAAAGTCCAAAAAGGGTTCAAGGGGCCTAGGGTTCGAGGGTTCCAGGGACAAGATCAAGTTCAAATTTCAAAGTTCAAATGTCAAATCAAACCCCAAGCTCAAAGGTCAAAGATTTGAATAGAAAACGGACGAATGATCACCATGTTTTTTCGTTTGGATTTTGAGCTTTGAAATTGATTTGAACTTTGGATTTTGTCATTTGAACTTAGATGTGGGATTTGTTTGGGATTTGGGATTTGGAAATTGGGAGTTGATTTATTATGAGCGGACATCATCATCGAACCTACCATCATCTCGAAAAACGCCTGGATGCCTATCCGGTCGGGGCTCCCTCGGCCCCGCTTTTCCGGAAGGTCCTCAGCATGCTTTTCAGCAGGGAAGAGGCTGAGGTGGCGACCAAGATGCCTCCCCAGCTTACCGACCTTTCCGCCCTGAGCCGGAGAACCGGGATCCCTTCGAAAAAACTCCAGAACATGCTGGAGAAAATGGCCGACCGCGGCCTGGTCCTGGATCTTGAAAAGGACGGGAAAACCTATTACATCCTGGCGCCGACCGTTCCGGGGATAATCGAGATGACTCTGATGCGGGAAAGGGATGACATCCCCCAGAAGGAGATCGCGGAGCTTTTATATCATAGCCAGCTCGATCAGCGTTTTCTCCGGGCGGTTTTCGGAGGCGACACCCAGTTCGGCCGGGTTCTTCCCTACGAAGGAACGATCGCGGAAAAATATCATCACCAGGTTGCTTCTTACGAGAGGGGCGAGGATGTGATCCGGGAGGCCCGGGCCATTTCCGTCACCCTCTGTTACTGCCGTCATGAAAAGAAATTGAACGAGGAGGAGTGCACGCACCCCCTGGAGGTCTGCACCGCTTTCAACACCGCCGCGGAATTTCTGGTCCGTCACGACCTGGGCCGCAAGATCGAGAAGGAGGAGGCCCTGGACATCCTGGCCCGGACCGGGGAGCTCGGGATGGTGCACGTGATCGATAACGTCCGGCAACGGCCTACCTTCATCTGCCACTGCTGTTCCTGTTCCTGCGGGATCATGCGGGCTTTCCGGGCCTTCGAAGAATTCCCGACAGTGGTGTCCTCTAATTACCTGGCGCGGGTGGAAGCGGATAAATGCATTGGCTGCGGACGCTGCGCCCGGGCCTGCCCGGTGGGGGCGATCAACCTGGAGAAAATCTGGGAGCCGAAAACCAACCTGCGGGTGGAGGTGGATAATTCCGTCTGCATCGGCTGCGGGGTCTGCGTCAAATCCTGCCGGAAAGACGCGCTCAAGCTCGAGCCCCGGAAAGAGCGGAAGATCACGCCGGAAACCACCTTTCACCGCCTGGCCCTGATGGCGATGGAAAGAGGCAAGCTGGCCGACCTGATGTTTTATGATCCCACGAAGGTGACCCACCGGGTCGGGAAGATCATGCTCAAGTCTTTTCTGAAGATGCCGCTTTTAAAGCGGCCGGACCGAGATGGGCTGGGTGTTCGAAGAACTCTAAAACCAGTCCGAAGTTCCAAGTTTAAGAAAAAACGGCGACCTTTCAAAACAACCATTTTGTCATTCTGAACCCCCGCAATAGGCGGGGGTGAAGAATCTCTTTTCCGACAGGTGGCGATGGGAAACCAGATCCTTCGCTGGTGCTCAGGATGACAATTTAAATGCTTCGAAACGCTCTGACTCATTTTGTTGCCTCGGTTTGAATCAGGCTTTTAAATTCCCCCTAAGCCGGCTTGGTGGTGCCGTCGGGGAGGTTTGAGTCCGATCGTTGACTTATCTAAAACATACTCTTACCATTAGGTAAGATATAAGGAGGAGTTGGATATGAAAACTATATTATCAACCAAGGGGCAGGTGGTGATTCCCAGCGGGGTTAGGGAACAATTATCACTGAAGCAGAATACAGAATTGCAGGTAAGAATTGAAAATGACCGGATTGTTTTAATCCCGATCAGAAAAGATGGCTGGAAAGGTTTGCGGGGAATACTTCGCGGAAAGAGGCTCACCCGGGGATTGGAAACCGAGCATCGAAAAGAGATCGAAAAATATAAATGAAAAAGCCGATCAAGGTGCTTGACGCCTGGGCGATTCTGGCCTGGATTGGGGATGAATTGCCGGCGGCGGAAGAGGTAAATCTGTTGTTGAGAAAGGCTGAACAGGGATCGGTTAAGATTCTTATCTCCATTATCAATCTGGGAGAGGCATATTATCGTTTGGCTAAAACAGATCGAGATGTGGCTGAGCGGATGAGGCATGAGTTTTCTTCTGGACCTTTCAAAATCATTTCCTTAACTGACGAGCAGGTCTGGCAAGCCGCCGGTTTAAAAGCCGACTACGCAATTTCCTCCGCGGATGCATTTGCGGCGAGCCTGGCGATGGAAATGGGGGCGGAACTGGTAACCGGTGATCCGGATTTTAAAGAATTGGAAAGAGAAGGTAGTTTGAAAATAGAGTGGTTGAAAAGAAAGTAAGAATGTAGTCTGCCGATTTATCGGCGTATTAAAACCGCCCAATGAATTGGGCAGCTACCGTTCCAGGTCTTTTCTGAAGTATTTTGTTATAGGCTATGTGTAATGACACACCACGATATCATATGGATTCATATTTTTTCGAGAAGTTTACAAACCCACCCAAAATGTCATCCTGATCCCGCCTCTGGCGGGGCTCAGAATGACAGGAAGCGCATTTTGCCACGGGCTCATTTATCAATTAACAAGGAACAAGCGTATATATCATTCGATCGAAGCATTACAGCTATGCGCTATAGGCCATTTGCATCCGCTATCTGCTATTTTCAATCAGACTTTTAAATTCCCCATAAGCCGGCTTGGTGGTTCCGTCGGGGTAGGTGAGACCCCAGTAATACTCGACCGCCTGGAGGTCGTTGGGGCCGGGCGTTCCCGGGGGATCCTCGAGGTGGAAATAAAAATATCCGGCCCCCGCATTCTCGGAAGTGATCAGGGTTGATTTGCTCAGATATTGAACCTGGAGGTTTTCCGAATAACCTTTGGCGGCCGGTCCGGAGGGATAACCGGTTTCGAGGACCAGGACCGGTTTGTCGGTTAGACCTTTCGTATTTAGCACCGCGTCGGCCAGGAGCGAAGACATAATCGGGGAGGCGAAAAGGTAATTGGGATAAGCCCCGAGTCCGATGAGATCCAGGGGACCGGTCCAATCGCTGATTTTCTGAAGATAGGCCGGGTCGTGGATGTTAAAGTTCATGGTCGCCAGCGCGGAGGGATTCCCGGCTTTGATTCCGTCCGCCAGGGTTTTTAAAATCCGGCGGCAGAATTCCGGGTCGGACCAGGCGTTACCCACCCGCCAGCCGGCCACGCCGGTATGGACATAGGCCCAGTTCAGCTCATTTTCCAAATTCCAAATGCCAATCCTATCCCGGTATCTCCGGGCCAGGGCGGCGGCATGCAAATAGGCTTGGGCCAGGTAAGCATCGCGTCCGATCCCGACATAATCCACGCAGGTGCCGAGGATGCAGGCCGAGCCGGTCCAGCCCGTGTCTTCCGGAGCGATCCGGGCTTGTGTGCCGGGGGCGAGAGGAGCGGTGGTGGCGTCGGCAATCAGAGGCAGAGGGGCAATCCCGGCCGAGCGCAGGTTTTGAACGAAAGTGTCGAATTCGGTCCAGGTCAGATGATTGGCATATTCATCAATCAGGTTCGAGTTTCCCGCGATGGATTCGAGGGAGGGGTAGGAATAAGCGGAATTATTTCCCCAGACCACCTCTTGAGCCGCGGGATTGAAACGAAAGGCCGTGACTTGGATTTTGGACCAGTCGAGCCAGAAGCGTCCGAAATCCACGCCGAGGTCTTTCATATTCCCGACCTGGTCGGATAGATTTCTTTGCCCTGGAATAAAAACCACCCCCCACTGGAAGCCGACCAGGATCGGGACGAGTATGGAAGCCTGGGTTCCCTCCGGCCATTTCAGAGTAAGATCCAGATGGTTTAACCTATATAGCCGTCCGTCAATCTCAACCTGAAATCGATAAATTATTTCCGTCGGGGATGATTTCCGTTCTCCATTTTCAAGCAAATCAATCTTTTCCTGATTGAGAGGACCCAGGTCGAGAACGGCTTCCCCTGGCATTTTGATACCTTTGGGAATACCGAGGCTAAAAGTAACCGCGCGGTTTTCGGCAGGGGAAATCCAGACGGGCTCGGCCTTGATCCAGATCCGGTTTTGAGCCGAAGAGGATGGGGATTTCTCGGAACAACCAGACAAAATAATAGCAGGGATAAAAACCAAAAAGGTTAAACAAAACCGCAGGGTTTTGGAATACCAAGTCAAATAGTTTTTTACATCTAGGGGGATAAATTTCATTTCCAAATATTTTAAGCTAACATTAATAAAATAAGGAGAGAAAATGAAATTTTTCAAAATATTCATTAAATTTTCCTGGGTATTTTGGTTTATTTTGATTTTCGGTTGCCAGGGTGAAAAAGCCAAGATGCCATCTCCCGCCGCACCTTCAGACCTCGCGGCCACGGCGGTTTCGACCACCCAGATTGATCTGGCCTGGCAGGATCATACTGACTACGAGGAAGGCTTTCGGATCGAGCGAAAGACCGGGAGCAGCTCCTACGCGCTGCTCGCCGAGATCCCGCTGAATACGGTTTCTTATTCGGACAACGGTTTGAACCCGGATGCCGCCTATTCCTACCGGGTTTACGCTTTTAACCAGGCCGGTGATTCCAATTATTCAAACGAGGTTACCGTCCAGACCCTGAGCAATCTCCCCGGCGCCCCCTCCGGGCTCGTGGCCGAGGCGGTTCCCGGCCACCAGATCAATCTTTCCTGGTCGGCCGGTTCCAACAATCAAGACGGTTTTGAGATTGAACGCAAAGCGGGAGACACGGGCACTTACGTTTCCCTGGGCATATTGGGAGCCGGTGTTCTTACTTATTCCGACGTTAATCTTACCCCGGGCGTTGATTATTATTACCGGCTCAGGGCTTTCAACCTTTACGGAAATTCCATTTTTTCCAACGAAGCCTTCGCCCGGGCTCTCGAGCCGGCCAGCCAGGTCTCGGCGGGAGGATTCCATACCTGCGCCTTATTGCCCGGGGGGAAGGTTCAATGCTGGGGGGATAATTCCTACGGCCAGCTCGGAAATGGGACCACCACCAGCGTGAATGTCCCGGTCCCGGTTTCGGGCTTGACCGAGGAGGTAGCCGCCATCTCGTCCGGGGATTCCCATACCTGCGTTTTAACCCACTCCGGCGGAGTTAAATGCTGGGGGCGGAACGATGATGGACAGCTGGGAATGGGAAACAGCACCGGTCCGGAATCATGCTGGGAAAATATCCCTTGCAGTAAGTCCCCGGTAGACGTGACGGGGCTTGGCTCCGGGGTCGCCGTGGTTTCCGCGGGGATGCGGCACACCTGTGCGGTCACCGGGGCGGGAAAGGCCGAATGCTGGGGCTATGACGGCTACGGCCAGCTCGGGGATGGAAACAAAACGGGCCGGAGCGCCGTCCCGGTGGACGTGGCGGGTTTTGCTTCCGGGGTGACCGGGATTTCCGCCGGGGCCTATCATACCTGCGCGGTAACCAGCGTGGGAGCGGTGAAGTGCTGGGGGTGGAATGATTCGGGGCAGTTGGGGATCGGAACCAACAATGGCCCGGAATACTGCACCGCCGATCTCAGCTGCAGTTCCACGCCCCTCGGCGTATCCGGACTCACCTCGGGATTTACGGCCGTTTCCGCCGGCGGATTGCACTCCTGCGCCTTGAATTGCGAGGGAGGAATTCAGTGCTGGGGGTATAACGGGGACGGGGAACTGGGAGACGACCCCCAGGACAGCTCGTTGAACTTTAACAGTAACCCGGTCTGGGTATTCTACTTTTCCCATACTGGAGTCAAAGCCATTTCCGCGGGGGCTTACCATACCTGCGCTTTGACCACCGAAGGAGGTTTGAAATGCTGGGGTACTGGTGAAGCCGGTCAGCTGGGGAATGGAACCACGGTCAGATCGAAGATCCCGGAAGCGGTGACCGGATTGGCTTCCGGGGTAATCGGGATTTCTTCCGGGGCCTGGCATACCTGCGCTTTAATCGAAGGAGGATGGGCCAAGTGCTGGGGTAATAACGATTACGGACAGCTCGGGGATGGGACCCAGACCCTCAGTGACACCCCTGTAGGCGTGGTTGGGATAGGCCCATGAGGTTATTGACGCATAGCGAGGAATGATGAATTGTCAAGTAATCAAGGGGAATAATCTATTGTTTTTATTTTTCCGAAAAGAGTAAAATATAAGCAATAGGGGTTATTATAAGTCAAAATCACGGTGTTCAAATTTCTGGTTGGAGGGCAAAGCTATCGCCTTAAATAAAGACCAGAAAAACCAACTTAACCAGCCAGGCGGAGGGAAGTCGTGAAGAAATTCGGTCGGTTTGGCTTCATGGCTTTCGGGATGGTTTTGGTTGGCCTGATCTTTTGCTGGGGAACAGGTTGCTCCAGCGACAAGCCCAAGGACAAGGAAAATATCGCCAAGGGCAAATCCCTCCTGGCGGAGGGCAAAGGCGACGACGCCCGGGTGATATTCTCCGCGGAACTGAGCGACAATCCGAACAGTTGCGATGGCTTGTACGGAAGGGTTCTCGCCGATTTCCAGGCCCTTTTAAGGCTGACCAACGACCTCCTGGCCGCCGGGGCCGGACTGTTGGTGGGGGGGATCGAACCGAAAATGGTGGTGGATGCCTACCCCTACCTTGACTCCTTCCTGGATCCGTTCCGGAAAATTTTTATCGAGATGGAGGCGGATACCGACCGGATCGCGGAACTCAATTGCACCTTTTTTACCGACTCTTATAAAATCCTGCTGACTACCGAGGGAGAAGACCCCGTCCTGAACGTCGTGCTTTCGGGGGAATGGTCCAAGGTTGAAGCCCTGTTTATCGGGGGCCAGCTCCACATGATTCTGGGCCTGATCGATTACATCTCCGCCCATAACCTGATGGTGGATCTGGACAGTCTCCTGAATATGGTCCAGTTCGACGTCCAGGGAAGCAAGTTTATCTTCCAGGCGCGCTCCCTGGGAGGATTTATCCAGGTCAATCCTTATTTTCTGGGCCAGAGCGAGAACCGCTGGGAAATGATGGGAAAGGTGGACGATGAATGGGCGGAAGGGCTGGCGGAGTACTCCGGGATGCTCGAGGCGCTTGAGTCGGAGAAAGATGATCCTTCCGATGATATCGTGGGATTTATCGATAATGATAATAACGGTTTCAGCGCGGGTGATGAAATCACCCTGGGAACCGAACGGGTCAGCACCGTGGGCGGTTCCACCTTCCTGGGACGGATCAGGGTTCTGGTCCCGGATTATGTCTCCCGCGATGTTATCCTGAGCTTGAAGGGCTTTCTGGATAAAGCCCGGGCGGCCCTGGAAGCCGTGGACGGCGGGGGCCCGGCGGAGCGGATCGTGCTGGCGGATCTCAACCCGGTGCTGGAGGTTTTTTACCGGGAGATCGGGGCTGCGCTTTCCTTCACTCCGACCCAAACCTTTCCGGATGTAATCCAGCTGGACCTCAAGGCCTTTTTCACCGATCCCAAGCCGCTCCGGAATTTTCTACCGGCGATCTCGGAGGTGCGGAGCGGGGTTTACGAATTCATGATCGAAGGCGAGGCGGCTCCGGGCGCGGGTTGCCCTTCGGAATGTATGGCCGACGGGGTGACGATCGTGGTGGGGGATGCCACCCATTTCCAGGATGGCTACCTGATCCCGGCCGATTGTATTACCGCGGAGGCGGACGGAATTATTAACCCGATTCCTTATATCGCTTTTACTGATCCGACTTTTAACGGACTGCTCTGGGTCAACCTGGAACCGATTGATGATAACGTGGGTTCCTGCCCGGCCGACCCGGCCGGGTACCAGACCGCAAACCGGTATTCTTTAAACAAGTTGATCGCCGGTCTGATCGTGGGGAAAATTCAGATCCCTGATTTCGGGATTTTTTTCTAAGGCCTGGTCCGGGGGGCAGAAAAGATTCCTTCTGGATCAACTTTTCCGGTTAAAAAAAGAGAGCGGCATGAAAACGCCAAGATTAATTAAGGCCCTGGTCTGGGTAGGGGCAGCGGTTACCATTTTCGGTTTTCCGGGCACCCTCCAGAAATACCCCCGGGATTTGATGCAAAAGATAGTTAACAGCCTGAGGGAATCCCGGGCCAGGTAACTTCCCCCGCGGCCAGATGATCCGGATTGGCACCTCGGGCTACAGCTACGCGGACTGGCGCGGATTTTTTTATCCTCCCCAACTGGCCGAAAAGGATTTCCTGGAATATTACTCCCGCCAATTCAACGTCTGCGAGCTGAATTTTACCTATTACCAGATCCCCAGCACCAAAACCTTTGACCGGATGATTGAGAAATCCGGGGGAAAGGTTGAGTTTGTCGCTAAAGCTCACCAATCCATCACCCACAGCCGGGACGCTGGGATCGAGGGAATCACCCGTTTCGGGAAATCGCTGGAGCCGCTCTGGCGGGCCAAGTTGCTGGGGGGAATTCTTTTCCAGTTTCCCTTTTCTTTCAGGTCCGACAAGATCAACTACGAGTACGTGCGGAGGCTCCGGGATTCTTTTGCCGATCTTCCCCTGGTGGCGGAATTCCGGAAACGCTCCTGGATCAAGGAGAGAACCTTTGATTTTCTCCGGGAGATCAATATCGGGTTCTGCAACGTGGATGAACCCCAGTTGCCGGGATTGATGCCGCCTACGGCGGAGGCCACTTCCGAAATCGGGTATTTCCGCTTCCACGGCCGGAATAAGGCCAAGTGGTGGGAGCACGAGGATCAGGCCGAGCGTTATGATTATCTATATGCCGAGGAGGAGTTGCGGGAGTGGGTACCCCGGATTCGGAGCGTGGAATCGAAAACCAAAATAACATATGTTTTTACCAATAATCATTTCCAGGCCAAGGCGGTAACCAACGCTGGGATGTTGAAGGACCTGTTGAAAAAAGAGGAAAAAGAAGAGCCAGAGAAATAAATTTCATTCAAACCAACAGGTTTTTTATCTTGAGTGAGAGTTCCGAGTTCTATCATTACTGTGTAAACAGGAATCTAGAACTTATTGATTTTTCTGGATTCCGGATCAAGTCCGGAATGACAATCAAAGGAAAAGGGTTTCCGACGCATTACCCGAGCGGGATTAATTAATCATGGGAAAAAAGCCTAAATCCAAAAAGAAAACCTCGGGGAAAATCTGGATCCTGGTTCTGATCCTGGCTCTGGGTTTTTGCGCTTGGGTTTACTGGGGGAATATCCCGGAACGCCCCCGGCCGGTTTCACCCCCAGCCCGGCCGCAGGCGGTTGCCCCGGGTGGAGGTGGGCAAACCGGGATGGTACCGGGCGGGGTAAAATCTTCCCTGCCGGCGGGAAAACCAACCCGGTCTGTGGCGGGAAAAATAAATCCCGCTGATAACGAGGAACAATCCTTAATGGAAAAAATCCAGCGCAGCGAAGCGGCGGGGAGGATGGAGGAAGCGGCCCGGTCCCGGTTTGAACTTTCGGATTTGTATCTGCAAAAAGCCCTCTGGGAGTGGACCGAGTTCGGGCGGAAAGAACCGGACCCGGATTTGATCCGCGGGGCCCGGGGGGAACTTGACGAGGTGATCCGCCGGCGGCCGGGAACCGAGCTGGCGGCGGAGGCCCAGCTCCGGCGGGCGAAGATTTATCAAAATGGCTTGAGCGGTCTCTGGGATCAAGCCCATCGGAAGGAGGCCCGGGAGGAGTTGAACAAGGTCCTGGAGGCTTATCCTCGCAGTTCCGCCGCCCGGGAGGCCAGGGAAATGCTGGCCAATCTGGGAAAGTGAGAAGTATTTTGCAGATCGAGGTCGAACGCAAAGCCTGGGTTCCGGATCCGGAAAAACTCGAAAGGGAGATCCGGAAGATCGCCCGGCCGGGAAAAACCGGGCGCAAAGCCGATTTTTATTATGCCCCCGCCGGGGATCGGGACCCGATCAAGAACTGTTTCCGGATCAGGCTGGAAGGGGGCAAATCCTGGGTGACCTTCAAGGATAAAAAAATCCTGCGCCAGAGCGAGATCAACCGGGAAACGGAAGTGCCGATCAAGAATCCCGCCCTTTGGGCCGGGCTTTTCGAAAGTGTCGGTTTCCGGATGTTTGTCCGGAAAGAGAAGCATTCCCGAATCTATCGGCACCGGCAGGACCCGGAAATCACCATTGAGCTCAACCGGGTTTCCGACCTGGGGAACTTCATCGAGGTGGAGATTCTCTGCCGGGAGAAAAGGGAAGCGCCGCAGGCCCTCCGGAAGATCGAAAAGGTTTTCCGGGATCTCGGGATCGGCCGCCGGGAGGTAGAACCGCGGCTTTATATTGAAATCCTTTGGGAAAAGATGAAAGGAAAAAGATACAGGTTCCAGCCGCGCGCCCGGGGCCTGGAAAGGGCCTATTCCTTGCCTGCGCGTGATTGACAGGCCGGGGGGATCGGCATTACTTTTGAAAGGTTTTTAGGGTGTTGGAAATGTTCATGGCGGTGTAGCTCAGTCGGTAGAGCAAGCGGCTCATATCCGCTAGGTCGGGGGTTCAAGTCCCTCCACCGCCACCATTATTAAATCCCAAATCATAAATTCCAAGCTCCAAATCCCAAACAAACAACAAATTTTTAGTTCAAAATAAATTCCATTCTGAAGGCCGCAGGTGAGGGAAAACAAAAAAAGCCGTATTTTTCTAAGGAAGGTCGCGGAAACCATCCGGAAATATCAAATGATTGAACCCCAGGACCGGGTTCTGGCGGCCGTTTCCGGGGGGCCGGATTCCACGGCCCTGCTCCTGGCGCTCCGGGAGCTCCGGGAACGCCTGGGTTTTGAACTGGCCGTGGCTTGCTTCCACCACGGTCTCCGGAAGGAAGCCGGCCGCGAGTTGGAATGGGTCCGAAAAAAATCCCTGAGCCTGGGAGTGCCTTTTTTCGCCGGGAAAGCGGGAAAAGATTTAAAGAAGAAGGATTCCCGTTCCCCGCAGGAAAGGGCCCGCCGGGCCCGGTATGATTTCCTGGGGAAAATCGCCGGGGAAAACGGGTTCAACCGGATCGCGCTCGGTCATACCGCTACCGACCAGTCCGAAACAGTCTTGTTGGAAATCATCCGGGGAACGGGACGATCCGGTCTCGCCGGTATTCCCCCCCGGCGTCCCTTAAGCCCAAAATCCGGAAACTCCATCATGGTGATCCGCCCCCTGCTGGAGAGAACCCGGGAAGAGATCGTCGGATACCTCCGGGAAAAGAAGACCAACTGGCAGGAAGACCGGTCCAACCGGGATCCTAAGTACCTTCGCAACCGGATCCGGGGGAGGATTATGCCGGTGATTCGAAAGGAGGTTGCTCCCCACCTCGATAAAATGGTTCTCCGGCTTTCGGAGATTTTAAGGGATGAAGAGGAATTTCTGGAGACCTTGGCCCAGGAAGCTTTTAAAAAATGCCGATTGGCTGAAGATAAAGGCATTGGTTTGTCAGTAGCAATGCTTGGGAGCCTGCCTCCGGCGATTCGCCGGAGGGTTTTACGTTTAGCCATTTCCAAGGTTAAGGAGAATCTGCCACCCCCGGGCTGGGAGGTTCTCCGCGAGCTGGAGGTAGTTTTGGGTCCGGGAAGACCGACCCGCCGGCTTTCACTTCCGGGCGGAGTGCGGGCGGAGCGGGTTTGCGATCGACTGAGAATTACCCCCGGGGGTCAAAAGCGAAGAAATCGATAAAGGGAATTGACGATTGACGATTTACGAATGACGAGTGAAAAACCAAGAAATTGACGAATGACGATTGACGAATGACGAGTGAAAAACCAAGAAATTGACGATTGACGAATGACGAATGACGAGTGAAAAACCAAGAAATTGACGAATGACGATTGACGAATGACGAATGGGGAAAAAATAATCGTCAATCGTCAATTAGCAGCCTTGCTGACAGACGGAAGATTGAAGTTTGGGAAAACATTTCCTATTATTCAAGTATGAAAAATATCTCGAAAAATTTAATGCTCTGGGCGATTATCATCCTGACCATGATCGTGCTGTTCAATCTCTTCCGCCAGGAAAAGAAAAAAGTAACGGAGCTGAAATATTCCGAGTTTATCAGTTCGGTCGAGCTGGGGAAGATCACCGAGGTGACCATCGACGGCCGCCGGATCAAGGGTACCCTCGGGGACGAGCCTTTCACCGTGATCGACCCGGGAGACCAGGATTTGATTCGCTTCCTGAAGGAGAAAAAGGTCCAGATCAGCGCCAAGATTACGGACGAGAACTGGACCTGGAAGGGGTTCCTGATCACCTGGATACCTTTCCTTTTGATCATTGTTCTCTGGGTAGTAATTTACCGGCAGATCCAGACCGGGGGAGGCAAGGCCCTTTCCTTCGGGAAGAGCCGGGCCCGGCTCCTGACCGAGAGCCAGCACAAGGTGACCTTCAAGGACGTGGCCGGGATTGACGAGGCCAAAAACGAACTGGAAGAGATTATCGAGTTCCTGCGCGATCCCCAGAAATTCACCCGCCTGGGGGGAAGAATTCCCAAGGGGGTTTTGCTGGTCGGCCCCCCCGGAACGGGGAAAACCCTCCTGGCCCGGGCGATTGCCGGAGAGGCCGAGGTGCCTTTCTTTTCCATTTCCGGCTCCGATTTCGTCGAGATGTTTGTCGGGGTCGGGGCCTCCCGGGTGCGGGATCTTTTCAACCAGGGGAAAAAGCACGCCCCCTGCATCATTTTCATCGACGAGATTGACGCGGTGGGGAGGCAAAGGGGCGCCGGGCTGGGAGGAGGCCACGACGAGCGGGAACAGACCCTGAACCAGCTCCTGGTGGAGATGGACGGGTTTGAGTCCAATGAAGGGGTGATCCTGATTTCGGCCACCAACCGTCCGGATGTGCTGGACCCGGCCCTGCTGCGCCCGGGCCGGTTTGACCGCCGGGTGGTGGTGCACCGTCCGGATCTGAATGGGCGGGTGGGAATCTTGAAAGTGCACACGCGCAAAACCCCTCTTGCCGATGATGTCAACCTGGAAACCATTGGCCGGGGAACCCCCGGTTTTTCCGGGGCGGATCTGGAGAACTTGGTCAACGAGGCGGCCCTCCTGGCGGCGCGGAAAAACCAGGATAACCTGAAGATGCCCGATTTTGAAGAAGCCAAGGACAAGGTCTTGATGGGTGTGGAACGAAAATCCATGATCATCAACGAAGAGGAGAAGCGCCTGACCGCTTATCACGAGTCGGGGCATACCCTGGCGGCCAAGCTCACCCCGGGGGCGGATCCGATTCATAAGGTGACCATCGTCCCCCGGGGGATGTCCCTGGGGGTGACCCAGCAACTCCCCATCGACGACCGCCATAATTACACCCGGGATTATCTGCTCGCGATGGTCACGGTCCTGCTCGGGGGCAGGGCGGCGGAGGAAATCGTACTCGGTTCGATCACCACCGGGGCCGGCAACGACCTGGAGCGCGCCACCGAAATCGCCCGCAAAATGGTCTGCGAATGGGGGATGAGCGAAAAACTCGGGCCCCTGACCTACGGGAGAAAGGACGAACTGATCTTTTTAGGGCGGGATTTCGTCCAGTCCAAGGACTACAGCGACACTACCGCCCGGCTGATTGACCAGGAAGTCAAGCGCATCGTTTCGGAATGCCATGAACGGGCCCGATCGATTATCCAGGCCAACCGGGAGACCCTGGAGCGCCTGGCCACCGCCCTTCTGAAAAAAGAGGTGTTGGACGGGCCGGAGATCGAGGAGATCATCCAGGGGAAAAATAGCGTCCCCGATTCCGGCGGCGACCAGAAAACGAATCGGCCCCGCCGGTTTGAAGCGGTTTCTGAACGAGGGGCGAGAAGGTATTGCCAGTTATTGATCGCAAAAAATAAAAAAGCAAATATTTTGGGGGCACGGCCGAATGTGCCCCTATTTTTTTATGAAGCGGATTTGTTTTAAAAATCGGATCCTGGAACTGGACGGGGTTCCCCTGATAATGGGGATTCTGAATGTCACCCCGGATTCTTTCTACGACGGGGGCCGTTATTTCGACCGGTCCCGGGCGGAGGAGAGGGCCTTCCGGCTGGTGGAGGAGGGCGCGGACCTTCTGGATATCGGGGGAGAATCAACCCGTCCCGGTTCGGATTCAGTCACTCCGGAGGAAGAAATCCGCCGGGTGGTTCCGCTGATTGAATTTCTGGCCGGGAGGATACCCATCCCGATTTCCATTGATACTTACAAGGCCGAGGTCGCCCGGGTTTCCCTGCAGGCCGGGGCGGAGATGATCAACGACATCAGCGGGTTGACCTTTGACCCGGACCTGGTCTCGGTGGTGGCGGAGTCGGGTGTACCGGTGGTTCTGATGCATACCCTCGGGCGGCCCCAGGTGATGCAGGAAAACCCGGTTTATCGGGATTTAATTGCGGAAATCAAGGAATTCCTGGCTGGGGCGATTCAAAAAGCCGAGAGGAGCGGGGTCAGGCCGGAAAATATTATTATCGATCCCGGTATCGGTTTCGGAAAAACGATGGAACATAATCTGGAGATCATTAACCGCCTGGCGGATTTCCAGGCCCTGGGCAAGCCGGTGATGGTGGGTCCTTCCCGGAAGTCTTTTGTCGGCAAGATCTTGGACGAGCCGGTTGACGAGCGGCTGGAGGGCACCCTGGCGGCGGTGGCGATTGCCGCCTGGAATGGGGCGGAAATTATCCGGGTGCACGATGTCCGGGCGGCCCGGAAAGTGGTCCGGATAGTAACCGCGATAAAAAATGTGAAAAGGGAAAAGCTTGCCCTGAGCGAAGTCGATGGGTAAAAAGTGAGATAGGGTAAAAAGAAAAAGATATTTATTAAACGTGAAAAACAAGAAGTGAAAAGGAAATAAAAAAGCTTGGAAATATTTTAATCGGGGTTTAAAATAATAACAGCTTTTGAGGGGATTATTTAATATTTTTCATCTTTCACTTTTAACTGGTTATGCCGGATTTCTTTCACGGTTTTAATTGGCTCCGGGATGTTATTGACATCCTGATCGTGGCCTATGTGATCTACCGGATGATCCTCCTCATCCGGGGCACCCGGGCCGCGCAGATGCTGATCGGCCTCGCGGTGGTCGTCGGCGCTTTTATCATTTCCCAGCGTTTGGAACTCATTACTCTGAGCTGGATCCTGGATAACCTGCTCAGCTCGATTGTCCTGATCATCATCGTGATTTTCCAGCATGACATCCGGCGCGCCCTCTCCCAATTCGGGCGAAACCCGTTCTGGGGGAGGAAGGCCGGTTCCCTGGAGGCCGCCCTGGTGGAGGAACTGGTAAAAGCCGGTGTTTCCCTGGCCAACAAACGCATCGGGGCCTTGATTGTCCTGGGTCGGAAAACAGGCCTGAATGATTATCTGGAGAGCGGGGTGCAGATAGATGCCCAGGTGGTCAAGGAGCTGATCATCAGCATTTTCCTGCCCTATTCACCGATTCATGACGGGGCGGTCATTATTCAGGAGGGCCGGATCGTGGCCGCCGGTTGTTTTCTCCCCCTCACGGTTAATCCCAACGTCAGCAAGGAAATGGGGACCCGGCACCGGGCGGCCATCGGTTTGAGCGAAGAGACCGATGCCCTGGTGATTGTGGTCTCCGAGGAGTCCGGCCGGATTTCTCTGGCGATCGAGGGAGCTATCATCACCAATCTGGATGGGCCTTCCCTGCGGGAAAAACTCTAC
Source organism: Pseudomonadota bacterium (assembly GCA_026388655.1). Lineage (GTDB taxonomy): Bacteria > Desulfobacterota > JAPLJL01 > JAPLJL01 > JAPLJL01 > JAPLJL01. The sequence goes on from JAPLJI010000141.1 coordinate 53,472, forward strand.
CAGGAGTTTGTCAACCCGCAAAAATAACCAGCCCTTCAACTTTACCCGTTCAATTCCCGGGGTCCGCTCAAAGTTGAGAGGGCGGGATTCTGGCGTTATCGAAGTATTACGAACGGCCTTTGGGGGCGCAGCCTCCGCCCCCGCGAATGTTTTCTGACGCTTTCTTTAACATCTTAATATTTGACAATAATATTATTATTTATGATCATATTTTAAGCTAATTTGCCGGAGGGGTTTGTTTTTCTTGACCTTATATTTTTTTCGCACGGGCGAAGGAGACCGCCGATTTGTCAACGCAATTAGGCAAAATCCTGGTTGTTGATGACGACCCAAGCATCCGGGAAACCCTGGAAGCAGTGCTGGCCGGCCATTATCCCGTTCTCACCGCCCCAGACGGGGAGACCGCTTTATCCCTGGTTGAAGATGAAGACGTTCGGATTGTCCTTCTGGATATTCTTATGCCCGGGATTGATGGGATTGAGGTTTTACGGAGGATAAAAGCGAGATTCGATGATGTGGATGTGGTGATGGTGACCATGGTGCGGGAGGTGGAAAAAGCCGTCGCCGCGATGAAACTGGGAGCCTACGACTATATCACCAAGGAAATCAATTACGATGAGGTTCTGAACCTGGTTAACCGCATTTATGAAAAACAGGAGCAAGCCCGCCAGATTCGTTATCTCACCTGTGAAATCGAATCGGTGATCCCTCAGGATATTATCATTGGAGAGAACCCGAAGATGCAGGCGATTTATGATGTGGTTAAACGGGTCTCTTCCCTGCCGGCGACCGTCCTTTTAATGGGGGAAAGCGGCACCGGCAAGGATCTGATCGCGCGCATGATCCATAAAAACAGCGACCGGTCCGAGGCCCCTTTCGTAACGGTCAACCTGGCTTCCATTCCCAAGGACCTGCTGGAGAGCACGCTTTTCGGTCATGAAAAGGGCGCTTTCACCGGCGCGCACAAGATGCATTTCGGCAAATTCGAGCTGGCCAACGGGGGCACGATTTTTCTGGATGAAATCGGCGATCTGCCCTTCGATCTCCAGGCTAAACTGCTCCGGGTGATCCAATCCGGCGAGATCGAGAGAGTAGGGGGGAGTAAAACCATCCGGATAGACACCCGGATCATCGCGGCCACCAATCTGGATTTGAAGAAGGCGGTGGAGGCGGGTAAGTTCCGCGAGGATCTTTATTACCGGCTCAACGTCATTCCCATCACGCTACCCCCCTTGCGGGAACGATTGGAGGACATTCCGGAACTCGTAAATCTTTTTATCGAAAGGTACAACCGTCGTTTTCGCAAATCGGTGCGGGGGGTGGCTGCGGAAGTAATCAGACTCTTCTCCCGTTATAACTGGCCCGGGAATATCCGGGAGCTCGAGAATGTAATCGAGCGGATGGTGGCGATAGTACCCCGGGAGGTTATTACCATCGAGGATCTGCCGATGGAATTCTGCTTTGAGAGTTTTCAGGATTATTCCGCCGAGGCCGGAACCGCCCCCCGCCGGCATCGCTTCAATACCCTCCGAAAAGCCAAGGAGGCTTTTGAAAGCCAGTATATTCTCCGGGTTTTGGAGAGATGCCGCTGGAACCAGACGGAAACCGCCCGGGAATTGAACATTAACCTCAGCAGCCTGAAATACCGCATGCGTCGCCTGGGGTTGGAAAAAGCGTCCAAGCCTCACACCACTCGGGGTCGGCCCCTGAAGTATTATCGCCACCCGGTAACCGTCCACCGGGTTTTACACGCGAGAAAGAGACGAAAATCATTGGTCCTGCCCGCCGAAGAGGAAAAAAAAGAGTAGGAAACAATCTCCATGAGGGCAGAGAGGATATTCGCCGGCTACTTTTTCCCAATATTGTTTTTACTGGTTTTAATATTCCCGGTTCGGATTTTCGGCCAGGATAGTTCCGATCAGCCGGTCCAACTCACGCCGGTCGAGATTACTTCCACCCGGATTCCCGGTCCGGTGGACGAAGCCACCGATTCGATAACTATCATTAATACGAGGGAGGTCCGAGCCGATTCCGCTCCTTTAATTTCAGAACAGCTCCGGATGGTTTCGGGGGTGGGGGTACAAACCTCCGGGTCCGTGGGCGAGCAGACGGAGATCCGGATTCGCGGGAGCGAAAATAATCAAAGCCTGATCCTTTTCGACGGGGTGAGATTGAATTCGCCCTATACCCGGGCCGCCGACCTGGGGGATTTCTTCGTGGCCGGTTTGGATCGGATCGAGATCGTCCGGGGGGCTTATAGTTCGCTTTACGGGAGCGACGCCATCGGCGGGGTGATCAATCTGATTCCTTATCCCGGCCGCTCCCTCCTGCATGGAATCAGGAAGGAAAAGGGAATTTCCGCCTGGGCCGAGGGCGGTAGTTTTTCCACTTCTAAGGAACGGGCGGAATTCACCGCCGCGGGGGAAGAAAGCGCTTTTTCGCTGGCATTGGCCCGGGTGGACAGCGGGGGCCGGAATGCCCGGGACGGTTTTGCCGGTAACCTGGCCACGGGCAAGTTTCAGGTCCTGATCCCCGGAGGGGTGGAGGTGGGAATCTCCGCCCTTTTCTCCCAGTCGAAAAAGGAGCTTTATCTGGATACCCCTATTTCTTTGTATATTCAGAACGAGGTGTTGACCCAGGTGAAAGATTCCAATTACTCGGAAGAGAGAGAAACCCTGCTGACGGCGGTTTCTCTCCGGAAGTCGCTTTTTCTGAACGGAGAATTACAAATCCATGGTTCGGTCCTGCGCGGTGAAGATGATTTGATGAATCCTTCCGATCCCGGATGGACGGATTACCACGCCTCCTGGACGAACGCGATGAGAAGAGGCGCGGGAATCCAGATGTATTTGACCCCGGTCGAAATGAATTCCGTCCTTTTGGGTACGGAGTACTCCGAAGAAAACGCCATACAGACTATGGAAACCAACCTGCCTCTGGCTGGGCAGGGTGATCCGCTATGGTTGAAAATAGACGGTAAACGGATCGAAAGGACGTTTTTTCTTGAGGATCGGTTGAAGATGATGGGTTTCTTCTATCTGAACGCGGGACTTCGGATGGATTTCAGCTCGGATCGACCCGATTCCGAACCTTTTATCTCCCCCCGCGGTTCGGCGGCTTTCAAACTGGATAGGTTAGGGACTAAGATCCGGGGAGGTTTTGGGAGGGGTTACCGCAACCCCTCAATTGATGAAAGATTCTTCCCCATAAAGGGGAATCCGGAACTCAAGCCGGAAGAAGCCTGGAGCTACGACGCCGGTTTGGAGCAGGAGTTTAAAGAATACGGAATAAAATTTGACCTGACCGGATTCTGGATCAGATATGAGAATTTGATCGGATTGGTTCCGGATTCTTTCCAGCTGCAGAATTCCGACCTGGCCAAGTCCGATGGTTTGGAGACCAGTTTGGTTTTTCAGCCGGACAAGCGTATTAAAATAAGATTCGGCTACACCTTTAACCAGATGCGAAAAAGAACTTATGAATTTGATGAAGTTAGCGGACAACCGATGGAGAAGTGGGTGAACTTTTTCTGGAGACCCGAGCATAGCTTCAGCGGGACGCTGAGCGTTTTGCCGATGGAAAAATTGTATGTCGGACTTTCCTGGGAAAATCGGGGGAGGTTTGACGAACCTTATGATATTCTCAATCCCGGAGGGACATTGCTGAAGGGGAATAATCCGGGGTTCAACCGGCTCAACCTTTTCTCCGAATATACGGTTCCGTATTCGCTCCAACCGATGGAAAGCCTGTCGGTGTTTTTCCGGGGAGAAAACCTTCTTAACAAGAAGTATTCCGAGGTTAAAGGTTTCCCTCTTCCCGGGATTTCTTTTTACGGCGGCATAAATTTAAAGATTTAAGGTCTTTTGTATTTAATTTGTAGTTTGCCGATTTATCGGCTTAATTAAAACCGCCCAATAAATTGGGCAACTACCCTGAACTCGATTCCAACTTTTTTAAGAATGAACCAAATTTAATTTTTAGATTGAGAACTTTTTTTAATTTACCGGGTCAAAATAGATAGAGAATGGGTAATTAGAAATCATCGCCCATCCTTTTTACCTCCTTGTGAATCCCGGGATCAGACCCGGGATTTTTTTTGCCTAATTAACCGCCTTTTTCTGGCTAATTATATTTTTCCTTTGATTTCGATTAGTTACGCAAGTATTCAGTTAATATCCATGAAAAAATATCGTTAATTTGTTTAATTAAGAATATTTTAAGTTTATTTAGGATCATATCTTTTTTCCATTCTGCCGATTTTATCCAAAGCAATCATGAGTTTTTTTCTTATTGCGTATTTGCTCGCAAACATTAAATAGTTGTGATTTTTTAATATCTTACGTGAAGCAGGAAAAAAGATCGGGGTATAAAAAAGATTGATATTCGAAACAATCCGTAGTGGGAACGTGGTCTTCCACCTCTTGGTATTGATATTGCTTATGTATTCTTACAGGGTTCAACATTTATGGTTCCGTCTAAATTCAATATCATTATTCCGAGCGAGGCTGGAGATTTTAAATATACCCTTTATAACACCTTCAGCGACAGCCAGGCCCAGATTGGATCGGATGTCCTGGCGCTTCTCGAACCCGGACATAAAATCGCGGCGAAAAAGAGAGAAAAACTCCTGGTAAAATACGCCGGGAGTTTAAAAGAGCTGGGATTCCTGGTCGAGAACAGGAAGAATGAAGATAAGGCGGTTAAGGATTGGTTTTATCAAAAACAAATCAATCAAGAGGAATTGCAAATAACGGTTTTGCCGACCTATAGATGCAATCTGGCCTGTGTATATTGTTTCCAATCTCATATAGACACATCCGAAAAAAATAAAAATATCAGCAAAAAAACCATCCTACGCCTGGTCAAATGGGCCGGGGAGAGGATGGATTCGATCCATCCCAGAAAGCTTCAACTTTTATTTTATGGAGGGGAACCGCTTTGCCGGGAGCGGGACGTCCTGGCTATTTCCACCCTGGTTTCCAACGAAGCCAAGAAAAGGTCAATCGGCCTTTCTATCCAGATGATCACCAATGGGACCCTTCTCCAAGCCGGTTTTATAAATTCAATGGTTCCGTTGGGGCTGGAATGCGTAAAGATAACAATTGACGGTACTAAAGATAAGCATAATCAGCTCAGGATCGGGAAAAAAAGTAAAAGAACATTTGATATTATCATTGGTAATTTATTGAAAACAAAAGATAAATTAAAATTCATCATTGGCTCGAATTATAACCTCGAAAATTTCAACAGCATTCCAAAATTATACGATCATTTAATCGGTATAGGTTTGCGGAAATCGATTTCGCGGGTGAATTTCAGGCCCATTTTCCAAGGTGGCACCCGCTACAACTGCGATGTCTGTTCGTTTTCGGAGTCGGACCCATCCACCCAACTCTGGCTTTATGAAGAGGCCCGGAAAAGAGGGTTGGAAACGATGGATTTACTGTCGTTAGGACCTTGCGGATTTCATAAACGCGACGCGTATACGATTGATCCCGAGGGGAAGGTTTACAAATGCGAGGGCTTGATCGGGATGGAAGGGGCCGAGTTGGGGGATCTTTATACCGGCGACATTGAGGAAAAATCCGAGAGCTTTATCGCCAGGTTCGACTTATTCGGGAATTGCGGCGAGTGCGGATACCTTCCGATCTGCGGCGGCGGCTGCCGGTATTGGGCTTATGTAAAAACCGGGGATTTTTTCGGGACGGCCTGCGAAAAGAAATACTTCGATTTCGTGTCAAAGGAAATCATCCCGGGAAGGGCGATGGCTTAATGAGGGTATACAACGGATACCAGAGCGCAGTTGCCCGATTTGACGGGCACATAACGATTGCCGATAAATCGGCGGACTACATAATTCCCCGGGGATTGGGGATTAATAACCGCGTAGTTGTCCGATTTATTTATCCCGAAAAACGAGGGATCGGGCCGAATTGGGACGGTTTTTTCCAAACCATCGGGAGCCGCTTCAGCGGCTCTTTTTTTGGGGTAAAGGAGCCCCTTCCTGGCCGGATTTGCCCGGGCTCGGGCAGGCTGAGGGCTTCTTTCTCGGGTTATGAAAATCATTAAGAAAGGAGGTGAAGACGAATGAAGATTATCCGAAAAGGAAACCGGCGGAGTAACCCAGGCACCAATCGTTGCGTGTGGGTAATTATGCAGTGATAATGATAGGAAAAAGCAGGGATTGAAAGATTCGGTTTGAATTTCAAATCTGGTTTTCAAACCGGAAGAAAAATGATAAATTTGATAGGCGAATTGTAGTTCGCCTTATTTTTATCTGATGAATATTTCCCCCAGAAAGATAATAGCATCGATAATTTTATCACTGCTTTTAATTTCATCCTGCCATCGGAAAAGTGATCATGAAAAAAAGGATTATGGAGATTGGGTATATTTCGGCGTTTATGACAAATTGACCGGAATAGATCCGCTCAAGGATGTTTCCACTCTATCTTCCATACTTTCCGATGTTATTTTTAACGGGTTGGTGGGGATTGATGAAAATGGGGAGATTGTTCCAGATCTGGCTAAAGGTTGGGAATGGTCGGAGGATAAGAAAAGTATTAATTTTTATTTGAAAGAAGGAATAAAATTTCACGATGGGTTTGTTTATGATGCAAGTGATGTAGATTTTACCTTCCGGCAAATCCTAGCCCCGTCATATTCTGGAAGCGGTAACTATGATTTGACCATGGTTGAGAATGTTAAGGTATTGGATAATCAAACCATTTCTTTCGGTCTTAAGGGGATATCAAATCTCTTTCTTTTTAACTCGATAATTCAGATTCTCCCTCGTCATATTTTTGAGAATGATATTGGCGGCAGGGAGAGATTTTTATGGAACCCAATCGGCACGGGCCCATTTAAAGTGGTACGTTTGTCCGGATCGGAGGCTGTTTTGGAAGCAAATCGAGATTACTTTAAGGGAAGGCCTTTTTTAGACGGGATAGTCGTAAAATCCTATAAAAACCAGGACGAGGTTTGGGCGAGACTTTTAACGGAGGAGGTCGATTTTTGTTTGCCCTTATCCCCGGGCCAGGTTGATTTCATGAAAAACAATACAAATATCAAAATTTATTCATATCTTTCCCCTTATTATTATCTTTTGGCTTTCAACGGGAAAAATCCATTATTTCAAAGTAGAAAGGTGAGGGTTGCTTTAAATCAGGCAATAGATCGCGATGAGATCATCGAAAAAATCCTGAATAATCACGGGAGATTATGCTCAGGCACGGTTTACCCTTATTCATGGGCGTTTGATCCGGAACTTAAACCTTATTCATATGACCCGGCGACCGCCTTAAAAATGATTATGGAAGAGGGTTGGATAAGGGATAAGAACGGTATTCTTAAGAAGAATGGCAAGCCATTTGAATTTACGGTTTTGATTATCTCGGGAGAAAATCAATCAGAGAATTTAGTATTGTCAATTGAAAAATATCTTGCCGAAATAGGAATTAAAATTAAGATCCAGCCGGTGACCATGGGTGAACTGAATCGTAAGTATTTGTTTTCTAAAAAGTTTGAAGCGGCTCTATTCAGTTTTGATTCCGGGATTCATCCGGGATATTTAAATTACCGGATATGGCATTCCTCTCAGATACAAAAAGGTTTGAATGTTTTTTCCTATCAAAATGCGGAAGTGGACGAAGATTTGGAACTTGTTCTGCGGGTCGGAGATAGGATCGAAGAAAAGAAATATTATTATAAATTTCAAAGAGAAATATTCGACGATCCGCCCGGGGTTTTCCTTTTCTGGAAAGAAGAAATGGTTCCGATTCATAAAAGATTTCGAGGAATTAAAGCCGGACCCGAGAAATTGTTTGTATCCATTCCGGAATGGTGGGTTCCGAAGAATGAACAAAAATATAAAATCGGTCCAAATTGAACTTGCAATTCCTCGTGGTCTTGCCACGGCGTTACCTTATTTTCGTCATTCCGCACTTGATGCGGAATCCAGTTATTTTGTTTTTCTGGATTCCTGCTTCCGCAGGAATGACAAATAAAATGACATAAATATAAAAATGAAACGTCTTTCTTTAAAATTTATTTTACTCCTTTTGGTGGTTGCTTTGATTCCTATTATTTTATTCGGGGCCATTTCGATTTACTCCTCCTTAAGGGTGACTTACCAAAGGGTCATGCAGGGGAATCAAAACGTGACCAGACGGGCCGCCAGTGAGATAGAAACCTATCTGAAAAACTCGATTGATACGATGAGAACCCTGGCTGATAACCTGAGCAACGTAAATCTAAATTCCGCGCAAAAAGAAAGGATTATTAAAAATTATGTTATAGATTACGGGAGGTTGGAAGAAGTTTTGTTGATCGATCAAGAAACGAATGAAAGGATATCCACCCGTCCGGAAACGGATTTTAAAACGATTTTAGATTCGGATGAATTCAAGATCTCGGCGGGAGGGAAGATATCCCTCTCCGACATAATCATCTCGTCTTCCCTGGCCCCGACAATGAAGATCTTGGTTCCGATTTTCCATCTCGGTAAAGTGCGGGGCGCGTTAATCGGGAATTTCAATCTCATTGATATGTGGAGTCTGGTTGATTCGATCAAGATCGGGAACACCGGTTTCGCCTATGTGGTTACCGATTCCGGGCGGTTGATCGCCCATGGAAACGATAACCGCAAAGCGGATGTTCTTCGAGGGATTAACATTGCCGGCCTGCCGCCGGTCAAATCGGTTCTCCAGGGGGATTCCCGGCCGGTTATATACCGAGAAAAAGGGGGGACAAAGTCGTTGTCGGTGGCGTCTCCGGTTATTCTCCCGGACGGTCGGAGATGGGGGGTGGTGATTGAGCAATCCACCCGGGAAGCCTTCCGGGCCGCTTACCTCCTAGCCTTTGAATTGGCTGGACTGGTTATAGTGTTCCTGGTGTTGATGAGCCTGGTCGGATATTTCGGGGGAAAGGGTATTGCCAAGCCTCTGGGCGAACTTGTTTTCGCCACGGGAATGATCGCCCGGGGAGATTTGAATGTCCGCGTCCGGATAAAAAGTCGGGACGAACTGGCCGATCTGGGTGATTCATTCAATAAAATGGCGGAAAAGCTCGGCGATCTTACCGAAGAGATTCGGAGAAAGGAGAGAGTGGCGACCTTCGGGCGGATTGCCGCCGGCCTGGTGCACGATCTCCGCCACCCGATTCAGAACATTCAAAATTCCTCTAACCTGATTGTTCAGAAACCGGATGATCCGCAAATCCGAAAGGTATTTAAAAATACCGTAGAGAGGGAGTTTACTAATATCAACGAATTTCTGGATCGCTTGCGAAATCTAACCAAACCCTCCCGGATTCAAATCGTTGAAATCGAGGTTAACGGGTTTTTATCCGAAATATTGAAAATATATCGCAATGATTCATCCTTGAATAAGCTGGAATGGATTGCGGAGCTCGAGCCGGAGAACCCCAGGATCAGGGCCGACCGTTTTGTTTTGGAACGGGCCTGTAAAAATATCCTCACCAACGCGATTGAAGCGGTCGGTGGGCAAGGGAAAATAAAGATAACCACCAGAGTGGACAACCATTTGGTTTTTATAGAATTTTTAGATAGCGGCCCGGGTATTTCTCCTGAAAGACTAAAGAACATTTTTGAGGATTTCTCCACCACGAAACGGAGAGGATTAGGTCTCGGATTGGCCACGGCCAAAAAGCTGACCGAGGAAATTGGCGGACGGATCGGGATAGATAGTCAGCCAGGGCAAGGCACCAAGGCAAAGCTCATCTTTCCCGTCACAACCGACACCAACACTTAATTAATTTCGAGTTTCTGGTTTCACCTGCCCAAGCCGACGGATCAAGTCGGCCAGGAAATATCGAGCTAAAACCCACTCTTTTTTGAAGCTTTCCAGCCTTTTAGTTTTTACGCGTTTTTCTCCTTAATTGTTTTTTTCCCAAAGTAACCGGTTTCCGGTTATTGGCTACTTGTAATGCCTCAACGATGCCATACGTGTTTAAATTTCGAGATCGCTGCCAAATCACTAAAAATGTCATCCTGAGCGATAGCGAAGGATCTGGTTTTTCTGAGTTTTCCAACGCAAAAAAAACGAGATTCTTCGCCCTTCGGCAGGCTCAGGGCTCAGAATGACAAAAAGAAAGTATGTCATTTGCTTGAGGCATTACAGCTACTGGCATCTTTTCTTGGTTTTTTACCATTCCTGGCACGGATTTTGCTTGGTAAATACAGAGGGCAACCATTTTTTAAGAAAGGGGCTTTATATGGCACGTATATTATCCAGAACAATCCGGCTGGGGCCTGAACTTTCAGGGCTTGAGGTCCGAACTTATTACCACCAGCTGGCTAATGGGGAATCTTTTTTCAGCTCAGAGGCGGAGTTAAGCCCGGGGGACCGGATTGTGGTGGATGGTCGTTCGGCATCTCAGTCCGAGCGCCGTTTGCAGGGATTGATTCCGGTCAGTCTTATCTGCCGGGAGGTGGAGGGGAGGAAAAATGGTTCAAAAACACCGCGTTCTAATGATTGATGACGACCAACTGATTCTCCGGGCCTTTTCCCGCCTGCTTAATGATGGGGATTATGAGCTCCTGACCGTTTCGGATGGAGAGGGAGCAATCAGGATTCTCCAAGAGAAACCGGTTTCGGTGGTTATTTCCGATGAGATCTTAACCAGCGACGAGGGTTCTCCGGTTCTGGAAGCCTTGATGTCGAAGCATTCGTGTACCCAGAGAATAATATTTACCGGGTGGCCCCGGGAGACACTTTGCTGGGAAAAGATCAAGGCTTGCAAGCCATTCGCCGTGGTGGCCAAGCCCGATATTGATAACCGGCTCCGGAAGGCCATCCGCGCGGCGATTAAAGAATACGAAAACAGTCCGCTCTTTAGCCGGGGAATTAATATTTATTATTAATAATCCTGAGCATACCCCGAGCTTGGGACCGGTGAAGTCGAAGGGTTGACCGTTTTATCTCCCGGTAATTACTGGGAAATCCACATCCCAAAATTACAATTCGGTTTCCGAAACCCGGGATTTTTTGTACATTTTTCACTTCTTCCTTGTGTTCTTATCCTAAAATCGATTTAATGGATCAAGCACTGCAATATGGTGACTTGACAAAGGTTAAATTTTATTTTAGCTTCTCCGAAAAAATCCAAGAATATTTTTATGTTTGATAATTTGGAATGGGAGGTGAAAATTAGATGAAGAAGATTTCGGGAAATCACAGCAATGCCTGGCCGCCTTAGGGATCGGAAATCGTATTTTTTTCCGCGGGAAGTTTTTTAGGAGCTTTAACGTTTTATTAACCAATTTGTAGGAGGGATTCAGAAATGAAAAAGGTTATGTATGTTTCTCTGGCTTTGGGATTAGCTCTGGCTTTTGCATGCGCGAAGAAACCCGGCACAATCGAAGGAAAAGCCACCCTGGATGGCGCCGCGGCCGGTAATGCCGGGATCGCAATTTCCGTGGCGGGAACAACCCTGACTGCTACCACTGATGACGCGGGTGCTTACAAAATCGAAGGGGTAGTCGCCAGCCAGTACACCCTGGAAGCGAAGAAGGAAGGATACGATTCCAAGCCGTTGGTGGGTATCGTTGTCGAAGCGGGGAAAACCCTCAGCGGACAGGATATCAATCTTACCAAGATCGTTCCTCCGGCTCCGGAAGGTGCCACCGCGCCGGCTGGCGCCACCGCTCCGATTGGCGCCCCTGCGGCTCCGGTTCCGGCCGCTCCGGCGAAGCCCGCTGGCAAATAATACAATCCGCGCAAGCAATATTTTCCGAATTGATTATCAGGGCCCCGTTTCCGGGGCCCTTTTTTTATCCCGAAAAAAGCATTTGAATCCAAATCACTGTTTTTCACGACCGGATCTTTTTGTAGTCTGCCGATTCATCGGCGGTTTTTAAAAGCGCCCGATAAATCGGGCGACTACATGACTACCTGGGAATACCAACTGTATTTTTCGGGTTTACGGTGCGCCGGGCAGGCCACATTCAGCTATCAGTAACAAGCTTTATTTTTTTGATTCCATCCGCGGAAGAACCACGTTATTGACGAACTGCGTGATCTGGTCCTGGATGGATTCCACCGGGGTGACCCGGGGGTCGAACATGTCGAACTCGAATACGAGCAGGGGCATCCCGATCTCCCGGGACTTTTCCTTAAGCAGGCCGAGCCCGCCCCAGGCGTGCTTGCAGGCGACATGGCCGGCGAAAATACCGAAGTCGGCTTTATATTCCCGGCAGAGGGTGAGGTAGTCGTTCAGGTACCATTCAATCGGTCCCTTGAATTGCCGGGACATCGGCATGACCCGGATGAAGCGGTGGGCTAGGCCCCGAATCATGCTTTCCCGGGAGCTGACATCAATCATGCCTTCCGGGGCGTGATAGCCGAAAAGGTCCATCGGGATAACCATTTTCAACTCGCTTTCCATCCAGTCGTAGAATTGCAGGTCAAACCAGACCGGGTCCTGGTACCAGACCGCCCGGATTTTTTCGCCTTCCACCGCGGCCTCGCCCCGCTCGCTCCTTTCCCGGGCTTCCGCGGCCAGCTCCGCGGCGGTGACCACGCCGGTTTCGGTCCCGGCAAAGGTGATGAAAAGGGGCACCATCAGGCAGATGATCTTGGATATCTGCGGGCAGGGGACCGCCTTCCGGAATTCATTCCAGGCCAGGAGGTTTTCACTCATCCGGTTCGCCCGCAGGCAGATTTCCCGGAAGCGCTCCCAGCTGAATTTCCTACCGGTATGTTTTTCCAGGAAGGGAATGGCGTCCCGGATCTGCCGGGCCACATATTCAACTTCCCTTTCTCCATAAAGGTAAGGGATGTCGATCAGAAACATGGGGGCTTCCGCAATCTCGGCCACCGAGGGCAGGGCGGCCAGCTGGGAATCACAGGGGGTATTGACCCCCAGGATACAGGAAGGCTTCGGCATGATGCCTTTCAAGACCGCTCCCACCCCGGCCTTGTCCACCGAGCACACCTCGGGGGGGAGACCGTGGGCCTCGGCCCGGTCGATGTAATCCAGGGTGAAGTTGACGTCGCCGACAATGTTCTGGAGGGCGGGATAGGCCTCGATCGGGATATTGTGAACGTCTTCCAGGGCGAGGATCAGCTCCGGACTCATTCCGAGGTTGTACCAGACCACCGGCTGCTTATCGTCGAAGGGCCGGCAGAGATTCTCGACCAGCTGGGAGAAAGCCTTGAAGTAGGCGTTCAGGCCCCGCGAGGCGGGGTCTTCTTTGTAAATCTCGAGCATCCCCGTGATTCCTTCGTGGATTGCTTCCAGGTCCTCAAAGCGTTCTTTGCCGAGAATGGCCATTAGCACCCTCCGGGGAAATCCCAATTAATAAATCCCAAATCCCAAACAAATCCCAAGCGCCAAATCCCAATAATTAAGCAATGACCAATAACCAAATCCCAATCACCAAACAATGACCAATGACCAAATTCCAAAGAACTTGAACCTTGAACTATGAACCTTATTAAGAAAGGATCAAATCCTGACGGCCCAGCTTTTTCAAATAAAGTTTATAGAACCCGTACATCGGCCCCAGGATTTTCACCAGCTTGAGAATCTTGGGAATGGAGCCGCGGGCTACAATGTCTTTTTTGGTCAGGGCGATAGCCAGGTTGACCTTGCCGTTCCAGAATTTATTGGCGAAATCCGCTTTGAGACTGAAATCCGCCGAGGGTTTTCGGGTCTGGTCATTAATATATACCCCGATCGGGTTTTCGGTGGCGTCGATGATAATCGAAAGGTCAGGTTCCCGGAGGTTGAAACGGAGGATCATCTGGGCGGACTGGAGAGTCTCCTCGACGAACTTGCCCTGTTTCAGGATTTCGGCCTCCGCCTGTTTGATCTGCTCGGGATTGCCGCCGGCGATATACCCCAGGTATTGCTGGATGAGTTTCTTGTCCCCGTCGGTCATGATCTCGAAAAATTCCTCCGCCAGGGAGTGGTTTTGCGGATCGGTCAGGACCCCGATGTAGGCGTCGATCAAACCGCGCTCTCCCTTGGGGATCATGACCGCTTCCCGGAAATATCCTCCCAGGATCTTTTCCAGTTCCGGGGAATCCTTGAAGATGCTCATGTTTTATCCTCCTTTCTTAAATAGATTCAGACGGATTATTCATCCGTTTGCATCAGTTTTAATCCGTATGAATCATTTGTTTACCTTTTCCGCGGCGATCACCGCCGCCCCTAAAGCGCCGATCAGCTGGGGGTCAAAATCCCCGGGCAGGGATTTCAACTCGACCTCCAGTTTTTCCTCCAGGCATTTTATCACCCCGGGATTTTTCGCCACGCCCCCGGTGATCACCACTTCCGGGACGAGGCCGACCCGGCGGGCGATGGAGTTGATCCGGCTGGCCACCGAAAGATGCAGGCCTTTCACCACGCTGGCGAGAGGGGCGCCCTCGTTGATCAGGTTGATGACTTCGGACTCGGCGAAAACGCTGCACATGTGGCTGATGGTGACCGGTTCGCCCGTTTCGAAATGATGCCGGCCCAGATCGGACACCTTCAGGCCCAGGCTTCCGGCGATGAAATCCAGGAAACGGCCGGTCCCGGCCGCGCATTTGTCGTTCACCCCGAAATCCTGAAGCCTGCCCTGGGCGTCCACGGAAATAACCTTGGTATCCTGGCCACCGATGTCGATGACGGTGCGCACGGTGGGAACCAGGAAATGGGCTCCCTTGCCATGGCAGGAGATCTCGGAAATGTTTTCGTTGGCAAAAGCCACCCGGGCCCGGCCGTAACCGGTCCCGACAATATGCCTGACCTCGTTTCGCTCGATCCGGGCTTCCTCCAAGGCTTTCCGGAACACCTCCTCGGCGGTTTTGGTGGGATTGGTCGAGCTCGGGCCGATAAAGGTTCCCGCGATCCGGTGGCCTTGGAGGATCACCGCCTTGCTGGTGGTGGAGCCGATGTCAACACCGGCCACAATCACGGTTTCGGGTTTCGGGTTTCTAGTTTCGGGTTGAAGACTTGGAATTGAGCAATTTGTCATTGTCCGATTACTGGGATTTGGAATTTGCCATTGGGCCTCGCTCTCAGCTATCCGCTCTTATCTATTCGCTTTTTGTTTTTTGTCCGAGCTCTTTACCCCTTGCTCTCAGCTCCCTGCGCCTTGCCTTTTTTCACTTGCCCATGCTTTCCAGAAATGCCTGGACCCGGGTTTGGACCTGGCCTGAGGCGGGAACCAGGTATTCCCTGTCGAGGACCAAAATGGGGATCCCGGCTTTTTTCATCCGCCAGAACATATTGTGGGATTCGCCGGCCCAGATATCGCAGAACTTCATGCGCTGGAAAATGATCCCGTCCGCCTTGAAGCGGATGGCAAAGCAGACATCGTCCGCCACCACCTGGCCGCCCTGTTCCTCGATGTTCCGGATGAATTGCGGTTCGTCCAGCTCACCCCCGGCCACCACCAGCCGGGCGCGGGCGGGCTGGCCGCCGCCGGATTTTTTCAGGCCGGCTAGAAGGTCCTCCAGGAGGGGGATCAGGTCCCGTTCCGGGATGAGCTGGGAAGCCACCGAGACGGTCAGGGCTTCGGCGCCGGAAAGAGGGGCAGGATCCATTTTTCGGAGGTCCAGCAGTTCCTTGAGTAGAATCCGGGCCCGATTGTGGAGGGTAATGGCGGAACTTAGCCCTTCCGGGGTGACCTTTTTCCCAAAATGATCTTCCAACGCTTTTTTCAGGCCTTCCATCTCCTCCTCGAACCAGAAGAGAACGCGGTCATCCTGAACTCTCGGGACCGAGATAAAGTATGAAAATTTTGGTTTGACCTTGATTTTCCAGAGGTCGAAACCCCGGCGGATATGATCACAGGAATTCAACGAAACCACGCCATCCAGGAAATCGAGTTCCCCGGAAAGCGCCAGGGCGAGGCTATGACGGACAAAGGTGCAGAGGCGGGCGGAGAGATAGGCATCCGCCACGGAGGAATCCTTGCTGCCGGCGCCGCGGATCCGGTAGGGAAAAACCCCCAGGGCGGTGAACAACTCCTCCGGGATATAGGAACAGTAATATCCCACGATCTTGTTCCCCGAGTCCTTCCAGCGGGAGACATACCGGTTCATCGGACCGGATATGACCTGGCCGAATATCTCCAAGATTTCCTGTTTGTCTTTCATGGCCTCCCTCGATTATTGAACTTGTAATTCCCCGTGGTCTGGCCACGGGGTTTCCTTGTTGCTGTCATTCCCGCGGCCTCCGGCCTGGAGGGGCCTACGCCCCGGAGGGAAGCGGGAATCCAGTTTTTTTCGAAAGTCTCTGGATCCCTGCTTTCGCAGGGATGACGGACGTCTTAACAACATTACTTAGATACCCCGCGGTCTTGTCGCGGGGAGGTTCATTGACCAATGACCAGATCACCAGCATAAAACAAAAATTACCAATAATTTTACGTTTCAGGGATGGAATTGAAAAACCGGCAATTCATTAACTGATTTTCTCGGCGATTTTTTGAGCCGCAATTAGCATAGCTGAATTTTCCGGAAGTTCAAAAATGGTTTTTCCTTTTAAATCATTTTCCCGGAGGACGGGGTCTTCCGGGATGATGCCCCAGATTTCGATCCCCTGAGCCCGGAGGGCTTCCTGGATCTGGCTGGAATCGCCTGAGGATCGGTTAGCCACCACGCCCAGACGGCATTCAATCCAGAGCCGTTTCAGGGTTTCCTGGATTTTTTCCGCGACCGCGATGCTCCGGAAGGAGAGATCGATCAGAATGATCAGGTGGGTTACGCTCCGGACCACCTCCCGGTTAATCTGTTCAATCCCGGCTTCGGCATCGATCAGGACATATGGGAAATTCCGGGAAAGCGATTCGATCGCTTGGCGGAGCAGGTTATTCAAGGGGCAAAAACAACCCTTGGACTGGCCACGGCCCATGGCCAGGAGGCTGAAACTTTCTTTTTCCATCAGGGTTTCGGCGATCAGATAATCAAACGTCGCCGCGATTTCTTCCTTGGCGTCTTTACCTTTGGCCCGGGCTTTCTCGATGATTTCATCGCGGACCAGTCCGATGGTTTTGTGATCCGGTCCGAAGCCCATCAGATAGGTGAGCCCTTGGGCGGGGTCGGCATCGACCAGGAGGGGATTTTGCTCGGAGGAAATGAGGACCCGGGCCAAGGAAGCGGAAAGGGCGGTTTTCCCGACTCCACCCTTGCCTACGATGGCGATGACATTCGAGCTCTTGGACATTCCCTAAAAATTAAACAAGGTTTTACGTATCTGGCAAGGGTTAATATTTCGGGAATGAAAAAAACGCCCTTCTGAAACATCCCCCGGACTTTGGACCAGGGAAGTCGAAGGGTTGACTTTCCGATTGTCTATTTGATATTTGTTATAATGTAAGGCATGTTTTCACCGTATTTAGGATAGGTGACTTAACACGGGCGGGTGGATATTTTAAATCTGGAAAAGGATGGCAGACATGAAATTTGGTTCAAGCAAGTTACCGGGGGGCAAGTTCTGGAGATACTCAATCCTGGTGTTTTCCCTCGTCTGGTGGAACTGGTTGCTTCCCTTTTCCGCGTTTGCGGCCGAGGCGCGGGAGACGGTGGAGATTGTCATCACCCGGGGGGTTTTAAGCTCGGAAAAAGGGGATTGGGCCCAGGCCAACTACCTCGGACAGGCCTGTTATCAGGTCGGAGACTACGAGAAATCCGCCCAGATCTTCCGCCAGCTCCTGGGCAAGTCTCCCACCAAAGCGGAATTCCACCTTTCTCTCGGTCTGGCCCTGCTCAAGCTCGGGAAGAAGGAGGATGCCCAGAAGGAGTTTGACCTGGCGGAAGCCGCTTCGGAGAAACAGGAAAAACCTCGGTTCTGGCGGATCAAGCTTTCGACGGGAACCCAGTATGATTCCAACCTGGTTCTGGCTCCCCGTGATTCCGAGCTGCCCGGGTCGGTTTCCCACCAGTGGGGCATCCGCCAGATCTTTCTTGGCTTTGGCGAGATTTCCCATTCATTTTCCGAACGGGTCAAAAGCGGTTTGAGTTACACCTACTACCAGGGCCTGAATATCGACCTGGGCCAGGAGGATTTCAACCCGCGCGAATATGACATGCTGGACAACACCTTCGGATTTTTCGCTTCTCACGAGGGGAAAAAATACCTCGCCCGGCTGAATTACTCCTATGACGCGCTCCTGGCCGGATCTTCCCTGGATTTTTATTCCCAGAGTCATTCGGTGGCGCCGTCCTTGAATTACATGATCAATCCGAGCCTGGTCAGTTATCTTGGCTACGAGTTCCGGCGGGATATTCTCCATGAACCCCCCACAGACCCGGAATTGATGAGCCAGGATGGAATGAGCCACGCCCTGAATCTCCGCCAGTTTGTCTTTTTCGGTCCGGAAAACCGGGTGACGATCGCCCCGGAGTATCGTTTCAAGGCGAATCTGACCGCAGGATCGGATTATAAGTATCTCGGGCACCGGGCGGGGTCCAGCTTCGATTACCGGTATCTCGGGGCGAGGTTTTCCCTCGCGGGCGCTTATGAATACCGGGGTTTCCGCAACGAGAATACCGTGCAGAAAAATAATGGGGAGTGGGTCAAAAGGCGGGATGACGAGATCAGCTTGCGGGGTTCGCTGGGCTGGGCTGCCAAAATATGGGGCGTGGAACTCGGGCTGAATCTGACCGAGAATTTTTCCAATATCGAGAAATATTCATATCAGAGATTGCTTCTAATGCTCGGTCTTAATCTCACGGTTTAGCCCGGGGCCGGAGCGGCGGCAGTTTAACCAGGATGATGAAAACAAGGGATATAAACGGGAGGTGGGTTTTGAAAAAGCCTTTAGTTTTGGTTTTGGGGTTTCTCTGGTTTTCTTTTCTGTTTTTTCTTCCCGGGATAGTTGCCGGCCAGGATTCCGTGGGTGAGGTGGTGGCGCTGGAAGGGGTGGTGAATATTTTCCCGGGCGGGGGAACGATGGAGAAAGCCTTGACCAAGGGCGCCCCCGTGTTTGTTAAAGACCGGATCAAGACGGAAAAGGGCAAGGTCAAGATCCTCCTCCGGGACGAGAGCTTGATTGCCCTGGGGGAGCGAACCGACCTGATCCTGACCGAACACCAGTTTTCCGACCTCCAGGGAAAGCGGGTGGTGAAGCTGGATCTGATGACGGGAAAAGTCCGGGCTTTGATCGGGCGCTATTTTCCGAGTTCCGATTCCAAGTTCGAGGTGGTCAGCCCCACCTCGGTTACCGGGGTGCGGGGGAGCCATTTCATCGTCCAGGTTTTAGGGGCTGACGGGCAAACGGTGGTACTGGCGCTTTCGGGGGAGATCTCGGTCAGCGGTCTGACCGCGGAAGCCCTGGGCCAGGCAATCCTGACCGCGGGGATGAAGAGCTTTGTGGGGGCGGGGGGAGCGCCGGGTAAACCGGAACCGGTCACCGCGGAGGAAATT
>JAPLJI010000171.1 GCA_026388655.1 Pseudomonadota bacterium
TAGATTGACGAATGAAAACCAAACAGACCGGAATGTAGGGCAAGGCTTCAGCCTTGCGGAGAATTGACGATTGACGATTGACGATCCTCCTTCGCCAAGGCTATGGAGGACAGGTTGACGAGTGAAAACAAAAAATCTGACGAATGAAAAATCATAACGTCATTCCTGCGAAAGCAGGAATCCAGTTTCGTTATTTAACCCTTTGCTCTCTGCCCTATGCCCTTTGCTAACAATGATCAGAGACCAGAGACGAGAGACTGTTTGGGGAGAGGGCAAGGCTTTTCGATCAGATCCCGAGCATTGCGGTCGAGGGAAGCCTTGCGAAGAATTGCGGATTGCCCCTCGGTGGTTCTCGGGATAAACGGAATGAAAAATAGTTTTTATATATATATTTATGAAATCCGGTAAATCGTACAGCCAAGCCAAGAAACGGAGGTGAAAAATGATTTCATTTGAACCGGATGATGAACAAAAGATGTTGAGAGAGACCCTGGAGAATTTTTCTACCAATGTAATCCGGAAAGCCGCTCATGACTGCGAGGAAAAAGGGGAAGTTCCCGAAGACCTGGTGAAAAAAGGCTGGGAGCTGGGCCTGATCATGAGCAATATCCCGGAAACCTGCGGGGGAGCCGGGATGAAACGCTCCGCGGTCACCGGCGCCATCGCGGTGGAAGCCCTGGCCTGGGGCGACCTTTCGATCGCCATAAACATCCTGAGCCCCGCCCTGGTGGCCTATCCCATTCTCGAATCCGGGACCGAGGAACAGAAACAGAAATATCTTCGCCAGTTTTGCTCGGACGCTTTTAAGCCCGCTACCGTGGCCCTGGTGGAGCCGCGCATGTTCTTTGACGCCTCCCAGCTCACTACCAAGGCCGTCCGCGAGGGTGATGAATACGTGCTGAACGGGGATAAATGCCTGGTTCCCTTGGCCAATAAAGCCGATCTGTTCCTGGTTTTCGCCGCCACCACCCAGGGGATCGGGTTGGCCGGAGTGGATGGGTTCATTATCGAGAAAGACACCTACGGCATCGAAATAAAGGAAAAGGAAAAAAACATGGGGCTCAAGGCCCTGGAAACCTTCGAGGTCTCCCTTTCCGACTGCCATATCCCCATCGCCAACAAGCTGGGCGGCGATGAAAAGGGCGGAACCTTCCTCAGGTTCCTGAACCGCTCCCGCGTGGCCCTGGCGGCCGCTGGTACCGGGATGGGCCGGGCCGCCCTGGAATACTCCCTGAACTATGCCAAGGAAAGGGTGGCCTTCGGAGAACCCATTGCTTCCCGGCAGGCCATCGCCTTCATGCTGGCGGAAATGGCCATTGAAGTGGACGCCACCCGCCTCCTGGCCTGGGAAGCCGCCTGGAAAATCGACCGGAGCGAAGACTGCAGCAAGGAGGCCTACCTGGCGAAGAAGTACGCCCAGGACATGGTCCTGATGGTCGCCGACCGGTCGGTTCAGATCCTAGGCGGCCACGGCTATATCCGGGAGCACCCCGTGGAAATGTACCTCCGGAACGGCCGGGGATTCACCACCTTTGAAGGCCTCCTGATGGTTTAAGCATCAGGAGAAAAAAAACAACACCCTACTTTCCTTTGGAAGGAGGTACCGAAATGATAGATTTTGAACTCTCAGCGGGAACCAAGATGACCAAGAAGCTGTTCCACCAGTTCGTGGATTCTTCCTTTCGGCCGCTGTCCCGGGAATTCGATGAAGAGGAACATAAAGACCCCGCCGACCTGATCCACTCGATTCACGAATTGATGAAGGGGGGCGGGATGCGGGGAATGGGCTCCATGGCCGGAGGTGGAGAGGAAGGCGCCGAAAAGAAAGAAGGAAAACCGAAACGCCCCAAGGAACAGAATCTGATGGGCGTGATCCTGGCGGAGGAGCTTTTCTGGGGTGACGCCGGTCTGGCCCTGGCCATGCCCGGGCCCGGACTGGGCGGGGCGGCCGTGCAGGCGACCGGAACCCCGGAGCAGAAAGAACGCATCATGAAACGCTTCACCGGGGACGTTCCCGCCTACGGGGCGATGGCGATCACCGAGCCCGGCTGCGGCTCGGACACCTCGGCCGTTTCCACCACCGCCACCCTGGATAAAAAGACCAACGAATGGATC
Organism: Pseudomonadota bacterium; assembly: GCA_026388655.1. Taxonomy (GTDB): domain Bacteria; phylum Desulfobacterota; class JAPLJL01; order JAPLJL01; family JAPLJL01; genus JAPLJL01. Next base: position 2,116 of record JAPLJI010000171.1, read on the forward strand.
CTGAACGGGGAAAAGATTTTCGTGACCATGGGCAAACGGGCCACCGAGACCTACGACGGGTTCGTGGTGGTCTGGGCCACCGTGGACCGCAAGGCGGGCCGGGCCGGGATCAAGCCTTTCATCGTGGAAAAAGGCACCCCCGGGATGAAGGTGACCAAGCTCGAGCACAAGATGGGGATCCGGGCCTCGGATACCGCCTCCATGGTTTTCGAGGACTGCCGGATTCCTTACAACAACATTCTCGGCACCGCCGAGGTGGCGGTGGACAAGGAAAAGACCGAGGGCTTCAAGGGCGTGATGAAAACCTTCGACGCCACCCGCCCCTTCGTGGCGGCCATGGCCATCGGGGTGGCCCGGGCGGCCTACGATTTCGTCCGGGAAACCCTGGACAAAGAAGGTATTCAGATCCGCTACGGGGCCCCCATCAACCAGCTCACCGTCCTGGAGCAGGACGTCCTGGAAATGGAAGTGAATATGAAGGCCGCCCGGCTCCTCCTCTGGCGGGCCGCCTGGATGCTCGACCGGGGTGAAAAAAACAACCTGGAGGCCTCCATGTCCAAGGCCAAGGCGGGGATGGTCGGCACCAAGGTGACCCAGAAAGCGGTCGAGATCCTGGGCCCCCTGGGCTACTCGCGCAAGCTCCTGGTGGAAAAATTCATGCGCGACGCCAAAATCAACGACATCTTCGAAGGCACCGGCCAAATTCAGCTCTTGGTCATCGCCCGGAACATCCTGGGTTACACCCGGAAAGAACTAAAGTAAATGCGGATTGCGGAGTGCGGATTGCGGAATGAAAACCAAACAAACCGGTATGTAGGGCAATGCTTCAGCCTTGCGAATAATTTCGAGTTAACCAGAGACTTGCTTTAAAATCGTCAATCCGCAATCGTTTTATCCCCTTCGGGGGACAATCGTCAATAAAAGAGGGCGGGTGATTTTCTCACCCGCCCTTTTCATTCGGAATTAAATTCCTGATCAGAATTACTGCAGCAGAGCGCCGAGCTTCATCGCCAGGCTCATGTCACCGGCGAATTTGATCTTCCCGGCCATGAAGGCAGCCTGCGGATCCAGTTTCCCCGCGGACATGTCCTTCCAGTCATTGATGGCCATGGTGATGGTGCAGTTGGCCTTCGCGGCCTTGCCCTTCTCCACCGAGAGGGCGCCCTTGTCCACCTTCACCTGCCAGTCGCCTCCGGTTTCTCCAATGATGCAGAACTGAAAAATCGCGGTGGTGGCGGCGAGTTTCTGCTTGGCGTCCGGGCGTTTATTATAGCCCCAGGCCATGATGGTCTCAAAGGTCTGCTCGGGGGAGGCGTCCTTGACCGCTTCCCGCATGGCCTTCTTGTCCTTCACGTCCGTGATTTCCGCCTCGAGAGTCTTGATGATCTCGTCCTTCGACATCCCAGGTTTTACCGGCATATTTCATGCCTCCTTTCTTAGAATGATTTTTAGTAACCCCTTGCCTACTATTTATTTTAATAAGAGGAAATATACTATTGTAAAAATCCTTGTCAAGTCTTTTCTGAAAATTATTTTTCGCGCCCGCTTTTCGCCTTGACACCCTTACCCCTATTCGTATAGTGAAAGCATGGGATTTAACTTTTTTTCCATCATGGCCAACCAGAGAAAATTCTTTGCCCCTTTCATAATTCTGGCTCTGCTTAACTTTTTTAGCGGTTGCGGAGACGATAAATTCACTCCCGGCCGGGCCATTCCCTGCGTCAGCGCTGATGACAGCGCTTACGCCCCGGACGGGAAGAAATATTATTTTTATCGGGACCTGGTCTGGGATAGCTCCACTGGCGAAAATCTGGTTGCCGATCTTTATCTGCCGGAGAAAGGCGGCCCCTTCCCCGCGGTCATTCATATCCACGGAGGCGCCTGGATCGTGGGAAACAAGGCGATGCCCATGGCCACTTATTTCGGGGAGCACCTGGCCTGCCAAGATTACGCCTTCTTCGATGTCCAATACCGCCTCGCCCCCGAGATCCATTTTCCCCAGGATATCCAGGATATTAAATGCGCCATTCGCTGGCTCCGGGGCAACGCGGAACAGTACCACATAGACAAATCACGCTTCATCACCATGGGCGGTTCGGCCGGCGGCCACCTGACCGCCATGGTCGCGCTGACCGCGGATAATCATTTCTTCGACCCGACCTGTCCCGGCTACCCCGAGGAATCCATTGAAATCCAGGCAGCCATTCCCTTCTACGGGGTCCACGATTGGGCCAATTGGATCGACACCCGGACCTTCAACCTGGAACAGATTTATTTGAATCTTCCCCCGGATGCCTCGGAGCAGGAAAAACAGGAGATGAGAGTAAAGGTTTCCCCCGTAACCTATGCCGCGCACGCCCCCGGGCCTTTCCTGATTATCCAGGGGGACGCGGATATCGGGATCCCGGTTCATCAAGGCCAGGCCCTGAATGATGCCCTGGTTGCCGCCGGAAAAGAAAGCCGGCTCGTTTTTATCCCGGGGGCCAATCACGGTTTCGATATCTACCGGGATTCCTCCTTCACCCTGGAAGCCACCCAGGCGGTGGACAACTTTTTGGCGGAAATCATCAAATGAGGAAACATAAATCTGTCTGCATCTGTCTTTTTCTTCTGATTTTTGGCTGCGGGAAAAGCGCGGTGGACGAGCATCTGGAGAAAGGCAGGGTTTACCTGGAAAAAGGCCTTTTCCGGCCGGCCCAGGTGGAATATTACACCGTGATTAACCCGAATGGTCTGGATCCGCGAAGTTGTGAGGGCCATTACGGTTACCTGCTTTCCCTCGGTTCCGAGTTCACCCAATTCGGGATCTGGGTGGACATGATTCTCATGGATATAGTGGAAATCGGAGACTTCATTCCCGCCTCGGCCTCCCTTTCCTTCCGGTCGCTCTTCCCCTCTCAAAATCTTTCTATCATCACATTTCCTAATTCGCTAATTTACCAACTCACCAACTCCCCAACTTACCAACTCACTTTTTCTTCCCCCGCTATCTTCCCGAATCAATTCTCGGTCCCAGCCGCGGCCCTGGACAGCGTCGTGGAATCCTACATTTACCCGACCATCGATCAATTCCTGCTCCCCCTGGAAAATTCGGTCAAATTCGTGATCGAAAACAACTGCCGATTTGAAACCCCGGGGATCCCGATCTACCTCAACCTGGACTTGAGCCCTCCCGCGACGGCCTGGATTGGTAAAAAATTCGGACCGGCGGAGGCCAACCTTTTCGGCGCCTTCACCGCCTGGCAACTTGCGTACATGTATTATCTGAGTTCACTGGACCTTCACCTGGAAGTCACTCCTTTTATGCATCTTAGTACCGAAGACCCATTATCCGACCTGGTGGGTACCCTGCGCCAGCTGGGGTTGGCCATGACCAGCTCCGATACTTTCCTCGGTTTCCATGCCACCCGCCGGGAAAACTATAACCAGGTTTCCCCCTACCTTTCCCTCGCCCTCGAAAGAATGGCGAAAGCATTACGGCTCACGTTCCGGGAATCCGGGATTTCCACCCCCGCGGAAGCCCGGGAACATTTCCTGGGTTATTACGACGCCGACCAGAACGGGTCCCTGGATTCCGGTGACGATCTCTATCTGGGAATATTAAAATTTGACCCGCCTCTCTCTCTGGATTCCAATCAGTTCGTCAATATCGCCGATTACCCAATCAACCTCCTGGAAAAGAGCCTCATCTGGACTTTTATCTCCGGAGACCTCCCCGAAAAAATTGAAGGCCTTCTCCTCGAAATCAGGGATAAGCTCACCGGGGCTGATCCCGGCCTCTTCAACCTGGCCGAGCTTAACGGGCTTCTCCCGGCCGGATTTCAAGCCCTCCCCGATACCTTCGCCCTGGACTTTCATGCCCTGCTTCCCCCGGATGTTAGCCAGGCCAAATCCATCCGTGAGTTCCTTCCCGGCTGGGGAACCTATGATCCGCCCGGAGGACAGGGAACCGAACTCGGAGATCCCCACCCGATCTTCCTGGACGAGGGCGAATTGGGATCGGCCAGTACCCCCGCCGATTATCTCCAGGAAGTGGCCGGCAACGACCCGGCGATTTTCGCCTACACCCGCGGGCCCGGTCCCCACTTTTCCGCCCAGGTTTACGGAACCGCGGGAGGATATTTTTCCTTGGCCCCCGAGGTTAAAGCCAGGCTGCTCCAGTCCACCGGAGCCGATGAAGTCGTTCCCATTCCAGACGATTGCGCGCAGTTAAGCGAAACCTCCGCCGAATTCAACGGAATTAAAATTCCCCTTACTTATTTCTACTGGCAGGATCCTTCCTTCAACGGGAGCCTGTATGTCAACCTCCAGAGTCTTCGTATGTCCGGAGGAGCCTGTGACGCCCTTGATGCCGCTTCTTCCTCGGCCGGCTGGGACTCGGCTTCGAATAACTGGCCCAAGGAAAACAATCTCCGGGCCAACCAATATTCCGTGAATAAAGCCCTGAACGCTTTTTTGAAAACCATTCTGCCTCTGGTCGGGAGTCTACCGCTTTAAAATGAACCTCCCTGCAGCAAGCCGCGGGGTATCTGAATTCAAAATATATTTAAGTCGTCGGTCATCCCCCGGATCAAGTCCGGGCCAGGCTCTGCGAAACTTGTCCCCGAGTGCTTTAATCGGGGAGCAGGGATTCATTGTCTCCCCCCAAAAAACTGGATTCCCGCTGGAGTTTATCCCGCACTCTGATGCGGGGCGGGAATGACAGAAACATGGAAACCGCGCGGCAAGCCGCGGGGAATTTTATCAAGTAAAGTTTCTTCCTTGACACCACCGCGCTATTCTCATATATAAAGGTATGCTTTTACCGGAGAAAAACATGAAAAAAATCCATCTGATGTCAGCCCTGGTCCTGGTTATATCCCTCCTGGCCCTTTTCCTGCCCGGGGTTTCCCGGGCGGCTGAAGGCCCGTCCAAGGCCAAGTATGTGATGAAGCTGGCGGCGATCGCGCCGGAAGGCACCAGCTGGTCCGACACCGCCGCCAAATTCAAGGCCTATGTCGAGGAAAAAACCCAGGGGCAGGTCAAGGTCCTCTGGTACCTGGGAGCGGTGATGGGAGACGAGCCGGATGAGATTCGAAAAATCAAGCTCGGTCAGCTCCAGGGCGCGGGTTTCACGGTCACGGGGCTGGGCTTGATCGACCCGGCCTTTAAAATTCTGGAAATCCCCTTTCTTTTGCAGAATAACGAGGAGGTTGATTTCGTCGTAAACAAGATGAAGCCTATCTTCACCCGGATGCTGGAGGCCAAGGAGTTTTTCTTGGCCGGGTTCCTGGACGTGGGTTTCGCTTATATTTTCACCAAGGAACCGATCACCTCTCTGGACCAGCTATCCAAGTTCAAGATGTGGACCTGGGCCGGGGAACCGGTCGCGGAGGCTTTCCTCAAGCGGATCGGGTTCGTCAACCTGGTCCCCACTCCCCTGACGGAAACCCTGACCGCCCTGCAGACCGGGATGGTCAACTCCTTTTTCGTCACGCTCTACGCCGGGGTCGCCCTGCAATGGCATACCCAGGCCAAATATATCTCCAATTTCAAATTAGGCTATTCCCCGGCGGCGATCCTGATAGATAAGAAATTTTTCGATTCCCTGCCCCCGGATTTCCAGAAAATCATCATGGATGCCTGGAACCAGTACCTTCCCGAGCTGATCCGCCTGATCCGGATAGAGAACGAAAAAGCCTATAAATCCATGCTCACGCGGGGAATCAAGGTCGGCAACACCCCGCCGGAAGTGCTGGAGGAAATCCAGAAACGAATTCTCCCCCTCCGCACCGAGCTGGTTGGGAAATATTATCCCGACTACCTCCTGGCCGGGATCCAGAGCGCTCTGAATGAATTCCGGATCAGGGATAAAGGAATCAAGTAATCCCAAAAAAGTTAATAAGCCTATGGTAATGTGCCATAAATCCCTTTATTTGATTGTCATTCCGGACTTGATCCGGAATCCAGTATTTTCCCGTAAAGCAATTATTGAAACGCTGCATTTTGTTGTTTCTCGATAAGGAGGGAAATAATGCCCATCAGGCCGGAAATGTTCGTGAGTTCGTTTCCATACCGATTATCCCTGTTGTTTCTTTTTCTCCTCCTGCTTCTTGTTCCTCTTACCTCCTCCGCCCAGGACAAACCCAAACCCTATGTGATTAAGTGGGGCACGATCGCCCCGGAAAACACGAACTGGGGAGACGCCATCAACAAGGCCTCCCGCGAGATCGAAAAGCAAACCAACGGCCGGGTAAAAATGGTCTGGTACTTCGGAGCGGTCATGGGCGATGAGCCCGATATGATCAGGAAAATCCGGATTAACCAGCTCCAGGGCCTGGCCCTTCTCTCCGTCGGCCTTTCCAAGCTCGCCCCCGAACTGATCGCCTTTTCCCTGCCCAACCTCTTTAAAAACTACGAGGAAGTGGATTGCGTCTTCGAACGGGTCTGGCCCCTGGTCGAAAAGGTGATAGCCGAAAAGGGCTACGTGGTCTTCGGGCGGGCCGACGTGGGTTTCAGCGTCCTTTTCAGCAAAAGCAACCTGCGCACCATCAGTGATTTTAAAAAAGCCAAGTTCTGGACCTGGGAGGGGCTGGAGGTGGATAAAGCCGCGGCCCGGCTTTTCGGGGCGGACAAGCTGACGCCCCTGGCCCTGCCCGAGGTGCTCCCGGCCCTGCAGACGGGCATGGTGGACACGGTTTACGCCACCTACTACACCTCCATCGCCCTGCAATGGAATACCCAGATCAATTACATGTCCGATGTAACCCAGTTCGGGGGGGCTTATGCCCCCGCGATGCTGATCCTTAAGAAGGACCTGTATGATTCCATGCCCCCCGACCTGCAGAAAATTATTAAGGAAACCACCGGCAAGCTCATGCCCCCCCTGAGAGAACAGCTCCGCCAGGACGAGGAGAACGCCATGAACTCACTGCTCAAACGGGGGATCAAGATGATGCAAATCGACCCGGCCCTGGTTGCCGACACCAAGGTTCGCTCCCAAGCCATCTACAAGGAATGGGAAGGCACCTATTATCCCGCCTGGTTCCTCGAGGGGATTCTCCAGGCCCGCAGCCAGTGCCGGGCGGAACCGGCAAAATAGATCCAGATTAACCCGAAAGATGCGGTTGCTTTTCCCTAACGCTTGGTAGTTGCCCGATTTACTTGTCCCGACTTCAGAGGGATTTATCCCGATACGGGAGGGATCGGGCGCTTTTTAAAACCGCCGATGAATCGGCAAACTACAAAAAATCCGACTGCGAAGGACGGAAAATTGATTCAATCGCATATTTCGAGCTAAATATTCTTCGTCCAAGCGAAAAGCCTGTTTTCAGCCGGGGTTCCGGCCCCTGGTAATCCCTGTTTCCATTTGCTTTTTTCCCGAAGTCCTGATGCTGAAGTTGCATTAATATATCTTTTCATTAAAAATTCCTTTACCCATGCTTCTGAATGAACTTTTTAACCAACTGAAAAGCAAGAGCCCGAAGGCCAAGCGGGAGGCCGCCCGCGCGCTCGGGGAAACGCTGGATCCCCGGGCGGTGGAGCCCCTGATTGCCGCCCTGACCGAGGGGCCCGATGCCCGCCTGGATATCATCTGGGCCCTGGGACAGATCAAGGATCTCCGGGCGATTGATTCCATTATCCCCTACCTGGCCGACCCGGACTGGCACATCCGGGGCCAGGCCGCGGAATCCCTGGGCCAGATCGGAGGCGGAGACCGGGTCGTGGACGCCCTGATCCGCACCTTGAAAGACGAACACGATACCGTTCACTGGAAAGCCGTCTGGGCCCTGGGAGAGATCGGCAACCCGAAGGCCATCGAGCCTCTCCTCGTCCCCGTTCATAAGCTCGACTGCCCCCGGTGCTGGCACGCCGCCTGGGCCCTGGGCCGGATCGGGGATAAACGCGCGACCGAGCCCATCCTGCCCCTGACCCGCCACCAGGACGTGGTGGTCCGGCGGCACGCGGTGATCGCCTTGAAAATGCTGAAAGACCCCCGGGCGATTGATCACCTGCTCGCCCGCCTGGATGATTCCGACAGCGAAATCCGGCATTTCGCCACCGAGGCCCTGATCGAATTGGGCAATCCGGCGCTGGTCATCCTGCAAAAGAAATCCGGGGAAGTGCCAAAAGAACTCCGGGAAAAATTCGGCTGGATCATCGAGAGAATCCAGGAAGAGTCTTAAATATCCGGGTTCAGGGTTCAAGTTTCATAATTTCGGTATTTAGAAAATGAAAATTCGGATTTTTTTCTTAACCTTTGAACCTTGAACTTCGAACTTTGAACTTTTCTTGATATGCGCTTCCGCTTTGACCTGCACCAGCTGAATATCTTCTGCGCGGTGGTGGAATTACAGAGCTTTTCCCGGGCGGCCCGGAAGCTCTATCTCTCCCAGCCCACCGTCAGCGATCATGTCAAGAACCTGGAAGAATCCCTGGGGACCGAACTCCTGGACCGGCGGGAAAGAAAAGTCCGTCCCACCCGGGCCGGCCTGGTTCTTTATGAATACGCCCGGAAAATCCTCGCCCTGAGCCGGGAATCCGAAGGAGCCCTGGCAGAGCTGCTCAAACCCCTGCAGGGGGAAATCCAGATCGGGTCCTCTCCTTACCTCGGTGAGTATGTGCTCCCGGAGAAAATCGCGGAATTTCAAAAGGTTCATCCCGAGGTGAAAATCTCCCTGAAAATCGCCAAGGTCAAAGAAATTATCAAACAGCTTGAGGCCGGGAAGCTCCAGCTCGGCGCGGTCGGACAAAAGGTAGATCATCCCCGCCTGAAAACCCGATTGTTTTTCGAAGACCGGATTATCCTGGCCGCCCCGGCCGGCCATCCCCTGAGCCGACGGAAAATCGTTTCCTTCCCCATGCTCCGGGAAACCCGGATCATCCTCCGGGAAGAAGGCTCCCAGACCCGGCAGACCGTGGAGCGGCTGCTGGCCGGCAAGTTCAAATCGTATCAGGCCAATGAGATCTTTAAAAACACGATTGAGATCGGGAGCTGTTCGGCGGTCAAGGAAGCCATGAGAAAAGGCCTGGGAATCGCCTTTCTTCCCGAATATTCAATCCAGGAGGAGCTCCAGTCGGGTGATTTCCAGGTTCTGAACCTGGCCGGCACCCCTATCCCCCGGAGCTCCTACCTCGTTTATTCATCCGCTTTCGCCGAATCCCCATTGGGTAAAGCCTTGATTTCCTACCTGTCTCCGAAAAAAGTCTGATCCCCGCTTTCTTCTTCAAGTAAGCTCACTACGGCGGAAACTGCGGAACATCTTACTTAAAAATGCTTTTATGTTGCCTCTTGTCATCCCTGTGAAAACAGGGATCCAGAGGAATAACGTACTGGATTCCCCCGGATCAAGTCCGGGGCAGGCTGAATCAAGTGCGGAATGACAGTAATAAGGTAACCCCGCGGCAAGCCACGAGGAATTATCAAGTTAGAAACTGGGAATATCATCTATTAATAAAATCGAAGTGCCAAATGCTTTATAGGTATTTCCTATTTATGAGGTGTTTTTTATCAATAATTCCCATTTGACTCTCGAGGATCGTCAGCTTATTAATTACTATGAAGCTCCTCGCGGCAAGACCGCGGGGGGATCTAAGTCAAAAAGACTTTGATGTTTTTTGTTGTCATTCCTGCGGAAGCAGGAATCCAGACGTCATCCCTGCGAAAGCAGGGAACCATTTAATAGGAACTGGATTCCCCCGGATCAAGTCCGGGGCAGGCTGAATCAAGTGCGGAATGACAGTAATAAGTTAACCCCGTGGCAAGATCACGAGGAATTGCAAGTTCAATATAAAGTTATTTTTAAAATCTAAATATTTTTGGAAAGGAGCAAGGTAATGAGAAAACATGGTTGGTTCGTAATCGCAGGAATTCTGGCCCTGAACCTGGCGATCTGGGGATGCGGGGGGAGTGAGAAAAACGTGGTTTCCAGCCGCGCCTATAAAGGCCATGCCACCGACCAGGATATCCTCAACTTCGTCAAGCAATATCCCAAAACCGTGGGGACCCGACTGGATGACTGCCAGACCTGCCACGCCAGCGGGACCATAACCATCTCCAATAAGGATACATTTAAAAACGCCTGCGATTATTGCCACTATATCGAGTACCCCGACACGACCACTTCCATAGCTCTCGGAGCTCCCTCCAGCTTTGCCGACACTTTAAATCTTTACGGAAAAGATTATCTCGATCAGGGGAGAACCCAAAAATCCATTAAAGATATTGGAAGCCTGGATAGCGATGGGGACGGATCCGCCAACGAGGTCGAGATCGCCGCGCTGAGATACCCGGGCGATTCCAGCAGCAACCCCGGCCAGCAGGTAGCCCCCATAAAGATCGTCTCCCTCGACGAGCTCAAGGCCATGCCCTCACATTCGGAATTCCTGCTCGCCAACGCCAGCAAACAGCAGTTCGACACGTATGCTTCTTACCAAGGGGTTAAGATCCAGGACTTCCTTACCGCCCTGGGGGTTGACCTTACCCAGGTCACCGGGATCACCGTGATCGCCCCGGACGGCTTTACCAAGGATTTCGACGTGAAATACATCACCGCCGCCTATCCTTCAGCACTTTATTATGCTGGCCTGGATACCGCTACCATGCCAACCGGTTGCGGCTTCGTGGAATACCCCGCGGCCATCCCGGCCGGACTCACCGATGGAGCCGCCATCCCCGACGAACAATGGCTGATGCTCGCCTATGAACGGGAGGGGGCGCCCATGGAAGCCAGCTATCTCGACCCCGCCGCCGGCAAAATCAACGGGGAAGGCCCGCTGCGGATCATCGTTCCCCAGGCCACCCCCGGTTCCCCCGACCGCGGCTCAGGCTATGCCACCACCTGCAACGACGGATACGAATATGACAAAAACAAGGACCACAACGCCGGCTCGATGGTAAGGGGGGTCATGGCCATCCGGATCAACCCGATGCCGGCCGGCCATGAGGATTTCGACTACACGAATGGGGGCTGGGCCTATATTGACGCCGAGCAACTGGTTGTATATGGTTTCGGCATAACCCAGTAACCGCATGGGAATAAAAACCTTAAAAAGCCCAACCGTTTATGGTTGGGCTTTTTTTGTCATTTTTCTGGCCCTGGCGCCCGCCATCCGGGCCGAGGAAAACCCGAACTTGCCGAGGATTTCCGGATACCTTCAGACCTGGTGGACACTTTACGAACAGGTCCAGAATGGGATCCGCCAGGAAGGCAGTTCCGACCGGGCCGCCCAGGAAGCCTTCGGCTTCAGCCTGGCCCGCGCCCGGGTCGGGCTCAGCCAGTCCTTTCTCGATGAATCCCTGGGTTTCAAGTTCGAAGTCAAGTTTGAGGAGGGCGTGGAACCGCTGGAATATTACATCTATTACCAACCCCGCCCTTTCCTGAATCTCTACCTGGGCCAGATGAAGATTCCCTCCACTTACGAGGTTTTGCAGAGCGATTCCCAATTGGACTTTATCTCCCGGACGAATATCTCGGATAAAATCGCCGATTGGTCTCTCTCCCGTGATCCCATCACTTTCGACGCTACCTCCCTGACCGGCATCCGCACCCGCTCCCGCGATCTCGGGCTGGCCCTGAAGGGACAGTTCCGGGAAGAAAAACTTCAATACTTCCTGATGATGGGCAATGGCCTGGGGGCCAACCTCTTCATCAGCGGGAGGGAGAAGAAGGGATTTTTCGTTTCCAACGGCCCGGGGAACATGTTTTACGGACTGCGCCTGGAAGCTAAACCACTGTCTTTCTTTTCAACTAACCAATACCTTTGCCCCCTGACTATCGGCGGTCATTTTAATTATAACCACCACCCCGACATGCTTTTTAACGATGAGAGAACCGTCCTGGACCTGAACCGGATCAGTTACTCCGGCGACCTTCGGGCGGAACTTCCCTACGGTTTGGCTTTTACCGGCCTCTATGCCGGGGGCAAGGTGGACAACAGTTACAGCGGCAGCGGAACCGATTATCGATACCAGGGATACGAGCTGAAGCTGATGGAAAAACTTTTTCCGGAGAAACTGGAGCTGGGTTTCCGCTACGACTATTACTGGTACAAATTCAGCAATAGCAATACCTCGATTAACCAGCAGAAATGGACGGGGGGGGCCAATTATTACCCGTTTAAACTGATTAAAATCCAATTGGACTACGTCTATAAAGAAACCGACGATCCGGAGCTGACATACCAGAACGGCAGTCTGGCCTACGCGAACTTCCAGGTATCGTGGCCGTAGGAAAGTACAGTCGATATTCGCAATCTAAATGTAGTTGCCCGATTTATCGGGCTTTTTAAACCGCCGATGAATCGGCATACTACATAAAATCCTCTCGTTGGTATAGTAATTTGGTGAATTGGCAAATTGATTTGAGAAGAAGATCAAACATGAATGGTCATTCTTTGTCTGTGCGCTTTGCGCTTTGCGCTCCGCGCTTTGCGATTTGCGTTTTGCTCCTGGCCCTTTGCGCCCTGCCCCTTGCTCCCGGCTTCGCCGGTGCGGAAGAACGCCTGAAGCTGGCCACCACGACGAGCACGGAGAACACCGGGCTTTTAAAGATTCTCCTCCCGCCGTTCGAGAAAAAATACGGCGTCCGGGTGGATGTGATCGCGGTCGGGACCGGGAAGGCCTTGAAGCTCGGGGAAAACGGGGATGTGGACGTGGTTCTCGTCCACGCCAAGGCCGATGAGCTCAAGTTCGTCGAGGCGGGGTTCGGGGTGGACCGCCGAGAGATAATGTACAACGAGTTCCAGATCGCCGGCCCCAAATCCGACCCGGCTAAAATTAAGGGAATAAAGGACGCAGCCGAATCCTTTAAAAAACTCGCCGGGAGCAGTTCAGTCTTTGTTTCCCGGGGCGACGATTCGGGAACCCATAAGAAAGAAAAGGAAATCTGGCTTAAGGCCGGGATCAAGCCCGCCGGGAAATGGTATATCGAGGCCGGCCAGGGGATGGAGCAGACCCTCCAGATCGCCAGCGAGAAACTCGGCTACACCCTGACCGACAGCGCCACTTTCCTCGCCTACGAGGATAAAATCGAGCTGGTGATCTTAATGGAGGGAGACCCGATTCTTTATAACCTTTACGGGATAATCGCGGTCAACCCCAAGAAATATCCGAATGTGAACTACCAGATGGCCATGAAACTGATTGAATGGATCTCGAGCCCGGAAGCGCAAGCGATCATCGAGGGGTTTAAAATCAAGGGCAAGGTCCTGTTCCACCCCCTTCCCCCGCCGGTCAAATAATATTTTATTTTTTTAACCCGAAAAATAGGGATCTGACTCTTTTCAAAACCGCCGATGAATCGGCACACTACAAAAATATCCGCTCGCTAAAGACGGTAGTACGAATTCAACTGCATTTTTCGGGTTTAAGACATTAAGAGACCATCGCAAAACTTTAAAAATTTTATCCTGAGCGCAAGCGAAGGATCTGGTTTTCCCGGGTTCTCCGTAGGAAGAAAGATTCTTCGCCCTTCGACAAACTTCCCGCCGTTTCACACGGGACACGCAGGGCTCAGAATGCCAAATCAAGAGTTTTGACAGGCTCCCAACATCTTTAAACTGGATTCCCGTTTGCACGGGAATGACGGGAATGAAAAAAAGGGCGGCTGTTCTTCGGCCGCCCCTTTTTTCATTTTATTAATTTATTATTTTAAACTTAATAGTTTTTCCCTAACCACCTAGCTACCCAACAACCTTGTTTTTCTGGTTTCTGGGTTCTGTCTACTCGCAACCTAAAGGTTGCGGCTACCTTTCCCTCTTTCTCATTCGTCATTCGTCAATCTATTTATCCCGAGATCTTACGAGGGACAATCGTCAATAGTTGCTGATCACCATCCTTCCACAACAATATCGTCTATGTACGCCCCCTCGGCGCAGTGGCTCGCGCCGTCGCTCTCGAAGCGGAATTGCAGGGTGAGGCCGGCTTGGCCGGCATAGGCGGACAGGTCTAAATATGAAAAAGTCCAACCGTTTGAGTTAACGCACCGTTGCCATTGCTCCGCCCAGGTTCCGGATTGATCCTTAACCCTGACCTTGAGGCAGTCATTGGCAT
>JAPLJI010000096.1 GCA_026388655.1 Pseudomonadota bacterium
TCATCAATAAAAATATCCGCCCGCGCATTGCCCCGCGAGGTCACATGATAAACCGCCCCCTCATACTCCACCCGTAATGGACGCGCCATATCGCAACCTTACCATCTAAAAATGGAAAATATCAAGACCTGACCCCTTTTTGCGCTGACCCTTACATGAGTCCCATCATCCGGGCGATGATGGTCTTCATGATCTCGGTGGCCCCGGCGGTGATGGTCTGCATCCGGACATCGCAATAAAAATGGGCGATGGGGTATTCCATCATGTAGCCGTAACCCCCGTGGAGCTGGACCCCGTAATACGCCACCCGGTTGACGAGCTCGGTGTTATACCACTTGGCCATGGAGACTTCCTTGGTGATGTCCTTCCCATCCAGGTGGTCGTCGATGATTTTGTAGGTGAAGGTCTTGGCCATCTCGATCTCGGTGGCATACTCGACCAGGCGGAAAGCGGTGGCCTGGAATTTGCTGATCGGGCGTCCGAAGGCCTCGCGGGTCTTGGCATAATCGATCGTGAGGTTGAGGATCTTCTCCGCCGAAAGAATGGAGCCCAGGGCCGCCACCAACCTTTCCTGCTGGAGATTTTCCATCAGGGTGTAGAAGCCCTTCCCCTCCTCCCCCAGGAGATTGCTTACCGGCACCCGGCAGTCCTCAAAACTCAGCTCGGCTGTATCGGCGGCGGTGACCCCCATCTTTTCCAGCCGCCGGCCCTTGGTGAAACCCGGGGTGCCGTTCTCCACCAGGATCAGGCTGATCCCGGTATGGGGGGGCTTGGCCTGGGGATTGGTCTTGACCGCCACGATCGCCAGGTCGCATTTAATCCCGTTGGAGATAAAGGTCTTCTGGCCGTTGATCACATACTCGTTCCCCTTCCGGACCGCGGTGGTGCGGATGGCGGCCAGGTCCGACCCCGCCCCCGGCTCGGTCATGGCGATCGCCACGATACAGTCGCCTTTGCAGGCGGCCGGCAGGTATTTAAGCTTCTGTTCCTCGGTCCCTTTCCGGTCCAGGTAGGGCATGGCGATATCGTTATGAACGCTCATGCAGAGGCCTAGGTCCCTCGAGGTATTCGCGAATTCCTCCAGGAGCACCACCGAATAGCTGAAGTCCAGCCCGGATCCGCCGTACTTGGGATCCACCCAGTAGCCGATGAAGCCCTGGTCACCCAGCTTCTTCCAGATCTCCCGGGGAATGTCGTGTTTCTCCTTCCACTCGTAGATGTGCGGATTCACCTCGTTTTCAAAAAATTTTCTCAGCGAGGTGCGAAAAATCTCATGCTCTTCGGTAAATTTCAGCGGCATCTTTCCTCCCTCCTTATGGTCTGTCTGGTCTATCTGGTCTGTCTGGTCTATCTCGTTAATTTCGTTAGGTTCGTTAGTATCGTTAATTTCGTTAATATCGTTTCTTTGGTCCTCCTGCGCTGAAGCTTCAGAGGATAAATTTCCCTGGTTTTCATTCGTCAATCAACCGCAAGGCTGAAGCCTTGCCCTCTCCGAGCCGTAGGCTCTACGAGCCGGAGGCTACATCCTGGTTTATTTGATTTCTTTATTTTCCCTGGTTTCTTTAATTTAACTCGAAACTATAAACTCGAAACTCGAAACTTTTTATATTCCGCATTCGTTGACAGGAATTATTTTCTAATCGAACCAGCCGGAATTGTCAAATTAGGAATAATGCGAGAAAGGGTTAAGGCGAGAAAGGTGGACAGGAAAGGATTTAAATGGTATTAAATAGCTTCAATCTTAACTCGACAAACGCGATAAACCCTATGAACCTTAAAAGCCCATTGTCCGCCTCGGAATTATTAGAGAAATTCCGCCGAAAGCTGGAAAAGGACATCGCCAAGATTGGACTGCATCCCGACCAGCCCGAATTCTGGAAGAAATATTCCCTGGGTAAAATCGAAGGCCTGGACACCTCCAGGGAAATATTCATCCGGGTGGCCACCCTGCAGGAATGCGGCCTGCCGGCGGAGCTCGTCTGCGTGAAAGGATGGGTCTATGCCCCCAACCATAAAGTCTACGAGAAGTTCAAAAAACAAGGCTATGAACTACTCGGCCTTCATCCCAAATCCAAAACCCCTTGCCTGTTTAAAACCACCACCGAGAAGGTGAAAACCTTTTTCTCGGGCCCGGAAAGGCGCGTCCAGGACGACCTCTTCTCCCCTCCCGGCCGGGACGACTGGTTCCTCCCCCCCGACAAGCCCTGATTGAGTCTGCCGCGTCATTACGATTACCGGTTTCTGGACCTTTTCTTGGGAAGAAAGTTATGAACAAAATCGAAACCATAGATTTCCTTAAAAATAACGTGCCGCTTTTCCAGGGCTTTCCGGAAGCCCGTCTGCAGGAACTGGTCGCGGGTTCGCGCCTCGCCAGCTACGAGCCCAACGAGTCGGCCATCCGGTTCGGCGAGGAAGGCCGGTTCCTGGGCGTCATCCTCGAAGGGGAATCCGAAGCTTCCGTCACCGATGACCGCGGAGAAAAACACCGGGTCGGCTTCCTGAAAAAGGGCGACGTCTTCGGGGAGATGTCGCTCATGACCGGGGACAAGACCATGGCCGACGTCATCGGGATTACCTCGTGCCAGGTCCTGCTGATCCCCTCGAGCCTCTTCTCCACCATCCTGATCACCCATCCCCCCGCGGTGAAATACCTGTCGAAAACCATATCCGAGCGCATCAAGCAGTTTGCCCTGGAAAATACCGGGCAGGACCTGGCCGCCTCCGCTTTCCGGGCCAGCGAGGATCCCTACGGCTTCAAGCTTAAAAGCGATGAACCGATGAAGATTCTGGTGGTGAACTGCGGCTCCTCATCCCTGAAATACAACTTTTTCGATACCGGCAACGAGAAAATCAACGCCCGCGGGATGATCGAAAAAATCGGGGAGGAAGGCACCCGCCACGCCTACCGCTCGGCCCGGGGTGAAATCTCCCAGGATCTCCCGAAGGGCGGGCACGCGGAGGCCTTCGCGGCCATGATGGCGGCTCTGCAGGAGCCGGCCCGGGGGGTGATCAGCTCCCCGGATGAGATCACCGCGGTGGGGCACCGGGTCGCGCACGGGGGGGACATCTTCACTCACCCGACCATTATTACCGATAAGGTCATCGAAGAAATCCAGGGCCTTTCCCGGCTGGCCCCCCTCCACAACCCGGTCAACCTGGTCGGGATCAGGGAGGCCCTGCGCCTCTTCCCCCGGGCCTCCCAGGTCGCGGTCTTCGATACCTCTTTTCATCAGACCCTGCCCGCCTATGCCTATCTTTACGGCCTGCCCTACGAGTATTACAAGCGGAATCGAATCCGCCGCTACGGTTTCCACGGGATGTCCCACGCCTACGTGGCCCTGAAGGCCGCGGAGCATCTCAAGCGTCGCTTCAACGAGCTGGAGATCGTTACCTGCCATCTCGGGAGCGGGGCCTCGATCTGCGCCGTTGACCACGGCCGCTCGATCGACACCTCCATGGGGCTGACCCCCACCGAGGGCCTGATCATGGGAACCCGCTCCGGCAATCTCGACCCCTCCGTGGTTACCCACCTGATCCGAACCGAGCGGCTGGACCCCGACACCATGGACCGCATCCTGAACCGGGAAAGCGGACTGAAGGGAATCTCCGGCATCTCCAACGACATGCGGGAGATCGAAAAAGCCGCCCAGGAGGGCAATCACCGCGCCCTCCTGGCTTTTAAGACCTTCTGCTACCAGGTCAGGAAATACATCGGAGCCTACGTGGCCGCGATCGGGGGGCTCGACGTCCTGGTCTTTACCGGAGGCATCGGCCAGGGCAGTGCCGGGGTGCGGAGCCTGGCCTGCCAGGGCCTGGGTTACATGGGCATCCGGATCGAGGAAAAGAAGAACCAGGAAGCCCGGGGCGCGGAGAATGTTATCGATATCTCCGTCCCGGAGGCGCCGGTCCGGGTCCTGGTCATCCCCACCGACGAGGAGCGGATGATCGCCCGGGAAACCATCCGCACCCTGGGCCAGCGCCACGTGACCCGGATCATCAGCACCCAGAAGTCCACCCCCACGAAGCCCTCTTCGGACCCGGACACCAGCTCACGGTTGATAAAGAGCTTTCCGAGCCCGGCCAGTTTTCCTGCAAAGAAACGGTCAACCTGGTCGGCCCCAAGGGCCGAGTGGAAAGGGTCCGGGTCCTCGGGCCGACCCGGAAGGAAACCCAGGTCGAGATCTCCATGACCGAGCAATTCAAGCTCGGGATCCACCCGCCCATCCGGGAGTCCGGGGATATCGAGAACAGCCCGGGTATAACCCTGGAAGGCGCGGCCGGCACCCTGACCGTGAATAAAGGGGTGATCTGCGCCATGCGCCACGTTCATATGTCGCCGGAGCATGCCCTGCTTTTCGGCCTGCGCGACCGCGACCGGGTCATGGTCAGGGTCAAGGGGGAGCGGGAACTGATTTTCGGGGACGTGCTGATCCGGGTCACCCCGGGCTTCAACCTGACGGTGCACATCGATACCGACGAAGGAAACGCCGCCAGTGTCCGGACCGGGGACCTGGGATATATCGACGCGATCCAAAACCGGGATTAACGCCGGGAGTCTGCCCCGCCCTCCCCGCGGCAAGCTGCGTAGTATCAAAATTATCTCTTCTATACCCTCTGAACTCTCCACTCTTTACTCTCAACTTTTTCCCCTTGCCCTTTGCTCTATGCTCCTTGCGCTTTGCCATTTCTGGGCGATTGACTTGAATCCTCGAGGGACAGTATCCTGAATCCATTATGAACTCGGTGTGGCTTCTGCTGGCCGGGCTCGGGGTCTTCGCCCTGGGATACAGGTTCTACTCCGCCTTCATCACCGCCCGGGTCCTGACCCTGGACGAAACGAGGCAAACGCCAGCTTACGCCAAAAACGACGGCAGGGATTTTGTCCCCACCAACCGGATTGTCCTGTTCGGCCACCACTTCGCCGCCATCGCCGGCGCCGGCCCCCTGATCGGTCCGGTCCTGGCCGCCCAGTTCGGCTACCTGCCCGGCGCGCTCTGGATCATCTTCGGCGCCGTCCTCGCGGGCGCCGTCCATGACACGGTCATTCTCTTCGCCTCAGTCAGAAATGGAGCCGAGGCCCTGCACAACATCGCCCGCCGGCACCTGGGCCGGGCGAGCGGCGTCACCACCGCTCTCGCCACCCTGTTCATCATCGTCACGGCCCTGGCCGGGCTGGCCATCGCCGTGGTGAATTCCATGAGCGCGAGCTCCTGGGGGACGTTTACCATCGCGTTTACCATCCCGGTCGCCCTGCTGGTCGGGTGGTATATGAGGCGGCTGAGACCCGAGAAAGTGGCGGAGGCAAGCGTCATCGGGGTAGCGCTGGTGCTTGCGGGCGTGATCCTGGGAAGAATCGTCCAGCAGTCGGAGATCTCCTCCTGGTTCATGTTTTCGAAGTCCCAGCTTTCCATCATGCTGGCGGCCTACGGCTTCGCCGCCTCGGTCCTGCCCGTGTGGCTGCTTCTGGCCCCCCGGGATTACCTGAGCACCTACATGAAGATCGGGACTATTCTCCTGCTCGCGATCGGGATCATCATCGCCCATCCGAATCTCCAGATGCCGGCCGTAACCCAGTTCATCAACGGAGGCGGCCCCATCATCCCCGGCAAGGTCTGGCCCTATGTCTTTATCACCATCGCCTGCGGGGCCATTTCCGGGTTTCATTCCCTGATCGCCTCCGGGACCACTCCGAAGATGCTCTCCAGCGAGAGAGACATCCGGTTCATCGGCTACGGGGCCATGGTCACGGAGGGATTCGTGGCGCTGATGGCGCTGATCGCCGCAGCGGTCCTGCAACCCGGCGATTACTTCGCCATCAATACCGCCCCCCAGGTTTTTGAAAAACTCGGCCTGCCCATCGTGAACCTTCCCGAGCTTTCCGGCCTGGTGGGGGAAAATATCGCGGGAAGACCGGGAGGGGCCGTCTCCCTGGCCGTCGGCATGGCCTATATTTTCGGGAGCATCCCCGGGCTCCAGACGCTCATGTCCTACTGGTATCATTTCGCCATCATGTTCGAGGCACTGTTCATCCTGACCACCATCGACGCCGGCACCCGCGTGGGCAGGTACATCCTCCAGGAGTTCCTGGGAGGAGCCGTTCCGAAATTCAAGCAGATCTCCTGGTGGCCGGGGGTGATTATCACCAGCGCCGTGATCTCCTGTTCCTGGGGCTATCTGCTCTATTTCGGCAGCATCTCCACCATCTGGCCTATGTTCGGGGTGGCCAACCAGCTCCTGGCCGTTATCGCCCTGGCCATCGGCACCACCTACCTGCTCAACCATGCCCCCAGGAAAATTCATTGTCTGATCACCTTCCTCCCGTTCATGTTCATGCTGGCGGTGACCTTTACCGCCGGCGTCGAGAACATCTTCAACATTTACCTTCCCCAGCATACGACTACGTCGAGGATCAATATGGTTTTAACATCTTCCATGCTGATCCTGGTGCTGATTATCGCCCTGGACGCGGTGAGGAACTGGATCAGAATCCTGAAAAAGAGCAGAGGGCAGAGCGCATAGCGCATAGCGCATAGCGGTAGCCGCAGGCTTGAGCCTGCGAAAATGGCGCAACCTGAAGGTTGCGGCTACCCATCTTGTTGATATATTGATTGGGAATCGTTCTGCTGGACAGACTAAATAGACCGGTGAGACCAGAGATAAGAGAAGATGAAGGCTGAACGGCTTGAGACTTTTCGAAACGATCAGGGGGTATAGCAAATGAAACCGGAACGGGGGAAGATTCAGGCGGAACGGATCGTAACCATGATCCGGCTCTTTTCGGTCCGGCACTACGGGCTCACCATCGAAGAGCTGGTGGAGGAATTCGGGGTCAGCAAAAGGACCATTTACCGGGATTTAAACCTGCTCGACAAGATTTTTCCCATCGAGAAACTGGAAACCGCGGAAAGGACCACCTACCGGATCCCGCCCAACCTCCGGATTCCCCTTCCCGCCTTTGACCTCCCGGAGCTGATGGCCCTGAGGCTTTCGAAAAACCAGCTCCGCTACCTCAAGGGAACGCCCTTTCACAAGGATTTCAACTCGATCTTCAAGAAAATCGAGAGCATCCTGCCCGCCAAATTCTTCAATCACCTGGATCACTTCGCCCATACCATCTTCGTCCACCCGGAGTCCCCCAAGGACTACCACGGGATGGACAAGGAAATCTCCATCCTCCAGGAAAGCCTCCGCCGGTGCAAGGCCTGCAAGTTCATCTATGTCTCCCGTTCCCGGACCAGCCCCAAGGAATACGATGTTCATCCTTACGGGCTGGTATCCTTCAAGCGGGGTTTATACCTCCTCGCCTTCGTTCCCGAATATAAGGAGATCCGCTGTTTCGCCCTGGATTCCCGGGTCAAGGGGGTTCAGCTCACCGATTCCGATTACCAGATTCCCGAGGATTTCACGATTGAATCCTATACGCAAAGCGCCTTCGGGATCGTCACCGGGCCGCCGGAAGAGGTCGAGATCGAGTTCGACCGGGAAGTGGCCGCCAATGTCTCGGAGCGGATCTGGCACCAGAGCCAGAAGATCGAGAAAAAGAAGGACGGGGTTGTTACTATTAAAATGAAGGTGGCCCCAAGCCCAGAGGTGACTTCCTGGGTCCTCTCCTACGGCCCCCACGCCCGGGTCCGGAAGCCCAAGTGGCTTCTGGACGATGTCAAAGCAGAACTCTCCGAAGCGCTAAAAAAATACAAGTAGTCGTTGAGTCCATAGTGTCCATTGTGTCCATAGCGTCCGTTCGGTAGCCGCAGCCTTTAGGCTGCGTAAGAAATAAATAATGAATTCCGAGCTTTTCCCCCGAGCAGCTGTTTAGTTTCCCACTTTTCTTACGTTCTTTCATTCCGCATTCGTTAGTCTGCGGTCGGTTGTCTGCGGCCTGGGCTTCGAAGCTTTAGCGAAGTAGCCTCGGCCGTCAGGCCTCCGGTTTTCTTCTCCTGGTTTTCATTCCGCAATCTACATTCCGCAATCGTCATTCGGAAGTGTCATTCCCTGTCACAAGGCATTCCTAAAATAAATTCAGGTTCAAAGTTCTGGATTGGAAGTTAACTACGGTCTGCGGTCGGCCGTCTGCGGTCGTTCAGTAAACCTGAAGGAGGAATGATGGAAAAGCAAAATGATGCAATGGACCCGGTGATGGCGGGTTGCCTCTCCCAGATGGAACTAGGGAAACCGCAGGGCTTTGAGAGTCTGACGATTATCCCCCTCTTCTCCCCCAACGGCCATTCCCCGAAATACCTGACCCTCAAGGAGGCCCTGGAAAAGAACCTGCTCACCATCCAAGAGGTGAGCGAGGGCGGGTCCGTGCCCCAGCTCAAGGCTACCAACCTGGCCGACCTCCCGGTCCTGATCCTGGCCGGCGAGGAACTGGCCGGGGCCAAGCAGAACCGCGTGCTCAATACCACCATCCTCCTGAGAGTCAAATCCGAGACGATCATCCCCGTCAGTTGCACCGAGCAGGGCAGGTGGAGTTATGTTTCCAACCAATTCCGGGATTCGGGGGTGGTCATGTCTCCCCGCCTCCGGTCCGCCGCCCACTGCGCGGTGGCCTGTTCGCTGGCGAACTCTCAGGAGTACCGTACCGACCAGGGAGAGATCTGGTCCGGGATCCGGGAGTTTTCCGAACGGGCCGGGGTCAATTCCACCACCGGCGCCATGCGGGATGTTTATGAGTCGAAAACCAACGACCTGGCAAAATACCTGGAGGCCTTTCCACCCCTGCCCCGCCAGAAAGGGCTGATCGCCATCTTTAACGGGGAGGTGGCGGGCCTCGACTATATTTCCCTTGAATCCGCCTACGCCACCCTTCACCAAAAGCTGGCCAAGAGCTACGCGATGGACGCGATCCTGCTGGAAAAAAAGAAGAAAACTAAACCGAGCGTGGCCGGCGCCAGGGCGTTCCTGCAGGGACTGAAGCAAAGCAAGGTAAAGAAATACAAATCCATTGGCCACGGGTGGGATCACCGCTACGAAGGCAAGGGATTCGTGGGATCGGCCCTGGTTTACCAGAAGCAGGCAATCCACACGGTGTTCTTCAAAACCCAGGCCCAGGAGCTCGGGCCCCGGATGGCCGGCTTTCGAAGACGGATGGATTTTATTTATGACCGGTAAAAGCTTGATGAAAATAAAATTCCAGGTTCCGGTGGACTACGTAATGCTTCAATCAATCGATGAGATTAGAGGGACTGATTAAAAAAAATGGAAAAGCAGGGAACAGGTGACCGGAAACCGGAGGAAAACCTGTCCTGCTTATCCCGAAAGGATGTGCATAATCATGGA
Organism: Pseudomonadota bacterium; assembly: GCA_026388655.1. Taxonomy (GTDB): domain Bacteria; phylum Desulfobacterota; class JAPLJL01; order JAPLJL01; family JAPLJL01; genus JAPLJL01. Next base: position 9,280 of record JAPLJI010000096.1, read on the forward strand.
CAATTTCTGGAAATTTAAACTTCCAAGCCCTAATTTGCTTGACCCGATCCCCAATAAGGATGAGGAGTCTACTCAAAACCCGGCCCGGATTGTCCTCCGATCCGTGCTGGAGAGCGATAATTTTCGGGCGAGCCGTTCTCTTCTGACTATTGCTTGGGGTTGCGGGGTTTCCGGTGATCCCATTGTTACCAGTCTTGATTCCCTCCAGTCTCTTTTGGTTGCCGGAGCAAACGAACCCGAGAAGAGCAATTTCTTCAAGGCGATGGTTCTTTCAATTCTTTTTAAATCCAATTGTGAAGAGGTGCGCTTTGTTTTGATCGATAACCAAAGCCGCGAATTTTCGGCTTTTGAGGGGCTCCCCCATCTTACCATGCCGGTTGTCACCGATCCTCGGTCTGCGGTCCAGGTCCTGAACGGGGTAGTAGAAGAAATGGAAAAACGCTACGCGATTATGGACAAACTGGGTTTCAAAACTATCGAACGCTATAACAAGGAAGCGTACAGGGCAGAGCGCCTGCGTTCCCTTGATCCAAAAGAAAATAAATCGGAGGCAACCGGGGAGGGGCCCCTGGAAATATTTCCTTACCTGGTTCTGTTTATAAATGAACTGGCCGATCTTATCGCGGTTTCCGCCCGTGAAGTGGAGCAATCTCTCTCCCGGCTGGCCCAAATTGCCCGCACGGCGGGGATATTCCTAGTGGTGGCCACCCAGAAACCCCCGGCGGACATTTTGACCTGGGCAAATCAAGAGATGTTTCCCGCCCGGGTTTCTTTCCAGGTCTCAAGCAAGGACGATTCCATGGCCATTTTGGGTTTGCCCGGTGCGGAAAAACTTACCGGCGGGGGAGACATGATCTTCCTGGATATAGGGTCCAGCCGGATGGAAAAGATTCAGGGGGCTCTCGTTTCAGATGCGGAAATCAGACGGGTGGTAGGTTTCCTGAAAACTTACCAATGTAAGGCTTAAATGGAATATTTTCTTTTTAGTTTCACAATAGCGACTGACATTCCCTGTCACCCCTGTTTGCTAATATGCCGGCATGGAATGCGGCTTAAAACTCCAGCCTGTGGTTTCGAAAAACGCGGGGAAACCGTCGAAGCCAGATAACTTCAAGATTGATGCGGTCATTCTCAATTTAGTACTCGACCGGGTCCGCGAACTTTCGTTTAACCGGGCGGGAAGATTCAAGCTCAATAAACCCGCCGGGGATTTCAGAGAGAAAGTTAGCCGGCTCATCCTGGTTTTTAATGGCAGGAAGAAGTGGGAAGGCGCCGACGCGAAGGTTATCGGAACCCTGATGGTGGGCAAAGAAGATCCTAACGGACTGATCAAGGTCTGTGTGGTATCACCCGGCCGAAAGGTGAAAACCATGGAAATATACCGGATTCTCCGTGAGGAACTCGGGCTAATAAGCCTCTCGGAATTCAACCAGCGGGTACGGGAACAGAAAATGCTGGTGTTCATGGAAGTCAAAAGGGCGAAAAAAATCCTTGACGAGTGTGATCCCAAGGTGGAAGATATTGATACAGAAGCCCCGGATTTTCCCAGGAAAAACCGGCAGTTTTGCGCGGGATCGATCATCGAGGATTTGCTCCTTCCGATCTGCGGACTCTGTGGGCGGGCGGTCCGGGAGGGCGAGCAATTCGTTTCGGTCGGGGTCGGGGCTATCCACATGAATATGAAGGAGGGGGCGGATCCGGATTACCTGTCCTGCGAGCGATACCATTTAAACTGCGTGATGGACGCGCGGTCCGGGAACCCCCGGCGAACCACGCCAACTTATCGGGTACTCAAGGAGGCGATTAAAAACGAGGTCCAACAGGAAAATTGTGTGAAACTTCTTAAAAAACTCATTGAGGAATCCGGTTTTTCCGAAGACTGATGAAGGACACGGGGCGGGGGAAATAAGAACAATTTATTGACAAAGGGTCGGGTTTAAATATATAAACTGACATTCCAACTCGCATGAAAAAATCATCCTGAAAGACGAGATGCCGAAAGAAATTCGCAATTTAGCCCCCATTAAACAGATCGAGGGCAAGATCCTTCTGATCCGGGGTCAGAAAGTGATCCTGGATGCCGACTTAGCTTGTATTTACGGAGTAAAAACAAAAGTTTTCAACCAGGCGGTAAGACGTAATCTCAACAAGTTCCCCGAAGACTTCATGTTTCAGCTTTCCCGGGAAGAAGCAGGATTTCTCGGACATTCAAGGTCACATATTGTGACCTTGAAGCGCGGTCAGAATATAAAATATCTGCCCTATGCCTTTACCGAACACGGCGCCATCATGGCGGCTAATATATTGAAAAGCCCCCGGGCGGTAAAAATGAGCGTTTTTGTGGTGCGGGCGTTTATCAGGATGAGAGAGCAATTGCTGAGCCGGGCGGAGATGGAATCGCGCCTTGCGCAGATCGAAAATATTCTGCTCTCCCATGACGGTCAAATCAGGGATCTTTACGAAAAAATTCGTCCTTTGCTTTTACCGCTGCCCGTTCCTCCGGGTCGCCGGATAGGTTTCATCGCTAGGGAAAAATCAGAAAAATATTCGTTTAAGCGTAAAAGGTAGTCAAATGTCAAGAAGTAAAGAACGTCCCCAAAATCACAAGGTGCTTTGCCAAAAGAAATTCCGCTACTCCTTATTGCCGACGATGATTTTGGTAGTTATATGTTTAAAATAATCTGGGAGAAACGGTATGTTTCAAAGATATATTAAGATCTTCGATCATGAAGTGAGACTATGGGCTTCTACTGCATGTCGCGAGTGGGACTTTCCCGAGCCATCAGAAGAGTTTTTCGAAAAACTGAGCGCGAGGCTGCCAGCAGGACTATGTGCTACGATTGGCTTCGGTATCGATGAGGGTATTGTTGTCCCTAATGGTTTTACATTTAGAATCAAGGGTTTGCCCCAGACAAAAGGTCCTTACAAATGGTTCAGTAAAAACAATGCCAAACGTATATCCAGACCAAACTGGGAGTGGTTCATCCATGTCGCTGAATATATTCGCCTCTGTCAGGCATTCAAGAATAGCGATTATGTTCTAAAATTCGAATATAAGCATATGGATATAGGATTATACAAAAACAACGAGCTCTTGGTCTGTTGTGAAATCAAGGTAAAATCTACTCAGGCGGAAAATCTCATTTTAGGAATTAAAGCCTACGAGAAAGGAATTGACTTGACCACACCAGACAGAGGAAATGATTCTTTGCGAAAGGCAAAGTATATCATTCACCAAAGGCCTCTTTTCTTCTACTTGGTTGCAATAGGGGCTCGATACGAATTTAGCGTATCGTTTCCCGAAGGTAAGGCTTTTGAGCTTAAAGAAGATATCATTCCGTTCATATGACAATCGAATAATGAAACTTTAATAAGATGCTCCAGCATTTGGATTACATTAACCAATAATTTAAGTTGGTAACAAATAAAGGAGACTCTATGAACTCTATACCTAATAAGTTTAATTACATGAACTGGTTCAAGAATGAGTATCGACTTAACCATGCATTTGTGACGAGTCTCTATTGGGCATATGCAGATAAAAAAAAGAAAAAAGATCGTCGCGTGATGGTTTTACATGGGGATATAGGTGGGAGAGTTCCCGACATTTCTTTTATTACGGATAAAGGTCAGCTATGGTTGTGTGAGATAAAAAAGGGCAAGATAAATAGAAGAAATGCAATTAGAATGCTTTGCCAATTGCTGTGTTACGCATCGGAGTATAGAGAGAAAACCCCCAATGAACTTGCAGAGCTTTACTGCAAATATATGAAAAAACTCTTGGATGGGTTTCAAGATAAACAATTGCTTAATGGACGATTTGAAGAATCAGATAAATTTACTGTTTTAAAAGAAGATTTTAAGGATTGGTTTGAAAAATCCTGTTCTGATATAAAATTTGGTGGTGAGATTGAACGTCTTGAATTTATTGCTGCAGATTGGGATCAAGACGCAAAATCATTATTTGAGAAAGTTCGCCTTGAAGGAATTCAAAAATCGATCGATATTCTTAGCGAAAATAAAGATAAAAATATCAAAAAAGTTATTGATTTTCCTGAAAAGTATGAAGCCTTTTGTAAAGCGGAATGGATTTTGAGAAAATATCTACCCCCCGACAAATGGGTAAACGAAATAAAATAATTTAGGGAAGAGTACGAAGATTATAAATCAGAATAATACAATGTCTACTTACTCTCCCAGCCGGTTAGATACCTTCAAAAAATGCCCGCTTCAATATAAATTCCACTATATCGACAAGGTCGAAGTTGGTGACGTTTTAGGGGACGCTGATGATATGTTCAAAAGTGGCGTTTCGGGATAACGAAGTTTCGATTTGAAAATCCCTCCCCGCCTCCCTTTCGACAAAGGGAGGATGATTAGCGTACCTTGAAATACATCTCTGGTGATATGTTGAAATGTTTTGCTGAAAGTTGTTGTTGGACCGGGGGGGGATGAAACTCATCGCCCTCTGGGTTCTTTTTGTCAGATGAATTATGCCCACATATTCACCCAGCCGGCTTAATGCCTTCAGAACCTACCCGATTCAGAAAAAAGAAAAGACTTAGACACGGATCAGCACGGATTTAACGGATTGATGTAATCGCCCCCGTCTTTGACAGGGCAGGCAGGGGAGATGGAAGGGTGCTGGTTCTCAGCAGTCTGGTCCATGACGTTCTCGAGAAATTTTATAGAGGCGCAAATATTGACATATAATTCTATTCGGATAGAATATGAAGTGACAAAATAAACTATTATGAACGAGAAATTAGCGGCAATTTATCATCAATATAATCCATGGTGGGAGGGAAAAGATATCCCATCAAAGTACCGCTTTCCTTTCAAGCGGGAATTATTCAACAAAATCAACAAGTTGGCTCAAAAAGGGGACAGCACCATCCTTATCGGCCCCCGAAGGGTCGGGAAAACCGTATTGCTCTACCAGTTCGTCCAATCGCTCCTCGAAGGCGGTTTTGAACCCAGGAGGATTTTTTTTCTGGCCGGAGACGATCCCTCCCTCGTAATCCGGGAGCATCCGGTCAGTGACGCGATTTCCTTCCTGGAGGAGTTTGTTTTCAAAAAATCCCTCCGGGAACTGGGCGGGAGGTTCTACCTGATTTTCGACGAGATTCAGGGAATCAAGCGCTGGGCGGAGTATTTCAAAAAGTTTTTGGACCTCGGGTACCCGGTCTGCTTCCTGGCTTCGGGTTCTTCGAGCATAAAGATGGTGAAGACCACGCGGGAAAGCCTGGTGGGGAGGGCGACCGAGATTCTTACCCTTCCGTTCTCGTTCCGGGAATTTCTCCGGCTGAAATATGGCCTGGACCCGCCTGCGGCCGAGCCGTTCGACCTCCTCAACCCGGACGATTATGCCGCCCGTCTGGATTCCGTTTACCGGGAAGACCTATACCGGATCGAAACGATCGGAAAAGCGATGAACGCCTACTTCATTTTCGGCGGATTCCCGGAAACCTATACCATGCCGGAAAATGAGGCGGCGGACTATCTGAAAAACCAGGTGGTGGAAAGGGTTCTTTTCCGCGACATCCCGGAGGTGATCGAACTGAAAAATCCTTATCTTTTGCAACAGCTTTTCAACTTTGTCTCCTCGGAGACGGCGAATATCGCGAGCTTTGCCAACCTTTGCTCCCGGTTTGCCGCCCGCTACGAAACCGTCTCCGCTTACCTCCTTTATCTGGAATCGGCCTTCCTCATCAACATCCTGAAAAAATATTCTCGCGGCGGGATGGCTCCGGCCCGGTCCTGGCCGAAGGTGCACATCCAGGATCCGGCGGTGGCCAACGCGATGATGAACCTGGGCGATCAGCTTTTCGCCCGGCCGGATATCCAGGGCAGGATCACCGAGGGGATCGTGGTAAGCGCCCTGAAAAACACCGGCGCCTCCTTGTTCTATTGGCGGGAGCGCGATAAGGAGGTTGATATTATTCTCTCCCGGGGCGACCGGATTCTTCCCATCGAAGTGAAATATACCTCCCGTCCCGCGGGCGGCCGGGAGATTTCGGGGATAAAAAGCCTGAAAACCAAGTATAAATTTTCCCGCGCCCTGGTTATTACCAGGGATAAGTACGACCTCCAGGGCGAAATCATTTACATCCCTCTGTGGCTGTTTTTACTACTGAACCTGCAATAAAATTGATTATGCCTA
>JAPLJI010000097.1 GCA_026388655.1 Pseudomonadota bacterium
ATCCTCCCCGTCCCTCCGGGCCTTGATTTTCAACCCGTCAATTACCCCCAAGACATAAGGGGGCAGTCTCTTCATCCTCTCGAATTCCATTTTATTCCTCTTCTATTAATTTGGATGATTTTCACCAATTTTTCAACAAGTTACATTCCCGGGCGTTTTCAACTCCCTGAAAAAAGGTCGCCCCTGCCTGGAAAGCAAGGGCGACCTGGCCGAACCTACTGATCCGAAAAACCTACTCAATCCCTGTTTATAAATGAGCGATGATCCTACCCTCTTTCTTAAATGCCTTTTCGATTCGTTCGGCTTCTTGGTTTTGCGTTGTTAAATATTATCCTTTTACTTCTTACCCTTCGACTCCGCTCAGGGCTTGCAGGGCAAGCTTTTAACTTTTCACTTATTAAAGAGTCATATCCACATCCACCGGGGTACTCCTCTGGGTCGTGGTCCCATCGCCTATCTGACCCCAGTAATTATTGCCCCAGCATTTCAACAAGTTCGAAGTGGTCCGGGCGCAGCTGAAGAAAAAGCCCATGGAGATCTGGGCCGCACCGCTGGTGAGGCCGGTGGCGTTGACCGGGGTATAGCTATCCGCCGTACCCCCGTTCCCGAGTTCCCCGTCGGTGTTATAACCCCAGCACTTAACTCCCCCGCCGGTAACCAGAGCGCAGGCGTGATTAGACCCCGTGGAAACGCCGGTCACCCCGGTGGTAAGACTGGTAACATTAACCGGGCTCTTGCTGCAGGGATCGCTCCCGTTACAGTATCCCGTGGTCGAATTCGAGACCCCCAGGCAGCTGTAATCGTTGCTGCCCCAGCACTTGGCCGCCCCGCTGACCACCGCGCAGGAAAAATACCCGTTCGGGCTGGAGGAAATGGCCGTCGCCCCGCTGGTAATCCCGGTAACGCTGACCGGATAAACGCTGTCGGTCTCACTGTTATTTCCCAGCGAACCCCAGGTATTACGCCCCCAGCACTTGATGGTTCCCCCGCTGATCAACACGCAGGTAAATTCCAGGCCGGCGGAAACCGCGGTCACGGTACCCGTAAGACCCGAAACGTTAACCGGGGTCTGGCTGCAAGCGATGTTGTTGGTTCCATCATTACAGGTTTGTGGCCCGACCGAGCTTCCATTCCCGAGTTTTCCATATTCGTTATTACCCCAGCATTTAACCCCTCCCGCGCTCATCAGCGCGCAGACATGGTTCGTTCCCGCGGAGATATCCGTCACCCCGCTGGTCAGGCCGCTGACGTTGACCGGAACGGAGCTTGCCGTCGTGCTGGCGTTACCCAGCTGGCCATAGAGATTGCTGCCCCAGCATTTCACTCCTCCCGCGGTGGTCAGGGCGCAGGTGAAGTAACCGCCGGATACCACCTTGGCAACCCCACTCGAAAGGCTGGAGACATCCACCGGCGTCATGCTGCAAGCTAAAGTGGTCGTATCGTAAGTACAGTTCTCGGGGCCGGTGCTGCTGCCATTCCCAAGCTGTCCGTTGCCATTGACTCCCCAGCATTTGACCCCGCCGGTGCTGGTCACCGCGCAGGCATGGTAGCCGCCGGCCCCCAGGGAACTGGCCGTCCAGCTTCCTCCCCCGGTCGGAACGGTCACCTGCGCAACATTTGAATAATAAGTTGAGTAACCGTAAGAATTATAAGCATAAACCCGGTAATAATACGTTATCCCGGCCACGATCCCGATATTGTCGGTGTAACTGGTAGTGTCGGCCGGTACCGAACCCGATACCAGGGACCAGGTGTTGTTCGAATTATCGGTCCAAGCCAGGTTTATCGCCGGGCCCGAGACCGCGATGGCCGTCAGGTTAGTCGGCGAGGCCGGCGTGTCCGATCCCCCGCCGGAGGGATAATCCGAAGGGTTTTGCGGATCCGTCCCGGCGATCACTTCGTCATAGTTCGTAAAACCGTCGGCGTCATCGTTAAAGTCTTTATCAAAATCGGTGGCGGCGTAGGTTATTTGAAGATTTATGTCGGCGCTCACATTCTTGGTTACCGTAACCTCGGCCACGATGGTTGGGTCGGACGGGGAACCGACAAAAAACGTGATGGTGAAGGTCCTGGCCCCTGCCGGAACCTCGGGGATAGTCACGGAAGCCGTAGTGCCGCTGATGGTCATGGCGAAGGTTCCGGACATCCCGGAAACCCTGATCTGGCCCTTAAGACCGGAGATGGATGTTTGCTGGGGGTCAAGCGGAATGGATACGGTCACGTCGGATTTACTCCCGGTTCCGCATCCCATCGCGCCAATAATCACGCAGATTACCAGAATTTGGGCCAAATGCCTGATCTTTTTTATCATTTCAGCCTCCATCATATATTTATTCTTAACCACTTTACGGAAGCGGACCGCTAATGGAAACCGTGGCCCCGCCTCCGCCGTTCGGGGTCGAGGTCGAGGTCGAGGTCAGCGAGTAAGCGAGATAGCCGCCACCACCGGCCACGGCTACGGAAAGGAGCACAATCAGCACGACCAGGCCGGCTTTGCTTTTCTTCTTCGCGGGAGCAACCTGCGGGGCAGGCTCCGGCGCCGCCGCCGGCGGGGCCTTGGAAATCACTGCCGCCTGCGCCGCCACCATGTTCGCGTCCACCGACAGCGAGGCGCCGGGATCAACATTTACCCTCTGAACGAATTCCAGAAACCCCTGTTTCTGGACCCGGACCTCGTACGCGCCCGGTTTCAGGCCGGTAATCAGGTTGGGGGTGGTTCCCTGATCCTGACCGTTGACCAGAATCCGGGCCTTGGAAGGCTGGGAAGTGATGGAGATTTTCCCCGGCTCCGGGGCCCTGGGTCTGGGGGGAGCGGGCTCGCGTTCGGCCACCGGCACCCCCGCCAGCTTGTTGGCCACCGTTACGATGGTATCCAGCAGCTGGTCCACCTCGCAGCTGGCGCAGCGATCGGAGGCCATCTGTTCAATCTCCCCGGTCTCCACGTTGGTCATCTGGACGGAAATGATGTAGGTCTGCCCCAGCTTGGTTAAATTCCCGGTGACCATTTTCTCCACGCCGAGCATCCGGCCGACCTGAACCGCGCACTCTTTCGAGGTACAATCCGAAAGCTGGAATCCCTGCTCTTTAAGCACCTTGTCCATGTTATTCCGATCTACTACCCGGAACCTGCCGGTATTGACCAGCTGTTCCCGGAGAAGATCCGAGAGGGTGACCTTGGCTTCCGCCGGCAAGCCCTTGGCTACTTCCAGGTCGAGAACCGCGATAAATTTGGGTTTTTCCGTCTGGGCGTAAAGCGGAGGATTGATTACGGTGACTAAAAAGAAAAACGCCGTCAGCAAAGCCATGGCCTTCCGAATCTCAACCATTATATATGCCTCCTCTCGCTTGAAGTCATTGGGCTTATATTATTACTGAATCATTATTACTGAATCATTGCAAAAATCAACCCAAAATTTTTTAGGATTATGCCTTCCGCCGTTCGTTTACGTTTCGAATTCAAGGAATTGGATTCGACAAATCCCGCCCCGGTTTTTAGCCGGCGGATAAAAATGAAGCCTTCCCCTCCCACATTTTTTTCAGCATCTCGCGGGTAATAAAATGGCCGGCCTGGGTCAGGTTAGGATCAACCTTGGCTAAGGCGAAAGCTTCTTTTCTGGCCATCAGCAAGATTTTAAAATCCCGGGGAAAATCCGCGAACTGCAGAACCGGGAAACCGGACTGCCTGGTCCCCATGATATCCCCCGGTCCCCGGATGTTCAAATCTTCTTCCGCGATTTTAAAACCGTCGTTGGTGCTCTCCATCACCTTGAGTCTCCGCTCCGCCCGGCTTTCCGGGGGCTCCGCCTCTGCTTCCCCGGGTAGAGTGGGGAAAAACCTCGGTTCTTTTTCCCCTAATTCCGGCCGGGAAGGACCGGCCCCGGACACCAGGATACAGGTGGAAGGCGCGTCTCCCCGTCCCACCCTTCCGCGCAGTTGGTGAAGCTGGGAAAGCCCAAAGCGCTCGGCATGCTCGACAATCATCAGGGTGGCTTCCGGAATATCAATCCCCACCTCGATCACGGTGGTGGCCACCAGTACCGAAATCCGGCCTTCCCGGAATTCCCGCATGATTTGATCCCGTTCCTCCCGCTTCATTCTCCCGTGCACCAGGCCGACGACATAACCGGGAAATCTTGATTTCAAATCTGCCGACATCCGGGTCGCGTCGCGCAAATCCAGTTTCTCCGACTCCTCGATCAGGGGGTAAACCACGAAAACCTGGTTGCCCCGTCGCAATTCCTCGGCCATGGCCCGGTAGATTTCCGTTCGCTCCGGTTCAGAGTAAACCCTGGTCCCAACCGGTTTTCGGCCCGGGGGAAGCTCATCGATGATGGAAACATCCAGGTCACCGTAAATGGTCAGGGCCAGGGTCCGGGGAATGGGAGTGGCCGTCATGACCAGTAGATGCGGGACATACTTGGGAAGCGTGGCCCCGGTTTTCTCCCGGAGCCGGGCCCTTTGCCCCACCCCGAACCGATGCTGTTCGTCAATGATGACCAGGCCCAGCCGGGGAAAAATCAGGGGATCCTGAATCAGGGCATGGGTTCCGACCAACAGGTTCACCTCCCCGGCCGCGGTCTGTCTATAGGTCTCCTCCCGAACCTTCCGGCTCAATCCGCTGGTTAAAAATCCCACCCGGACCGGGAGTCCGGCGAAATAGCCGGAAAGGTTCCGATAATGCTGCTCGGCCAGGATTTCCGTGGGAGCCATCAAGGCCACCTGAAAATTCTCCTCGATGGCCTGCAGGGAGGCCCAGGCGGCCACCACGGTTTTTCCGCTCCCCACATCCCCCTGGAGCAGACGGTTCATCGGCCGCCCGGTCCGCAAATCCTCCTCAATCTCCCGGGTTACCTTTTCCTGGGCCCTGGTCAGGGTAAAGGGTAAAGACCTGACGAACTTTTCCCGGTAAAGATCGTTTCCCTTGATCCTGATCCCGGGTTCCCGGCTCGCCTGTTCCCTCCGCAAAGCCAACCCCAGTTCCAGCAGGAACAGTTCTTCAAAAATCAGGCGCAGGTGATGGGGAGATTGCCGGCTCTGCAGGGATTCCAGGTCAACCTCCGGTTCGGGGAAATGCAGAGTTCGCACCGCTTCCCCGATCCCCATCAACCCCTGGCCCTCTGCGGTTTCCGCGGGCACGCCGCTGACCAGAAACTCGCTGAAATTCCGGACGATCTCCCAGAAGATGGAACGGAGGGTCCGGGGATAAATTCCCTCCACCTCATGGTAAATGGGGACAATCCTCCCGAAATTCAGGTTGTCCGGTCCGGTCTCGGTCTCCCCGAACTCCGGGGGGTCAATCCGGGAAAAATTCAGTTTTCTTTCCGGGCGTATTTCCGGCAGGGAGACAATCTCGGTCTCGGGATGGACCAGTTCTATCTGCCCTCGGAAGACGCCCACTGTCCCGTAGAGAATAACCAGCGCCCCCGGCGGGAAACGCCGGCGGAGATATTGGCCACGATAGTGAAACCACTTGGCCCGGAACACCGCCCCGGCCCGGTCCCGGAGCAGCACCTCGAAGATCCGGCGGGATCTTTTTCCGCGGGAAAACCGGGAATAGAGCGGCAATTCCCCCGCTTTCAAGACCTGCGCCATGACCGTTTCCTTCCGGCCGATCTCCAGTTCGCGCACCAGTTTCAAGCGGGATCGGTCTTCGTAACGGTAGGGAAGATAAAACAGCGCGTCTTTGACGGTTTTTATTCCCTTCTTTTCCAGGGCCTGGGCCCGCTTGGGGCCCACCCCTTTGATGAATTGGACCGGGGTGGAAAGCTTTTCCTGGGTCTTTTGGAAGTGGATCGCCTCGATCACAAACACGCCTAATGTGGGGTCATTCCCACGAAACCCGTCCTCGAAGTGTTTAATCGGGGAGCGGAAATTTCACCTCTTTTTGTCATCCCCGCGAAAGCGGGGATCCAGAAGAGGAAACTGGATTCCCCCGGATCAGGTCCGGGGCAAGCTTGGTCAAGCCCGGAATGACATGAAAAAGCGAAGTGACTTTCGATGCATTACTCTAGGCCAGATCCTTGGTGATCCGCCAGTGTCCCTGCCAGGCCTTCAATTTCGCCCGGGGACGGGCTTTTTCGTCTTCCTCCCACCGGACGGAGGAAGGCTCCGGATAATCGATCAGGATGTAGGAAAGGACCACGTTCCGGCCCAGGTTTTCCACGTCCAGGCTGATATTGTCGATCCAGGTCCCGATGTTCAGATATTCCTTGTTCTTCCAGAACTGGACGTGCCGGTACTGGTGGGTGTGTCCGAAGATCACGGTGTGATACCTGCTTCGCCGTAAAATTTCCCGGGCGGCCCCGTCGAGATCCGGTTGGACGGTGATCTGTTTCAGGACATTCCAGGTCATCCGGATCCGCGATTCCCTCCAGAACGGGTGAATGAAATTGAGGGTAACGAAGTAGTAGGCGATTTTCATCATGGTTCCGAGAGTGAACCCGAGATCGTTGAACAGCCCCCAGCGGATATAAGCGCCGAACGGACGAATCTTATCCACATAGGGGCGCTGCAGCTTGATCGGGTTCAGAACCTTCAGGACAAACAGCCCCCCCCAGGGAAGATTCAGGATCGGTTCGGGCAGGCTCTTAGTCAGAAACATCCGCCGGGGATTGTACCAGTTCGAGGGATGATGCTGGTGCCCATGCTCCAATAGAAAGCCGTCGAAAGAACAAACGAAATCAACATATTGCGCCTTGGTCGCCAGGCGCTGGTCGAGTGCCCGCTTGACCCGGGGGTAATAAAAACCGCAATCGTGATTTCCAATGATGTAGCGGATCGAGTGATGCTCCCGGTTGACAAATTCCCGGAGGGCTTCGAAAAACCGGGGATGCCCGCGAAATACCGCCTCCAGGCGATTGAGCGCGACCCCTTCCGAAATAATCTCCGGGTTATCTTCCCCCGTTCCTTCCAGGAGGTTGGCAAAATCACCATTGATAATCAGCTCGGCCTCGCTTCCCCGGTATTCCTTCGCGGAGTAATATTCCAGCAATTCGCTGAACTGTTCATCATGATTAAAATCTTCCAATGGGTTCCGGGAGCCGTCCTCGCGCCAGTAACCCCGGCCCAGATGCAGGTCACTGACTACCAGTTTAATTTTCCGAAGCATAAATTATTTTTTAGATTTTTTTACCCGTGATCACCGAATAACACTGGCGAACCGAGTTATGCCCGATATCCCCCCCGGCGCCTTCCCCCCCGACCGAATCACCCACCAGGAAAAGGTTGTCAAGACCGGGCACGGTTGATCCCGGTCGATCCTCCTGAATCTGGTCCACGCTTACCTCCGCCCCATCCACCACCGGAAGAAAGAGGGAACGGCGCCACTTGATCCGCTCCGGCAGAGCAGGGAAAAGCGAGAATATTTCCTTCTCGAGTTTGGCTTCGAAACCGCGGGCCGCTTCCTTGTCCTCCACCTGGAATTTTTCCAGCGGGTAAAACCAGGTTAAAATCTGGCGGTTTGGAGGGGCCAGCCGGGGCTCAAAATTCGAAGAGAAAAAACCGTAGGAAAGGGGCTCCCAGAGACACCAGAGATTCCTGCCTTCACTAATCGTTCCCGAAATTCCATAATCCAGAACGATCCCGGCGGTCGGACGGAAACCCCGGCATTTGGCCACGAACACGGGCGGGCATAATTTCTCATCCAGGATGTTGAACAACCCCTGGCAGGGAATCGAGGAGACCACCCTTTCCGCGGAAATATTCCCTTCCCGGGTCCTGACCCCGACGATCCGACCGCCTTGAACGACGATCGACTCCACGGGGGCCGCGGTTCGGACCTCCCCATTCTTGCCAACCCAATCCTGGAATAAACGGAAGATCGGCTGCCAGCCCCCGACGGGATAAGCCGCCCCCACTTCGCTTTCCCCGACTTTCTTGAGATTCAGCAGAAGCTCCCCCACCGAAGACCTTTCCACGAAGGGATTAACGTTCAGGGTCGCGCTCGTGGCGGTAAACAGTCTCCGGATCCGCCGTCCCATGCCCTTTTCATCCATCCAGGCCTTGAGACTGACCCGCTTGAGCTCGTCCAGGCTAAGATCGCCCGCGAACATATTCATGGACTGGGAAGCCCCGCGGGCGGGAATCTCCAGCTGACTGCCATCGGCCACGAGATAGGTGGATTCAACGTTATGGAATTCCAAGGGATGATCCAGGTCCGCGCAGATCCCGGCCAGAGCGCTTTCCCTCCCGAAGCGAACCAGGTGCATTCCATAATCTACCTGGAAGCCTTCACGCTCCTGGACCCAGGCCCGGCCTCCGATTTCCCGGGATTTCTCCAAGACCAGGACCCGGGCCCCGTCCTTCGAGAGCAGCGCCCCCAGGGCCAGGCCGTTGATCCCCGCCCCGATGACGATGAAGTCGTAATCCTTCATGGCTATTCCATTTTAAAGCTTGGGAGTGGGTAAACTCCAATTCCGGAAAATTGCCAGGAGCCGGACGATAAAAACGGTAAGGGCGGAAGCGACGAAGATCAGCGGGTTCGCCGCCCCGAGTATAAAAAACAGGTAAAAAACCACCCCGCCGGCCACGCAGGCGGTGGCGTAAATTTCCTGGCGGAAGATCAGGGGCACCTCGTTGCTTAAAACATCCCGGATCACGCCCCCGGCCACCGCGGTGACCACCCCGAGAAGAATCGCCCCCAGGAAACTCACTCCGAGCGCCAGGGCTTTCGCGGTTCCGATTATCAGGAAAGTGGCCAAACCGGCCGCGTCCAGGATCGCTATGATCCGGTTGATTTTGAATAATTTCTGGGAATAGAAAAAAACCAGAACGGTGGCGGCCAGGGAAAGCAGGAGGTAAACCGGGCTTTTCAAAAAGGCGACCGGGGTGGACCCGATCATCATATCCCGGAGGATCCCGCCCCCGCAGGCGGTGGAAACGGCCAGGACGAAGATCCCCACGGGATCCATCCGGTGCCTGGCCCCCGCCAGGGCCCCGGAGATCGCGAACACCAGGGTTCCCAGGTAATCAAAAAAATCAGGATCATTTTGAAACCGGAAAATGCAGTTGATCCGTCCTAACCGTATTACGTAAGTGTATTTATTTGTAGTTTGCCGATTCATCGGCGGTTTTCAAAATAGCCCGATCCCTCCCTTGCCGGGACAAGTAAATCGGGCAACTACATAGTATTTTAAAAGACAAACTGCATTTTTGTTCCAGACTCAATTTTTTACTTATGTTCTTCTCAAAAGTTGCCGAAAATTTGGAAACGTTTCAATCTTTTTACTCATAAAGAGAAATTATCTGGAACTTACCGACATCCACCAGTCCCCGATCCGTAAGTTTAAGCTCGGGAATAACCGGGAGAGCCAGGAAAGACAGGGTGCTGAAAGGCCGCGGGAGGGTCGAGCCCAAATCCCGGGCCGCCTGGTTCAGCTTTTTCATCCCCCGGATAATCTCGCCCGCCCGGGCTTCGCTGAGAAGACCGGCCACCGGCAAAGGCAGGGAAGCCCGAATCTTTCCCCCCGCCGCTACGACATAACCACCCCCCTGCTTTTTCAGGGCCGAAACCGCCAGGGCCAGATCCCGGTCTTCCACCCCGACGGCGATCAGGTTGTGGGAATCATGGGCCACGGTTGAAGCCAGGGCTCCCCGCTTGATCCCGAAACCCCGCACCAGGCCCAGGCCCATCCCGCCGCCTTTCCCGTGACGCTCGATTACCGCCAGTTTAAGCAGGTCCCGGGAGGAATCGGAAACAATCTCCCCATTCACGACCCGGGGCCTGGCCAACAGGGAACGGGTGACAATCTGGTCCGGAATTACCCCGATCACCTTCACCTTCTTCCCCCGGTCGGGAATCCGGAAACTTCGTTCGTCAATTTTTCCAATTCGCACCGTTCCCCGGACCCGCGGGTCCCGGTAAGCGGCAAGTTTAGCCCTGACTTTCCCATGTTCGGCCGCCAGGACTCCATCTTTGAAAACCAGGCCCGGAACGAATTTTTTCAGGTCACCCGTTACCACCAGGTCGGCCCGATAGCCGGGGACGATCGCGCCCCGATCGTTAAGGCCAAAATAATTGGCCGGATTAATCGTGACCATTCTCACCGCGGTTATCGGGTCCAATCCGCGTTTTACCGCCCGGGCCAGGACGGCATTCAAGTCTCCCTCGTCCCACATATCCCCGGCATCCCGGTCATCGGAAACCAGCATGAACCGGTGCGCGTTCCCGGAATCCACCAGTTCCAGCAGATCCTTGAGATTCTTGGCCGCCGATCCTTCCCGGATCATGATCATCATCCCCGACCTGAGTTTCTCCCGGGCCTCTTCAATTTTGGTGCACTCATGGTCGGACTTGACCCCGGCCGCCACGTATGCCGAAAGCCCCTTCCCGGTTAAGCCGGGGGCATGTCCATCCACGATCTTTCCCACCGATCGCGCGGCCCTGATTTTTTCCAAAACCAGGGGATCGCCGCATATCACCCCGGGGAAATTCATCATTTCCGCCAGGCCCACAACCCTTTCCCGCTTCAGGAGTCGGGCGATCTCCCGGGGGCCCAGCTTCGCCCCGGCGGTTTCCATCGCGGTGGCGGGCACGCAGCTGGGAACGGTAAAAAATATATCCACGGGAAGACCGCGGCTGGCCCGGATCAGGTAATCAATTCCCCTGATTCCCAGGACATTGGCAATCTCGTGCGGGTCGGCAATCACGGCGGTGGTCCCGGAACGAATCGCCAGGCGGGCAAACTCGGAAAGGCCTAAAAGCGAGCTTTCGATGTGAATATGTCCGTCGATAAAACCGGGCAGGACAAATTTTCCCTTAAGTTCTATCACCTTTTTTGCTTTTTGATCATATCGGCCGACCCCGGCGATCCTACCCTGAAAGATCAAAACATCGGCCGGAATGACTTTCCCGGAGAAAACCTCCACGATTCTGCCCCCCTTCAGAAGGAGGTCTCCGGGGGCATCGCCCCGCGCCACCGCCAGAAGCTTCTTTAATCCGTTATCTTTCATTTTTCAAATATTCTCCTCTAATAATTTTGTCCAGTAGGTACTGTAGTTGCCCGATTTACTTGTCCCGTCACTGGCGGGATCGGGCATAAAAACATTTTTATAAAAGGAGCCTCATAAATGAGGCAACTACAAAATGACCGAGAAAATCAATCTCTGGACAGTCTCCCGACTCTTAGGCTTCCGAGCTCTGCGAGCCCGACGAAGCCTTGGCGAAGTCTGGGCCAACCCTAAGGATTCCTTACTCCCTGCCCCCTTCTCCCTGCTATTTATTCTTTGCTCTTTACGCTTTGCTCTCTGCCCTTTGCGCTTTGCTATTTTATATACCCCACGAACGGCAATTCCCGATATTTCTCGTCCCAATCCAGGCCGAAGCCGACCAGGAACCGATCCGGAACGGTAAAGCCCAGATAATCCGGATGAATATCGGTTTTGCGGCGGGCGGGTTTGTCCAGGAGGGCGCAGATTTTCACCCGCCTGGCTCCCCTGCGTTCCAGGCTCCTGACAATTTCTTTCAGGGTCAAACCCGTATCGATAATATCCTCGACTACCAGGATCTCCCGGCCCCGGATGGTAAGCCTTTCCAGCCCCGAGATTCTGACCCTTCCCGAGCTTTTGGTCCCCCGGTCGTAGCTCGAGGCCTGGATAAAGCCGCACTCGACCGGGATGCTCATTCCCCGGATTAAATCCGCCATAAATATAAAAGATCCCTTCAGCACCCCGATTATCAAAACATTGCATCCTTGGTATTCCCGGGAGAGCTGTTGTGAGAGATTCTTAATTCTTCGGATGACTCGCCGTTGACTGATCAAGCAAGCCACCTGGTCCCTTGAAGATTTGCAGCCTGGTTTCATTCTCAGGGAAGGAAAAATACCGGGTTCCGGGGCTTTTTCCCGTCCCGGACTTCAAAATGAAGATGCGAGGAGGTCGCGCGCCCGGTATCCCCCACTTCGGCGATGACCTGGGCCTTTTCCACCAGATCCCCCTGTTTCACCAGGTTTTTCCGGTTATGGGCGTAGACCGTGGAAAACCGGCCTTCATGTTTAATGATAATCAGGTTGCCGTAACTTCTGATTTCATCCGAGCTGAAAATCACTTTTCCCGCCGCCGCCGCCTTGATCGGGGTACCCTCTTTCGCTTGGATATCAATCCCGTCATGGTTTTTACCTCCGCGAACCCCGAAGGGAGAAGTGATATTTCCCCGGACCGGCCACTCGAACAAACCCTTTTCCAATTTGATTTTGTCCGGTCTTTCTATTTCCTTTTTCGGGATGGAGGAAATCTCAACGTTTTCTTCTTCCCCTTTTTCAGGGGTGGACTCCGGGAGAATCACCGTCAGCTGGTCGTTCGCTCCCGGGATAAATATTTTCTGACCGGCTTTGATCTGGCCCGCGTCGGTAATATTGTTGAGCTCCGCCACTTCCTGAAGATTGACCCCGTAGGTTTTGCAGATCCGGAAAAGATTTTCCCCGGGCCTGACCCGGTGGTAAATCCCGTAAGGACTGCCGCAGGCAAGCAGAAACAAGCAGAGAGCAGGGAGCAGGGAGCAGAGGGTAAAATATTTTTTCAGATTTTGAACCGTGAACCTTGAACCCTGAACCCTGAATTTTGAACTTTGAACTATTAAATCTTCCATCGCTTTAACTCTTCCAAAAGCGGGTAATGGGTCAGATCTATGGTCAAAGGAGTGATGGAAATATAGCCATGATGAACGGCCTGGATATCCGAGCCCTCCAAATCAACCTGGCCGTGACCATTGGCCCCGATCCAATAGTATTTGATCCCTCGCGGATCCGTCTTTTCGACCACTAATTCCTGATAGGTTTTTTTGCCCTGTCTGGTGATCCGAAAACCTTTGACCTGTTCTTCCTTCAAGGCCGGAACATTGATGTTTAAAAGAGCGCCGGAGGGAAGAATATCCTGTTCCAGCACCTTCCGCGCGATTTTAGCGGCGACCTTGCCCGCCAGACGGAAATCCCAGGCCTCGGGGTTATGAGGGTTGCTCCCGGAATCCGGTCGAGCCTGTGAAATCGCGAAGCTCTTGATCCCCTGGATGGCCCCCTCGACCGCGCCGAAAACGGTGCCGGAATAGGTTATATCATCCCCCAGGTTCTCACCCCGGTTGATCCCGGATACCAAAATATCCGGCTTGCGCCCGAGATAATGAATTCCCAGATTCACGCAATCCGCCGGGGTCCCGTTGATCGCGAAAATCCGCTCGGATTTTTTCAGCAGCCGGAGCGGCCGATGCAGGGTCACGGAATGACTGACCGCGCTTTTTTCCTGATCGGGAGCGAAGATATAAACACTGCCGACCGGATTGAGAGCCTCCGCCAGGGTGCGGATCCCCTCCGAATCAATTCCGTCGTCGTTGGTGACTAATATTAAGGGAGGCATTTAAAAAAGTTCAAAGTTTAAAGTTCAAGGTTCAAAGGTTAAAGATTTCAAGGTTAAATGGGGAAAAAGAAAAAATTCGAGTTAAAACTTGGATGGCTCTTACTCTGGATTGTTAACTTTTTTATCGAAATGTCCGTTATCCAATTATCTTCTTAAACCCTAGAACTGTGAACTGTGAACCTTGAACCTTTTTTAAAAATTGGTCGGGGCGGCCGGATTCGAACCGGCGACCACCTGAACCCCATTCAGGTACGCTACCAGACTGCGCCACGCCCCGAGCCACCGCTTGACTTCGTTCTGGTCTGCAGGACCTTTTTCAGCTCCTGGATATCCTTGC
>JAPLJI010000055.1 GCA_026388655.1 Pseudomonadota bacterium
CCCCTGCAACGCTATCTCTGGATTTACGAAAATCTGCATCACCCCCGGATCGCCGCAAGCCGCGGAGGCCGGAAGGAGCCCAAACGCCTGGCCGAGGTGGCCCAGCACGTGGATTACTGGAGGGACCTGGCCCGCGAAGGCATCCTCAACCCGGGGATGGAGGGCTGCCTGGAGGAACCGTCGGAACTGGATCTCATCCTCGACTCCCCTTCCTTCGTGATCGCGGTGATCGCCCGGAACACGGAGGATATCATCGGGGAAGAAACCTGGGACAAGGAAAGGGATGAAATCGGCAAGGTAATCGACCTGGGGCTCAAATTCACCGAGGGTAAAAAAGCCTTCTACCTGATGCTGATCACCGACAAAGACAAGCACAAACCCGCGAAAATATACGATGAGCTCATACCCCATTACCGGAGCGATCCGGATTTCCTCAAGAACCGTCTCCCCCACCGGAGCGAGGCGGAACTGGACCGCCTGCGGGGGCATATCGACCGGACCACCTGGTCGGACATTATCAACATGCTCCGGGATTCCCGGGTGGATCTTCCCACCGGGAAGAGAAAAATCATTAAGGGTCTGTTTGAATACCTGGAAAAAAGAAACCTAATTTGAGGGAGGCGGATGAATGAGTAAAAATAAAACCAAAAAGACATCCAAAATTCTGAAAAGCGCCACCCCGGTCATCGGGATTCTCAACCGCGCCCTGGTGAAGGTCCCCCTCGTCGGGGAAAAAATGGTGGCGGGCTCCAGCAAGTCTCTCGGCAAACTCACCGCCCGGAATAAACTGCTGGGCTTTAAAACCGATCCCTCCTACGAGAACGCCCTTTATAACTGGGAGCTTTTCCTGAAACTCATCGGGGCCGAATTTAAAAAGGACGATCTCAGCCCCACCGCCAAGGTCTATACCTTTGTCCGCTGTCCCGCCGGTTACACTGA
Organism: Pseudomonadota bacterium; assembly: GCA_026388655.1. Taxonomy (GTDB): domain Bacteria; phylum Desulfobacterota; class JAPLJL01; order JAPLJL01; family JAPLJL01; genus JAPLJL01. The sequence goes on from JAPLJI010000055.1 coordinate 940, forward strand.
ATTCGAGCATCTCAGCGCCTGCGTCGCGACGATGGAGCTGGACCAGAGCCTGGTCTCCACTTCCGGGGGCCAGCTGATCATCGAGAAACGGATTCCGATCGACGGGCTCTGCGCGGTCCGGATCGTGCCCGCTTAAAATCAGTCTCTAGTTTCTAGTTGCGAGTTTCGAGTTCAAATCCCAAATCAAAAAGCCTGCGTTAACATATTGCTTTCTTCTTTTTCCGTCGGTTAATTAATATTATTTCTTTCCAACCCGAAACCAGAAACTAGAAACCCGAAACTATTTTTCGGTTTTTCCGCAATCGTCATTCGTCAATCTGCAATAACGAATTCCCCTCTTTTTAAGTTCCTTCTGCCAGTCCACCGGCACCCGGACAATCCGGCCGTCCCTTTCCAAAAGCAGGTAGCCGTATTTCAACCCGAATTCGAAAAGCTCCCGGGTAAGTTCGACATCTTTTTCGCAGTATTCGAAAAGCCGGTCGAAATCCCCCGTCCGGAACCATTCCAGGGCGAGAAGCCCGTCCCCGGATTTATCCTTCCCCAGGGTCGAGTGGGACAGGTTTTTCAGGCTGATCCTCATCCCCACGGTCTTCTTGAGCTCGAGCAGGATATCCAGGGTCTTGATCTCGACGTCGGCAAACTCGGGGTAAGCCGACAGCACCTGGTAGTCAAATCCCTCCAGGTTGAAACCCACCACCAGGTCCGCGCCTTTCAAAGCCCGGGCCAGCTCTTCCATCCCGGATTCCCGGAACCGGAGGTAGGCATTCGCCAGTGAATCCCAGACCACCGCGATCGACATCCGCATCGCGTCCGCTCTTTCCCAACCCCCCACCTCCGCCGCCGATTTCTGCGTTTCCAGGTCGAAGAAGAGAATCTTTCCAGGGATCGGAGCGGAAGCATTCTCCTCCCCCTTGAGGGGGGAGGATTGAGGTGGGGGTGGCATGCTTTTTTTCACCCTCCCCTCCGTCCCCTCCTCTCCGAGCCGGAGGCTCTCCGGAGCCGGAGGCCGTCGAGGGAGGGGAAATTTCTGAGATGATTCCATGTTGTGCAAATAGTCAATCAGGAGCAAGGCCCCGGGCTTATCCAGGGGCCGGTTCCCGGACCCGCACTTGGGAGACTGGACGCAGCTCGGGCACCCGGCCTGGCAAGGGCATCGCCGGATGAGATCGCGGGTGGCGCGGACCAGTTCCGGGAATTCCTGGAAACCCTTCCGGCAGAGGCCCACCCCCCCGGGATGGCCGTCGTAAACAAAAATCGCCGGGCCCCGGACCTGGAGGTTGTAGGGATAGCTGACCCCGCCCAGGTCATTCCGGTCGCAGAGGGCGAAGAGCGGGAAGATGGCGATCAGGACGTGTTCGACCGCGTGGAGAGTACCGGCAAAATCCCGTTTCCCCCGCTCGATCCCGTCCCGCGCCTCTCCGGGGATCCCAAACCAGAGCGCCTCGGTTTCAAACACGCTCTCGGGCAAATCCAGGGGAAACTCCGCGGTCTTCTCCCCGGAAAAGCGCTTTTGCTCGTAGCCCGTGACCCTTTCCGTCACCCGGACCCGGCCGAAGTGAACCCGCCCCCGGCTCCGGTCCGCCTCTTCCCGGAGGATTTCCACCTCTTCTTCCTTGGTCGGCACGGTGTAATAATCCGCCTCGACCGGCCGGACCAGGACCTCCTTCTTTCCCCAGTCGACATCCTCACCCCGGTATTGTTTGCCCCGGTGCAGGTAGATTGCCCCGGGGTGGCATTCGGATTTCACCCGGACCTCGTCAATCATCCCCACCACTTCGCCGGAAACGGAACGGATGGCGAACTCGTCCCCGGCCGAGCGCAGGCCGATCTTCCGCTGGGGATAGCGGCGGGAGGAAAACCAGCGCGAACCCTCGGCGTCGCGGAGAAGCCCCCCTTCTTTTTCCAGCTCCGCGACGATCTCCCCGTGCGATTCCGGGTTCATCGGATCGCCGGCGAAGCCCAGGGGGATCTCGGACGCCGCGCAAACGAGATGACTTTTCACCACCACCGGATTATCCGGATCGGCGATCGCCGCCTCGGGCCGCCTCCGGAAAAATTCCTCCGGGTCATTCATGAAAAACTGGTCCAGGGCGTCGGCGGTGGCGATCAGCACCACCAGCGACTCAGACTCAATGGCTTTTGCCTCCGGCTCCGGGGTGAGGATCTGCCTTCCCACCCGGCCCGACCTCTGCCAGGTGGTGGCGATCGTGCCCGGGTAACCGACCAGCACCCCTACCTCAAGCCCCCCGATGTCGATCCCCAGCTCCAGGGCGCTGGTGGCGATCACCCCCTTCAACCTTCCCTCGAAGAGCCCCTTCTCGATCTCCCTCCGCTCCTCAGGCAGGTAGCCGGCCCGATAAGCCGCGATCTTATCCTTCCACTCGGGATAATCATCCAGCACCCACTGGTAAATCAGCTCGGTAATCTTGCGCGCCCGGGTAAAGGCGATCGTCCGGAGCCCCTTTTCCACCGCCCGGGCGAAGATCCGGGCCGCGGCCGTGTAGGGGCTGGCGGAGGGATTACAGAAGAGAAAATGCCGCCCGGCCCGGGGGGCCCCGCTCTCGCTCACTTCCTGAAAAGGCAGGCCAGAGAGCGTGCCCGCCAGCTCGCCGGGGTTTCCGATCGTGGCCGAGAAAAACAGGAACTGGGGCCGGGCCCCGTAATGTTCCGCCACCCGGCGGAGGCGCCGGAGAACCTGGGACACGTGCGAGCCGAAGATGCCCCGGTAGGTGTGCAGTTCGTCCAGGATGACGTATTTCAGGCCCGGCCAGAATTCCGACCAGTTGGCATGATAGGGGAGGATCCCCGCATGGAGCATGTCCGGGTTGGTTACGAGAACCCGCGGGAGGTCCTTCCGGATTTTCAACCGCTGGTTCTGGGGGGTGTCGCCGTCGTAAATATTCGCGGTTAAAATCCCTCCGAAGGTTTCTTCCAGCGCCCGGATCTGATCCTGCTCCAGGGCCTTGAGGGGAAAAAGGTAAAGGGCCCGGGACCCGGGATCGGCCTGGATGGCCTCCGCCGCCGCCAGGTTATAGATCAAACTTTTTCCGCTCGCGGTGGGGGTGGAAACCACCACATTCTCCCCGGAGCGGATCAGGTCGAGGGCCGCGACCTGATGGGAAAACAGTTTTTTTATTCCCTGGTTCTCCAGGCGATGTTTGATCTCCGCGGAAACCCAGGGGGGGATTTCCCGGAACTCCCCCGCGAACCCGGGGAGGTGTTTGTGGAAGACCGATCCCAGTCCTCCCTTTTCCTCCCCTTCCCGGATTTCCTGGATCAGTTTTTTCATTTAGTTTTAGCCAGAGAACTCAGGTTGTACCCTTCTTATCATCTCTTCCTAAATAGATTTTTTTGTAGTATGCCGATTCATCGGCGGTTTTAAAATCGCCCGATAAATCGGGCAACTACATTTTTTGGAGAATTCTAAATACCATATTTTGACTTAATTATAACCAAACCCCTCCTTGATAAATTCCCCTTAAGTTATAATTAAAATGATATTAACCCAATCAGGAGGTTTGCGATGGCCGCATTAGCCGAACCCGCGGTAAATTTGTGGTCTCCCTCGGATAAATTATCCCCCCGCATCCGGAGGCTCCGGGACGAATATTTTTCCTATTCCGAAAGGGATTACTTCCAGAACGAAGTGATGTCCTTCACCACCGGCCAGCCCTGGGATGTGGTTTATTCCGAGCATACCTGGGGCGTCGCCCCCGAGGTCTTCCCCTTCATGGACGCGTTCAAGGCCTCCCTCCTGGTGGACGCCCAAACCGTTCCCCTGAACCCGGAATTCTGGCGGGAACCGACCATCATCAGGCGGGCGCTTTTCTTCAAAGAGGTGGCGGAAAAATATCTTCCAGTCCAGGTGCTCGAAGGCGAGCTCATCGCCGGAGGTCAATTCAATACCGCCTCCTCCCGAACCCTCACGAAAAAGGAGGCCCGGAAGTTCAAGAAAATGGAGAAACGCTACGTCCAGACGCTCAAGGAGCTGGATGCCCTCGGGTACGGCAACGCCGGCGCCACCCCCGGCCACCTGATCCCGGACTACCCCACCGTGCTGAAAATCGGTTTTAAGGGCCTGCAGCAAAGATTCGAGTCCCTCCTCACCCAGGCCGTTTCGAAATCACACCGCGATTTCCTCCAGGCCCTGATCATCTGCACCGAAGTCCCCCGGACGCTGGCCGGCCGCTATGCCCAAAAACTTCGCGAACTTTCCCAGCGGGAATCCGAGCCCGGGCGCAAGCGGGAACTTCTCCAAATGGCGGAGATCTGCGCCCGGGTCCCCTGGGAACCGGCCCGGGGTTACTGGGAGGCCCTCCAGAGTCTCTGGTTCACCCACATGCTGGTAATGGCGGCGGAATCCTACCCCGGCCCCGGTCTTTCCTACGGAAGGTTCGACCAGTTCCTGTATCCGTATTTCGAACAGGATCTTAAGTCCGGAATCATTGACCGGGATTTCGCCAAGGAAATCCTGGAATCCTTCTTCATCAAAAACAATTACGTCTACGACTTCCAGGGCCGGGTCGGGAATAACCAGGGCATCAACTCCTCCTTCGGCCAGCTCATCACCCTCTCCGGGATGGGACCCCGGGGCGAGGACCTGACCAACGACTTCACCTATCTCTGCCTCGATGTTATTGAGGAGATCAATCTTCTCGAACCCAAGCCCAATGTCCGCCTGCACAAAAACACCCCCGGCCAACTTCTCCGCCGGGTGGTGGAAATCGTTTCCCGGGCCCAGGGTGCCCCCTTCCTGATCAATTTCGACGAGATCAGCATGCGCGCCCTGGAGTGGATCGGGTTGCCCAAAGACAAACTCTGGGACTACGCCCCGGTGGGCTGCCTGGAAAACACCCTGCAGGGCAACGACCGCTCGGGCACGGTGGACGTCAATATCAACCTGGCCAAGGCGGTCGAGCTTGTCCTTTTCAACGGCCAAGACCAGGCCACCGGTAAACAAGTCGGCCCCCGGACGGGCGACCCGCTTCAATTTAAAACCTTCGAGGATTTTTTCCAGGCCTACCAAAAGCAAACCCTCCACGTCATGGAGAAGCTGATCGGGCTTTACAACCTCTCCGACGAGATCCGGGCCCGCTACGAGCCGGTCCCCTACCTCTCCACCCTGGTACGGGGCTGCGAAGCGTCGGGAAAGGATGTCACCCAGGGAGGCCCCGAGTATAACTTCATCACCATGGAAGGAGCGGCCCTCGCCACCACGGTGGACTCCCTCCTCGCAGTCAAGAAACTGATTTTCGAGGAAAAAAAGGTCGGGATGAGCGAGCTTATCCAAGCGATTAAGGCCAATTACGAGGGCTACGATCTGCTCCGCCAAAGGCTCACCCACAAGGCCCCCAAATACGGGAATGACGATCCCTCCTCTGATGAACTCGCCCGCCGGGTTTCCCAGTTCTGGTCGCAGGCGGTTACCCGCTACACCTCTCCCTTCACCGGCCGGCGCTACCGCGCGGGCTATCTTTCCTGGAACTACTGGATCGCCTACGCCCCCAAGACCGCCGCCACCCCGGACGGGAGAAAACGGGGGACGTTCCTTTCCAACGGGGTCTGCCCGGTCAACGGGGCGGACCGGCACGGCCCCACTGCGGTGATCAACTCGGTGGGCAACCTGAACCTGGCCACCATTCCCAACGGTTCCTCCCATACCTTAAGCCTTTCCCCCTCCCTGGCCCGGGGGAAGGAACACCAGGAAAAACTGATGGGGTTGCTGCGGGCGAATATCGAGCACGGCAGCTCGGCCCTGCAGATCAATATCATTGACCCGGAAACCCTGAAAAAAGCCCAGCAAAACCCCGATGAGTACCGTAACCTCCTCGTCCGGGTCACGGGTTACAATGCCTACTTCGTGACCCTGGGGAAGGAAATCCAGGACGAAATCATCGCCCGCGAATCCCACCGGGTATAAACCGGACAACTCTAAATCCCAAATTACAAAACCCAAATCCCAAACAAAATCAAATGACCTAAACCGTTTTAATGTCTTGAATAGTTGCTCATTATCGTCATTCCTGCGAAAGCAGGAATCCAGCCTTTTTTTGTCATCCCCGCGAAGGCGGGGATCCAGAAAAGGAAACTGGATTCCCCCGGATCAAGTCCGGGGCAGGCTTAGTCAAGCCCGGAATGACAATCAATGCAAAGGAATTTATGATGCAGTACACTCGAACCTTTGGACCCTCGAACCCTTGAATCCTGGAAACCTCGAACCCTGCGTAAGTGGATCATCTGAAAGCGGGATCGTTTTCAGCATCCAGAAATTTTCCACCGAAGACGGGCCCGGCATCCGCACCACGGTCTTCCTGAAGGGCTGCCCCCTGCGCTGTCCCTGGTGCCACAACCCGGAAAGCCTTTCCCGAGAACCAGAGCTCGTCTGGTATTCTCAGCGCTGCCTGGGGGACGGCGCCTGCCAGAAGGCCTGCCCGGAAAAGGCCCTTTCCCGCGCCAAATCCGGGATAATAATCAACCGGAAGCGGTGCAATAATTGCGGGATCTGCGTCGAGGAGTGCCCCGCCGGCGCCCTCGAAATCCTGGGGAAAAAAGTCTCGGTGCCAGAGATCATGACCGAGGTGCTTAAAGACTCCCGCTATTACGAAAAATCCGGAGGCGGTGTCACCTTTTCCGGCGGAGAGCCCACCCTGCAAAACGAATTTTTACTCGAGCTCCTGAAAGCCAGCCGGGCCGCCGGCCTCCACACGGCCCTCGACACCTGCGGGCAGTGCCGTCCGGAAATCCTGGCCGCCCTCCTGCCCGAGGTCGACCTCGTCTTGTTTGACCTGAAAACCCTGGATCGCGACGCGCTCAAGCAGGCCACCGGCGGCCAGCTCGACCTGATTCTCGATAATCTTCGCCTGGTCGATTCCCGGGACAAACCGATCTGGGTCCGCGTCCCGGTGATCCCCGGCCACACGGATTCACCCGCCAACATCGAGGCCATCGCCCGGTTTATCGGTTCCGAGCTCCGGCAGGTCGAACGCCTGGATCTCCTCGCCTTCAGCAATCTCTGTATCGCCAAGTACGAGCAGCTGGGGATGGATTTTTCCTTAAAAGGCGCCCTCCTTTTCACCGAGGAAGAGATGCTGGATTTAAGGAGAATCGCGGTTTCTGCCGGGGTAAATAATGTGGTTATCTCCGGACCGATGAGGGTATCAGGGGAAACAAACGCAAAATAACTCTTCGGCGCAGCATGAAATTTTATCTGAATATCAATATTCCTTTCTATCCGTCATCCCCGCGTAAGCGGGGATCCAGGGAAACAAGAATGATTCCAATTGATAATCAATGGAAACGCTGGATTCCTGCTGGAGTTTATCCCGCACTCTGATACGGGGCAGGAATGACAACAACAAATAGTTTTCTTATGTTTGGTCATTGATAATTTTTCTTTCTATTTGGTTATTGGCAGTTGTATTATGGAGGCATGATGACCGCGCAATTGGACGACCGGCTTTTTGAGGCCCTGAAGGGGGAGATGGTCCCCAAGTTCCTGGCCACCCAGGACGAAGCCGGCGTCCCCAATGTCGTTCCCGTCATTTCCATCGAACCCTATGACCGGCAAACCCTGATTTTCGGCAATTTTCTCATGGCCAAGACTGAAGCCAACCTCAAAAAAAACCCGAAGGTCAGCGTCACCTTCATTACCGAAAGCCTCTTCGGCGCCACGATCCGAGGCCAATTCCAGGGTTTCCAGAAAGTGGGGGCCTACGCTGACCAGATCAGCTCCGGTTCTTTCATCCGCTACAACGCCTACACGGGTATCCGGAATGCCGGCTCCATAAAAATTACCGATATCTCCGAAGTATTCCAGCTTTCCAAGCTGGACGTATTATCCGGCAACCTCTCCTCCAAATTTCACCTGGGTCCGGGCAGAAAACATGCTCAAAACCAACCGATCATGCATCCCCTGGTTATGAAAAAATTCGGGCTAATCCCGGCGGTCAAGGTGATGGCTTTTCCGGATGACCAGGGGTTTCCCTGGGCCGTCCCGGTCATGTCCATCCAGCCCGCGGCTCCCGATGTGCTCGTCTTCAGGAAAAAACCGATGGAACCCTACCTGAAAAACCTCCGGGACCGCGCGCGGGTAGCCGCCTGCGTAATCACCATGGAGCCCGTGGCCTTCCAGGTCAAAGGAGAATATCGAGACCTGGGCGATAAACAGGGAGCCATAATCCTGAACCGGGCCTATCACGCCTCCCCGCCGTTTGTGGGAAAAGAAATTGTTAATAAATGAATTACCCTCACCCTTCCCTCCCCCCTCAAGGGGGAGGGGGAAAATAAAAAGGAGATTCAGTTATGACTGATGCAAGTATTCAAGCGTTGGGGGTTTTAAGACAGCTGGGCCACTTCGAGTGGTACCTGGTCCCTCTCCTGGCTTTCGTCCTCTATGTTTACGTGGTCGAGATTGAAAGAAAAAACTGGAACGGGATCCTGGTCGGCCTGCTTTTTTACGCCGGGGAATTTCTCTGGGAGATGATCAACGGCCTGGTCCTCTATTTTACCCAGCGCTCCGCGATCTGGACCACCCCGGCGGACTCCGCTTATGTGATCCTGGTCGGCCTCAATATCGAAGTCAGCATGATGTTCTTCGTCGCCGGGCTGATCGTCGTTAAGACCCTGCCGGCGGACCGGAATTTAAAGATCCAGGGACTCCCTAACCGGATCCTGATCCCGGTGTTTTGGGGAATCTTCTGTACCTTGGTCGAGGTGACCCTCAACCGGATGAATGTCCTCATCTGGGAATATAGCTGGTGGCGCTGGCCCCACATTTACATCATTATCATCAACTACACCGCACCCTTCCTGCTCATCACCTGGGCCTACGACCGGCTCACCCTGAAATTTAAAATCCGGGCCCTGGGAATATTCATTCTGGTGGACGTCATCGCGTGGATTGTTTTCTCCACGATTTTGAAATGGATCTAACAATTATTCATTGAAAATGACCAGGTTAGGAATTGTCATTCTGATACCCTTTTCAATTCTGATTATCTTTGGATTATTTCTTTTCTCCTCCTGCTCCGACCACAAGGCCCCGGGATTAATCCAGATCTCCACTTACCAGATCGTCAACATCTATCCCCACAACCCCGGCAACTTCACCGAGGGGCTGGTTTATGAAAACGGCCTGCTCTATGAAAGCACCGGTCTCAAGGGGCATTCCTCCCTGCAGAAAGTGAACCTGGAAACCGGGAAGGCCTTGAAAACCCTGCCCCTGCCCGAACGGTATTTCGGGGAGGGAATCGCCATCTGCAGGAACCGCATCATCCAGTTGACCTACGACACCAAACTGGGCTTCGTCTACGACAAGGAAAATCTCACCCTGATCCGGGATTTCAACTATTCCGCCGAGGGCTGGGGCCTCACCTTTGACGGGGAGCACCTGATCATGAGCGACGGTACTTCGACCCTGCGCTTGCTGGACCCGGAAACCTTTGTCGAATCCGGGGCCATCCTGGTCACCGATAATAATGGCCCGGTCGAAAAGCTCAATGAACTCGAGTTCATCCGCGGGGAAATCTACGCCAATATCTGGCCCACGGACCACATCGCCAGGATTGATCCGCGCACCGGACAGGTAACCGGCTGGATCAATCTCGATGGAATCCTCAATCCCCAGGCCGTGACCCGGCCGGTGGACGTATTGAACGGGATCGCCTATGACTCCCAGAACGATCGGCTGTTTGTCACGGGTAAACTCTGGCCGAATTTATTCGAGATAAAGCTCATTCCCTCAAATTAAATGCGACCATCGTCAAGCCCGGAACGCCTCCTTCCACGGGATAATCCTGCTTTCAGCTGGATTGGCGGCCAGACCAGCGTGTGCGGAACCCAGATTTACTTCTTAACAATTACCTTCACCCCCAAATGAATAATGAACCTCCCCGCGGCAGAGACCGCGGGGTATCTTTCTCAAAACGATTCTTAAGCTTTGGGTTGTCATTCCCGTCCCGCATCAGAGTGCGGAATGACGGAATAAGGTAACCCCGTGGCAAGACCATGGGGAATTACAAGTTTAATTTATAATCTTGGTCTCAACCTGATCATATGCCCAAACAGCTTTCCAGCAAATCCATTGCCCTCCTCTCCATCTCCCTGGCCTCGTTTCTTACCGCCTTCACGGGTTCCTCGCTCAACATCGCCCTGCCCGCCATCGGAAAGGAGCTCTCCATCAGCGCGGTCACGCTCAGCTGGGTCAACCTGGCTTATATCCTTTCCGCCAACGTCTGTCTCCTCCCCATGGGAAAATTCGCCGACCTCCGCGGGCGAACCCGGATTTTTAGCTATGGAACGGTTATTTATTCCGCCGCTTCTCTCGGCTGCGGCTTATCCTGGGACATGATCTCGCTACTTCTCTGCCGGGTTTTACAGGGGCTGGGGGGAGCCATGCTTTTCGGGACGGGCGTAGCAATCCTCTCGGATTTCTACCCGCCGAAAGAGCGGGGTAAGGCCCTCGGGATCAGCACCGCCGCGATTTACCTGGGACTTTCCCTGGGGCCACCCCTGGGCGGGTTCCTGACCCATAATTTCGGCTGGAGAAAGATCTTGTTTGTTTCCGCGCTTCTGGGGATGATCGTTTTTTTCCTCGCGTTCTGGAAGCTCAAGCGGCCCCAGACCAGCCCCGCCACCGGCCCCTTCGACTCCCGGGGGGCTTTTCTCTGGGGCTCGGCCCTGGTAACCGCGATGTATGGCCTTACCCACCTCTCCACCATTCCGGGGTTCCTTCTCGCCCTCCTGGGCGCCTACATGTTTGTTTTGTTTGCCCGCTCGGAAAGCCAAAAGGAAGCGCCCCTTCTCGATTTCAAGCTCTTCAGCCGGAGCCGGGCCTTTACCTTTTCCAGTTTGGCGGCCTTGATCAACTACAGTTCAACCCACGGGATCGGGTTCCTGTTCAGCATCTACCTTCAATATATCAAAGGCCTCCCGCCGCAGGCGGCCGGGCTGATCATGATCTCCCAGCCGGCGGTCATGGCGATTTTCTCGCCCTTTGCCGGCCGGCTCTCCGACCGGATCGAGCCCCGGGTCGTATCCTCCCTGGGAATGGCCCTGACCGTGGTCGGCCTGGTCATCTCCATTTTCCTCCACAGCGACTCCCCCCTGCTCCACATCATCGCTTCCCTCGTCATTCTGGGGCTCGGATTCTCCCTCTTTGCTTCCCCCAACACCAACGCAATTATGAGTTCAGTGGAAAAAAAGGATTACGGCGTGGCCTCGGCGATCGTGGCGACCATGCGGCTCACCGGGCAGACCCTGAGCATGGGCATCGTGACTTTGGTTTTCGCCTTCATCATCGGGGAAAACACCATCTCCCCGGAGTATTACCCATCTTTTTTAAAGAGTATGCATCTCATCACGGCCACTTTTTCCGTTCTTTGCTTTTTCGGGATCTTCGCCTCCCTGGCCCGGGGCAAGATCAGACAATAGCTTTTAAAATTTCGGGTTTCGGGTTTCGGGTTTCGAGTTTCGGGTTTCTGATTTAAAATTCGGCTATTGGTTATTAGAAATTATCTGTTGTTTACTGGTATTTAGAGTTTGGCTATTGGAATTAAGTTATTGGTCATTTGCCCGCCCTGCTTGCCCTGAGCACGTTCGCTTCGCTCAGTGTAAACGTAGTCGAAGGGTTTGGTTATTGGGATTTGGGAATTGGCGCTTGTTTTTAATGAGGGGGTTTGCCGATGGCCAATGTTTTTTCTCCCAGCAAGTTAATTCGCAGAGAGGAAAGCATGCTGGTCGTCATCGACGTCCAGGAAAAACTGATGCCGGCGATCTTTAACCGCCAGCATGTGATCGACAATGTCATCCGGCTCCTCAAGTTTGCCCGGATCATCGGCCTGCCCGTAATCCTGACCGAGCAGGACAAGCTCGGCCCTACCCTGCCGGAGATAAAAAAAGAGATCCCGGGGGTGGATCCGATTATCAAGACCTCGTTCAATTGCTTCTATTGCCCGGAATTTTCCGAGCGGATCAAAAAACCGGGAAGAAACACCTTGATTCTGGCCGGGGTGGAAAACCACGTCTGCGTGGCGCAGACGGCCATTCATGCCCTGCCCAATTTCAACGTTCACGTGGTCAGCAACGCCGTCTCGTCCCGCACCCCGGAAAACTGGAGCGTGGGGATCGAGAGGATGCGCCAGTTCGGCGCCGTCATCACCTCCACCGAGATGTTGATCTTTGAGCTTTTGCGAAAGGCCGGAACCGAGGAATTCCGGGCCACCCTGCCGCTGGTTAAGTAAAACTAAAAAAGGTTCAAAGGTTCAGGGTTCCAGGGGTCGGGCCTGATCTCCTTACTTTATCCCGAAAAATGCAGTTATTGTTCCCTAATGCTTCGTAGTTGCCCGATTTATTTATCCCGACTCCAGAGGGATTTATCAAGATATCGGAGGGATCGGGCGCTTTTGAAAACCGCCGATCCCCCCAGAGACGGGACACGTGAATCGGCAGACTATAAAAAAATCCGCCCGCGAATGACGGAGGAATGGATTCAGCCGCGTTTTTCGGGTTTATGTCATCCTGATCCCGCCCCTGGCGGGAGAAGGATCTGATTTTTCGGATTTTCCCGACGAAAACGAGATTCTTCGCCCTTCGGCAGGCTCAGGGCTCAGAATGACAGGAGAGATATTTTGCGACGTTTTTAACAGACTTTACCCGGGGGCGTCCAAACCTTTTTCCCGGCGCCGGGCCATCACGCTGTGATACCGGCCGTAAAGGAAGTAAATCAACATCCCGATCATCATCCAGACGAAGAGGCGCAGCCAGTTCTGGGAAGGCAGGGAAAACATCAGCAGGAGGCAGAAAAGCACCCCCAGGATCGGAACCAGCGGCACCATCGGGCAGCGGAAGGGACGCTCGGCCCCGGGGTTCTTGTACCTCATGACCAGGACCGCCAGGCACACGATCACGAAAGCCAGCAAGGTGCCGATATTCACCAGCTCGGCCAGGATCCCGAGCGGGATGAACGCGGCCATCAAACTGACGAAAAGGCCGGTCACGATCGTCGATTTCCAGGGGGTGCGGAAGCGCGGATGCACGGATCCGAAAAAGCTCGGGGGCAGGAGCCCGTCCCGCGCCATAGCTAATAGCACTCGGGGCTGGCTGAGTAAAAGCACGAGCAGGACCGAGGTGATACCGACTACCGCCCCGATCGAGATCACGAACTGGGCCCAGGTCAGCCCGATCCGCTCGAAGGCCGAGGCGACTGGAGCGTGGATGTCAATCTGGTCGTAGGGCACCATGCCGGTCAGGACGATCGTGACCGCGAGGTAAAGCACGGTGCAGATCAGGAGGGAGGCGATGATGCCGAAGGGCACATCACGCTGGGGATTCTTGGCCTCCTCCGCATGCGTCGAAACCGAATCAAAACCGATGTAGGCGAAAAAGATCACCGCGGCCCCGGCCAGGACCCCGATCGGGGAGCCGTCGGCGCTGGTCTGCCCGAGAATCGTTTTCCCGAAGATGCTCAAGCCCGACCAGCCGTAAGGGGCGAACGGGTGCCAGTTATCGGGATTGATATAGAAAACCCCCACGCCGATCACCAGGAGCACCACCGCGACCTTGATGAAAACCATGATGTTGTTGAAGCGGGAACTCTCCCGGATGCCGAGGACCAGGATCACGGTCAGGATCGCGACGATTAAAAGCGCCGACAGATCGAACCAGCTTCCGGTCACGAGGAATTTCCCCGCCGCCGGGTCAAAATCAAACGGGGAATTGGCGAAGAGCAGCGGAATTTTCAGGTGAAAGATGCCGATCAGGTTCTGGAAGTATTTCGACCAGCC
>JAPLJI010000003.1 GCA_026388655.1 Pseudomonadota bacterium
GCCTTGAGAACCTTGCAGGCCTGGGCCCCGGAATAATCAAACTCGCAGGCCTGGCCGATGACGATCGGCCCCGAGCCGATGATCATAATCTTCTTAATGTCGGTGCGCTTAGGCATCTCTTACATCAAATTCCAATTACCAAGCTCCAATTACCAAACAACTACCAATACAAATAAAAATTATTTAAAAGCATATTTGCTGAAAAAACCCCTTTTCTGGATTTGGTTTTTAGTCATTGGTCATTTTGTTTTTAGTTGGTTATTGGGATTTGGAGCTTGGAATTTGATCATGATTTTTATCTGCACTCCATCATTCTGATAAACTCTCCAAACAGGTAGTGCGCGTCGTGTGGTCCCGGCGAGGCCTCCGGGTGAAACTGCACCGAAAAAGCCGGGATCTCCTTATGCCGGAATCCCTCCAGGGATTGATCGTTCAGGTTCAGGTGGGTGATTTCGACCTTTCCCGCCGGCAGGGAATCGATATCCACGCAGAACCCGTGGCACGCAGAACCCGTGGTTCTGGGCGGTGATCAGGATCCGGCCGCTCCGGACATCCTTGACCGGGTGGTTTCCCCCGTGATGGCCGAACTTGAGCTTGTAGGTCTTACCCCCGAGGGCGAGCCCGAGAATCTGCTGACCCAGGCAAATCCCGAAAATCGGAAGCCGTCCCAGGAGCTTCTTCACCGTCTCGGCCACGTAGGGGACGCCTTCCGGGTCACCCGGCCCGTTGGAAAGCAAAACCCCGTCCGGTTTCTTTTCCAGGATTTCCTCGGCGGTCGACCGGGCGGGCAGGACGAAAACGCGGCACCCGTGCTCCTGCAGACAGCGCAGGATGTTGTACTTCACCCCGCAGTCGAGAACCGCCACCCGGTATTTCCCTTCCTCGCTCCAGGAATAAGGCTCGGGGGAAGCCACTTCTTTTACCAGGTCCAGGCCGACCAGGCCGGGAGATGCTTTCGCTTTCCGGATCAGACTGGAATCATCAAGATCCTTGGTGGAAATCACCCCTTTCATCGCGCCGGCCAGGCGGATATGCCGGGTCAGGGCGCGGGTATCGATCCCCTCGATCCCGACAATTCCGTTCTCGGCGAGATACCCGGGCAGAACTTGCTCCGCCCGGAAGTTGGAAGCGATCCGGGAGAGCTCCTTTACGACAAAACCTTCCAGAAATATTTTCCGGGACTCGACATCCTCGCGGTTTACCCCGTAGTTACCGATCAGGGGATAGGTCATCGTAACGATCTGGCCCTTGTAGGATGGGTCGGTCAGGATTTCCTGGTAACCCATCATGCTGGTGTTGAACACCACCTCGCCGAACCTCTCCCCGGGGGCTCCAAATCCGCGGCCGGGATATACCGTCCCGTCTTCCAGGACCAGCTTGGCGATTCTTGCTTTCACCGGCTTACACCTAAACCTCGACCCAACCTGGTCAAATCGGCTTTCAAATTACAATCCTCGAGTAATGAGTTTGTCCTTCAAACCCCGGAGGAACAGCCTTGTTCCGGAAGGAAATCAGAGGGGTTTATTGATTATAACCTGATTTGTATTTTTTCCAAAACCGGTCACTTCCCGGAGGGAACAACCTGGACCAGAACATTTCGGGTTCGGGGGCCGTCGAACTCGCAGAGGAAAACCGCCTGCCAAGTGCCCAGGGCGAGCTTGCCCGCGGAAACCGGGACGACCTGGCTGACCCCCACCAGGCTGGATTTGATGTGGGCGTCGGAGTTGCCTTCGGCATGAAGAAATCTTTTCCCGGCGGGAACCAGTTCCTCCAGGTGTTTTAAAATATCTTTGACCACATCCGGATCCGCCCCCTCGTTGATCGTGATCCCGGCCGTCGTATGGGGAACATAAACCAGGCAGAAGCCTTCCTGCACCCCGCTTTTCTTCACCGCCTGGTTGATTTCGCGGGTGAGATCAACAAATTCATTCCGGGATTTGGTTTTGATTGCGATTGTTTCCACTTAATAAACTTTTATCACATTTTCTAACATTAAATGTAGGGGAGGGCTTTATGCCCTCCCGCGGGAGCCCACAAGGGGCTCCCCTACATAATATCGCAGAAAAGGAACTGGATTTCTGCTTCCCTCCGGGCAGTAGGCCCTACCCTCCCTCCGGTCTGGAGGCCCTACGGGCCGGAAGCCGGCCTGTAAGCCCTACGGGCTGGAAGCGGGGCTGGAAGCGGGGTCGGAGACCCCCCCCCTTTCTACAAAGGGGGGTTGTGGAAAGACTGGATTCCCGCCGGAGTTTATCCCGCACTCTGATGCGAGACGGGAATGACAAATTTGCATAGGGGGATTGAAAGCAGGGTTGATTCATCACCCCCGGGGAATTAAATTTACCCCCGTCATCATGAAAACACGGAACATTCATCCCGGGATTGAGATGATCCAGGTCGGCGAGGTTCACTCCTCTTACCTGATCCGGGACGAGAGCCTGGCCCTGGTCGAGGCGCCCCATCCCAATGAAGCGCAGGAATTGATTCAAGGCCTCGCGGCCCTGGGGGTCATCGGGGAGATGCTCCCGATCCCGGAAACGCAGATTCATCCGTTGACCGACGGCGACGAAATCAAGCTGGGGAGAACCCGGTGGCAGGTTCTCAACACCCCCGGACACGCCCGCTACCATATCTGTCTTTTCGAGGAAAAGGAAAAGATCCTCTTCGCCGGGGATTCCCTGGGGTGTCTTTACCCGGGAGCCCCGCTTTACATCGTGGCTCCCGCCCCCGAATATGACTTCGAGCTTTCCCTGAAATCCATCGCCCACCTGGAAAGCCTGAAACCGGAAATGGTGGTCTTCACCCACCTTGGCCCCTCCCGGGACAAAACCGTTTTCGAGGAATGCCGGAAGCAACACCGGCTCTGGGTCAGAGCGATCGAGAAGATCCTGAAATTCACCCCCGACGCGGAGGCAAGCGAGGTTTTAAGATTGATCGCCGAGGATATCCCGGTGGTGAAGAATTTTCCCCAATACTCGGGTTCTTATATCCTGAATATCGGGGGGATTAGAAGATATTTAATGAAGAAAGCTAATCCCGCCTGATGCGTCCCAAGTCTATAGCTCGAAAATTGCAGTTGATGTTCTCCATCTGAATGTAGTTGCCCGATTTATCGGGCTTTTTAAAAACCGCCGATGAATCGGCACACTACAATAATATCCACGCATCGAAGACGAAGAAACGAATCCAACTGAGGATTTCGGGTTAGTTCAAAGCAAACGAATTCATTTCGCAGTCTGAAGGCTGCGGCTACCGGAAATATTCAAAAATCGAGATTGCTTCGTCGTCCTAATCGATCTTCGGGACTCCCTGGCCGACACGAGCCGTCGGCTCGGGCAGGCCTCGCAATGACAAAACAACAAGTCATTGCGGTGAGCTGAAACCCTGAGCCCTGCGAAAGGGCCTGCCTGCCGAGGGCGTGGCAATCTCAAATAAATCAAATTTACGGTTTGGTAATTGCCTGCCCTTAACTCTGTTGAAGGGGAGTTTGGTTATTGGAATTTTAAAGATGGACTTTCAACTCTTTATGCAGGGCATAGCCCAGAACCCGGTAGAGCAAACGGGCGGCGGTAAAATCGCAAAACTCAAAACCTTTTTGGGGGCGGAGTTCGACCACGTCGAACCCGATGATCCGCCGTTTTTTCGCCACCGCTCGCACCAGGTTTAAAAAATCGTACCAGCCGATTCCGCCTGGAACCGGCGTCCCCACCGCCGGCATGAGGGCGGGATCGAAGCCGTCAAGATCAATGGAAAGGTAAACGTTTGGTTTCAGACGGGGGACAATCTTTTCCCAGAGCCGGGGCGAACGGGCCAGGTCATGCGCCCAGAAGATCGGGACCGGGTTCTCCTTCAGGAATCCGGCCTGATCCTCGCAAAAAGTCCGGGCCCCGAATATTACGAGGTCCGGATTCATTTCATATACCCGGCGGGCCGCGCAGGCGTGACTGTATTTGCTCCCTTCATATTCGTACCGGAGGTCCGGGTGGGCGTCAAAATACAAAACCGAAAATTCCGCCTCGTCTTTCAACCCCTGGATCGCCCCGGCCGTCACCATGTGTTCCCCCCCGAGCAGAACCGGGAATTTCCCCGCCCGAAAAGACTTTCTGACCTCCCGGGCGATCATCTGGAGAACCTCCCGGGGTTTTCGGCCGGTGAAATTTAACGGCGCGGGGGTGTGAATCCCCACCCGGGAAGGATCCGCCCACAATTCTTCATCAAAAAATTCAACCTGGCCGGAAGCCTCCAGAATTTTCCGGGGGCCCCGGGCAGTCCCCTTCAGGTAGGAAGTGGTTTTTTCATAAGGGGCCTGGATGACCACCACCCGGGAGGATTTATAGGGATGGTTAATTCCCAGGAATCCTTGGTTAGAACTCATTTGATAATTTCAAATGTCAAAGCTCAAAGTTCAAATGAATGTAAAAATCCAAATGTCAAAACTTTTCCTCTTTTAACTTTAGGCTTTGGATTTGATTTGAACTTTGGATTTTGAACTTTGGATTTTTTTTCGAGGATTAATCCAGGAAAACCGCGGCCGACACCACCGTGGTCCAGAGGCCTTTCTTGTCGCAGGTGGCTGACTGGGTGATGTTCCGGGTCACGACGATATGCCCGCTGATCTTCCAGATTTCTTTCTTAGCGTCGTAACTCTTGTCCGGATCGAAATCCACCCCGAGAATCGTGGCCAGCATGTAGGCCGCCAAGTCCTCGGCGTAATCACCCGCCACCTTTTCCGTCTGGCCGAAGCTGTGATGCTCGGAGAGATAGCCGTGCTGCTTCTCGTTCTTGGGGATGGCCAACCCGACGGAGCAGGCGATCAGGCGATGGGGCTCGTCCGAGGCGTTCTCGGAAAGGACCACGAAGACGATCTGCCCGGGCAAAACCCGCTTTAAGCCATCGGCCTTGGAGATAAGTTTGCATCCGGGCGGGACAATGCTTGAAACCCGCACCAGGTTCAGACCGGCGATCCCCGCGTCCCGGAGGGCCATCTCGAAGGAGGTTAGTTTCTCCTTGTGCTTGCCCATCCCCTTGGTCAGGAACATCCGCCGCGGGATATACATCCCCATGGTATTGATGGGGAAAATGTCAATTTGACTCATTGCTTCCCTTCCTCCCCGATCCCACAGTTTGTCAAATGCATTATAAATTTAATCGCACCAATGTCAACGCCGGTTGACCCCCGGCACCTCCCGGAATAAACTATAACAATAATGTTGAAAGATACTCCCATTCTCCTCGGCCTGACCGGGGGAATCGCCATTTACAAATCCGCCGAGCTCACCCGCCTGCTCCGCCGGGAAGGAGCCGAGGTGTACTGCGTGATGACCAGAAATTCCCGGCGCTTTGTCCAGCCCCTTCTCTTCGAAGCCCTCTCGCAAAACCGGGTGGCCCTCGACGAGGGAGAAGTGGCCCACCCCTTCGACCATATCCGGCTTTCGGAAAAAGCCCGGGTTTTCGTGGTGGCTCCCGCGACCGCCAATCTCCTGGGAAAACTCGCCTCCGGGGTTGCCGACAATCTTCTCACCACTATGCTTACTTACGCGCTGGGCCGCCGGGCCCCCATTCTCCTGGCCCCGGCCATGAATGCCAACATGTATAAAAGCCCGGCCGTCCAGGAAAATCTGCGCCGCCTGAAAAAATGGGGAATTCACCTGGTCGGACCGGCCTCCGGGGAGCTGGCTTGCGGCGACGAAGGCCCGGGGCGGATGTCGGAACCGGAGGAAATCCTCGACCGGATCAAAGGCCTCGTCCACGGTCTGGACCTGGCCGGACGGAAAATCCTGGTCACGGCCGGTCCCACCCGGGAACCTCTCGACCCGATCCGGGTGCTCTCCAACCGGAGTTCGGGAAAAATGGGTTATGAGCTGGCCCGGGTGGCGGCCCGCCGGGGAGCCCGGGTCACCCTGGTTTCCGGTCCCACCCAGCTGGCCGCTCCTCCCGGAATCAACCTGGTTCGGATCGAAACCGCCGAGGAACTCAAGAAAAAAACGGAAGAACTTTACCCCCAAACCAACGTCCTGATCATGGCCGCCGCAGTCGCGGATTTCCGCCCCCGCCGTTTCCATTCGCAGAAACAGAAAAAGACCGAGATGAAATCCGCGGACAACCTCCTGGAGCTCTCCTCCACCCCGGATATTCTGAAAGAAATCTCGAAGTATCCCCGGCGGGGCCGCGTTCTCATCGGGTTTGCCGCCGAAAGCGAGAATACTATTCCCAACGCAAAGGCCAAGCTCCAGGCCAAGAACCTCGACCTGATTGTGGCCAATGACGTTTCCCGGCCCGAGTCGGGTTTCGAGGTTTCCACCAACCAGGTCTGCCTGATCTCGGCCGACGAGAAAATCGAGGAGCTTCCCCTCCTCCCGAAAGAGGAGGTGGCGGAAAAGATCCTGGATCGGGTAGTAAAAATCCTGGAAACCCGGCGCCGCCCGAAACCCTAACCGGAAAATCCCCCGGGAACATGCCCCGTCCGGAAGCGGAACTTCTCGAAATCGTAAAAAGTTTGAAGGCCAGCGTCCGGGAGCTGAAAACCTGGGGGATCAGGGATTTCCTCAAGCCCCCGCCAAAACCGGTTCCGGCATCTTCTCCCCCTCAACCGTTAACAACCCCCGAAGCTTCGACCTTCGTCGCCGGAGAAACCCGGCACCTTTTCCCCGGGCTCGCGCCGGAAACTGCCGGTCGGCCGGCCATCCCGGCTTTCCAGTCCCTGGGTGAAATCCAGGAATTCCTGAAAGACTGTTCCCGCTGCCGCCTTTCCCAGGAACGGAACCTCCTGGTTTTCGGGGTGGGAAATCCCCGGGCGGAAATTCTTCTCATTGGAGAAGCTCCCGGTCGGGAAGAGGATCTCAAGGGGGAACCATTCGTGGGACGAGCGGGGAAACTCCTGGACCAGATCCTGGCCGCGATCAACCTCTCCCGCCGGGAGGTTTACATCGCCAATATCGTCAAATGCCGGCCGCCCGAAAACCGGGAGCCCTGGCCCGACGAGGTGGAAACCTGCCGCCCCTTCCTGACCGCCCAGATTCTCTGCATCAATCCGCGGATTACGGTCTCCCTCGGTGCGCCCGCCACCCGCACCCTCCTGGCCACCAAGCAACCCATCACCCAAATCCGGGGAAAGTTTTTGACGTACCGCCTCGCCCGTCCCGGGCAGCCGGACTGGAAGGGCATTATCCTCCCGACCTATCATCCGGCGTTTCTTCTCCGGAACCCCAGCCGGAAGCGCGAGGTCTGGGAAGACGTCAAAGCCCTCCGGGAGGAGCTCGATAACCCCGGTTCGAAAACGGGACCGTTAAATGTCTAATTTCTAATGACGAATTTCTAATCAATACCTAATGAAAATAACCAATCACCAAATCCCAATAACCAAATAAAAATATAATCACCAATGACTAAAAACCAAATCCAAGAGAATTATTTTTTCTGCAGATTGGCTTTTTTTCCTTTTAAGAGTGGTATTTGTTTGATTTGATGATTGAGGCTTGGTTATTGATCATTGTTTGGTAATTGGAACTTGTTAATTGGAATTTGATTGGTGATTGGTAATTGGTGCTTAGTCATTGGGATTTGATTAGAAATTAGAAATTGGTCATTAGTAATTGAGGATATTATGAGCAAAGACCAGGTCCAGTTCATCTGCCAATCCTGCGGGTACCGTTCGCCCAAGTGGCTGGGGCGCTGCCCGGAATGCCAGAACTGGGACACCTTCGCCGCCGAATCGGTTTCCCGGCCGGAAAAGCCGCGGAAAAAATCCGGCTCGTCTCCCATCCCCTTCCCGGAAATCCAGGCCGATGGCGAGATCCGCATCCAATCCGGGATCGAGGAAGTGGACCGAGTGCTGGGGGGCGGGATCGTCCCGGGGTCGGTGATTCTGATCGGGGGGGATCCGGGCATCGGCAAGTCCACCCTGATCCTGCAGATCATGAACCAGCTCGCCCGCCAGAAAATCCGCTGCCTTTACGTGAGCGGGGAGGAATCGGCCGCCCAGGTTCGCCTTCGGGGCGAAAGGCTCGGGGTGGATTCCCCTCTCCTTTATTTATATCCGGAAACGGCCCTGGAACCCGTCCTCGTCCAGTTTTCCAGTTTCTCCCCGCAGGTGGCGACGGTGGACTCCATCCAGTCGGTCAATTCGGAGGAGCTCGAATCCCCTCCCGGGTCCTTCAGCCAGCTGCGCACGGTCGTGGATGGATTGGTCTCCGCCGCCAAAACCGACGGGTTCGCGCTCTTTCTCATCGGCCATGTGACCAAGGAAGGCGCGATCGCCGGTCCCAAACTGATCGAGCACCTGGTGGATACCGTCCTTTACCTGGAAGGAGATTCCTCTTCCCCCTACCGGATCCTCCGGGCGGTAAAAAACCGGTTCGGCTCCACCAACGAGATCGGGGTTTTCGAGATGACGGAATCCAGCCTGGCCGAGGTGAAAAACCCCTCCGCCGCCTTTCTCGCCGAACGTCCGCTCGGGGCCCCCGGCTCCGCCGTGACCGCCAGCCTGGAGGGAACCCGGCCCGTGCTGGTGGAAATCCAGGCCCTGACCAGCCCCACCCCCTTCGGGATCCCGCGCCGGAACGTGACCGGGCTTGATCCCAACCGCTTGAACCTCCTGATCGCGGTTTTGGACAAACGCGGCGGCCTCGCCCTTTCCGGCCAGGATATCTTCGCCAACGCCGCCGGAGGGATCAGAGTCACTGAACCGGCCTCCGACCTCGCCCTGGCCGCCGCCCTGGCTTCCAGTTTTTCCGGGATCCCGGTTGACCCCGACGCCATTTTCTTCGGGGAAATCGGCCTGGCCGGGGAGATCCGGGGCGTGACCCGGCCGGAAATCCGGATCCAGGAAGCCCGGCGGCTGGGATTCAAGAGTTGCTTTCTTCCCTTGTCAAATCAAAACCGGTTACAATATACTGACCAGAATTTGAAGGTAACCGGAGTGAAAAACATATCGGACTTTTTAACCGCTCTCTTTCCCGGGAAAGGCAACCATCGCCGGTAACCATGCTTAAATTCGCCGACAATGTTCGCCGGGGAAACTGGTTCCCGGCCTTGATCTGCCTGCTCGGCTTCACCCTTTTCTTTCCCCTCTTCTCCTGCTCCGCCCATTCCGACTCGAGCCGGGTCCTGACCATCGTTTATGCCAACCGGATCAACGGCCAGCTCGATCCCTGCGGCTGACCGGCCAAACGCTACGGCGGACTGGCCCGGTGGGCCGGATACATCAACAACCTGCGCAAAGACAAAGCCCCCCTCCTCGTGTTGTTTTCCGGTGACCTCTTCCCCACCCAAAACCTGAACCCGGACATGATTTATTCCACCCGAACCCGGGTTTCCTCCGAGGGCCTGATCGATTTCGCCAATCTGATCAAACTCGATGGCCTCGGCCTCGGCGAGCAGGAACTCGCCCTGGGAAAAAAGAACTGGGATATCTTGAAAAACCGGGCCGGGTTTCCCCTGGTTTTGAGCAACCTGGTGGATGCCGAAGGCAAACCTTACTTTACCCCCAGCCTGATTCTCAAAAGGGGCGAATTAAAAATCGGCGTCCTGGCCCTGATCTCCCCCGGCCTCTATCCCGGACCAGTGACCGCGACCTTCCCGGGAGCGAGGCTCAAGGACCCGATTGCCACCGCCCGGGAACTGGTCCAGGAGCTCAAACCCCAGGTCGACCTGATCGTGCTCCTCTCCCACCTGGGAATGGAGACCGACGAACAAATCCCCGGCCAGGTGGAAGGGATTAATTTAATCATCGGTTCTCATCCCGGGATGCAGCTCTTTTCCCCGACTGAGATCCAAAACACCCTGATCGTGCAAACCGGAGAACAGGGCAAATATATCGGTCACCTGGAACTAAAAGTCACGGGAACTTCGCCCTGGAAACCCTTCCCCTGGACGAAGAATGTCCCTTACCCTCCCTCTCTCGACAATCACGGGGGCATTCTCTGGTATAAGAATTTTCTCGAGGCCGCCAGTGAAGATATTC
This sequence comes from Pseudomonadota bacterium, assembly GCA_026388655.1. Taxonomy (GTDB): domain Bacteria; phylum Desulfobacterota; class JAPLJL01; order JAPLJL01; family JAPLJL01; genus JAPLJL01. The sequence continues at coordinate 9,959 of JAPLJI010000003.1, forward strand.
CGGAAGATGCCCAGGCCCAGCAGCTCCTGAGGCGGATCAAGGCCAATCTTTCGAATCTGAACTAACCGCTTCACTCAGAAAAGAAAGCCGGATCCGGTCGGTAATCGCGATCCCCTCCGGTTTGATCTCAAGCATCCCCTGTCGTTTCAAGCCCGCCAGGATCAGACAAGTGATCTCGATCGACAACCCGGTGAGCTCGGAGACAACCGGCGGGGTGATGGCCGGGGAGAGCCTCACTCCCCCCCCCGCTTCCTGCCCGAAACCCCGGGCCAATTTCAAAAGGAGAGCGGCCACCCGGGGCCCGGGCCCGACCCGAATCAGTTCCCGGACCGACTGGGTCAGCTCCATCCGCTTAAAACCCTTGCGAATTTTCAGCTTGATTTTCCGGTCTTCGACCAGCCGCCGGGCTTCCTCCGGTTCAATCTGAAAAATTTCCGGCTCCCCCGCGGGAACCAGCAAAAAAGAATCCGGCCGGTCCCCGGTCTTCCAGTTCACCCCGAAAATCTCCCCCGCCTTCAGCCTGGCCAGAGTCAGGGCCCGGGGAGTTCCCGGCTGGAAAACCAGTTCCAACTCTCCCCGGTTGATTAAATACACGAAGTCGGCCAGAAGTTCCGGCAGCTCCGGCTGGGCGCTTTTTCCCTCTTCCTTCCAGAGGATATCCACCCGGAACCCGGTGATCTCCTTTTCCCCCAGCGCCTGCCGGAAATCAACACCTTTTATCAGCCAATAACGCATCATAACCGCCTTTAACATGATATATTACTACATGCTTAGGATCGCGGTAAAATAAAAACTCCGGCCCCGCCAGATTTTCACCCCCGCTGACCGCGGCCATTGACAATTAATCCTCCACCGATTACAAGGTTGAAAAAATGCCGAAGCTAAATATTCAGCCCAACCCAGATGATCACCCTTTCCCGGGGTAATAATGACCCATTCAATCCGACGGAATCTCCCGGAAACTCCACCCGATCCCCGGGGTTCGGCGGTCACGATCGGGAATTTCGACGGGGTTCATCGGGGGCATGCCCGGATCATGGAAACCCTCCGGACGGAGAGCACCCATCCGAAAACCCGCTCGGTGGTGATTACCTTCGACCCTCACCCGCTCCGCATCCTGAAACCTGATCTCGACCTGAAAGAAATCACCCCCCTGTCCGAGAAAGCCCGTCTGCTCTTCCGGTCCGGCATCGACGAGGTTATCGCCCTGACCTTTACCCGGGAATTCGCCGCGCAGACGGCCGAGGAATTCTTCCGGCTTCTCCTCCGGCCGCCCCTTTCCTTGAAAACCCTGGTGATCGGCTACGATTTTCATTTCGGCCGGCACAAGTCCGGCGGCTTTGACCTGATCGCTTCCCTGGGAAAGAACCATGGGGTTTCCGTGCACATGGTCCCCCCTTTCGAGGTCGGTGGCCACCCGGTCAGCTCGAGGCGGATTCGCGAACTCCTCCGCCAGGCGCAGGTGGGGGAAGCCAACGCCCTCCTGGGTCATAACTATCTCCTGCTGGGGCACTTGACCTCCGGTCGGGGCCGGGGAAAAACCCTGGGTTTTCCCACCGCCAACCTGGAGCTGGCCTTCCCGACCCTCCTGCCGTCGGGGGTATACGCGGTCCGGGCGGAATTCGAGCGCCAACACGCCCCGGGCGTGATGGCCCTCGGCCCCCGTCCCACCTTCGAGGACCACGAGCACTCGGTCGAGATTCACCTGCTCGACACTCCCCACGATCCCTCGCTGAAAGCGAGGGAAACTTTTCGGGTCGAGGTCCTGGACTGGCTCCGGGAAAACCGGAAGTTTCCCGGCCCGGAGGCCCTGATCCAGCAAATCAAGAAAGATATTGAAAAAGCCCGGGGGGTCTTTTCAGAAAAAAAATGACTAATTCCTAATTTCTAATTCCCAATCAAATCCCAATGATCAATCAAATTCCAATTACCAAGTTCCAATTACCAAACAATGATCAATAACCAAGCCTCAATCATCAAATCTTAAAAGGAAAAAAATCCAATCTGCAGAAAAAATAATTCACCTGGATTTGGCTTTTAGTCATTGTTGATTATATTTTTGTTTGGTTATTGGTATTTGGTCATTGGGTATTTTATTTTTATTTGGTTATTGGGATTTGGTGATTGGTCATTTTCATTAGACATTGATTAGTAATTCCTCATTAGAAATTAGAAATTTTCACGATATTGTTTTAGAATCATTTCCAGATGAATGGCACTCTTAATGGTCCTTTAATTCAAAAATAATACCCTGATGCTAGCCATCACTCCCAAAACCCGCGTCTGCGGAATTATCGGCAAGCCCCTCGGGCACTCGCTCTCCCCTGCCATCCATAACGCGAGTTTCCAGGAAAAAAACCTCGATTTTGTGTACCTGGCTTTCGAAGTGGACGACCCCGGACCCGCCGTCCAGGGTATGCGCGCTCTGAAAATCCGGGGACTTTCCGTAACCATCCCTCATAAAACCGCGGTCATTCCCTTTCTGGACGAAATCGAGGGGGTGGCCCGAAAAATCGGCGCGGTCAATACCATCATCAACGACCAGGGCCGGCTCACCGGCTATAACACCGACGGAACCGCTGCGCTCCGGGCTCTGCGGGAGGCCGGGATTGAAACCCGGGAAAAATCGGTTCTGGTTCTCGGCTCCGGGGGAGCCGCCCGCGCCCTCACCTTCAACCTGGCGATGAAATCACCTCCGGCCAGTTTGAAAATCCTGGGAGTAATCCCGGACGAATTGAAAAACCTGGTCCAGGACCTCCGGGAAAAAACCGGGGTCAAGGTTTCCGGGGATCCCCTGGAGGAATCCACCCTCAACCGGTTCCTGCCCGAGAGTGAGATCCTGCTGCAGACCACCCCGGTGGGAATGCATCCCCATCCCGATCAAACCCTGGTGCCCGGCGGGCTTCTCCATCCCCGCCTCCAGGTTTTCGATGTAATTTATAATCCCCGCGAAACCCGGTTGCTCCGGGAGGCCAGCGCCCGGGGCCTTTCCACCGCTTCCGGCCTCGCGATGTTCGTTTACCAGGCCACCGACCAATTCAAAATGTTCACCGGCGAGGAAGCCCCCCTGGCCCTCATGCGGAAGATCGTGCTGGAGGGTCAAGAGAGAATATCAAGTTCAAATGCCAAAGCCCAAAGTTCAAATAAATTTCAAAAAACAAAAAAAATATAAACCTGCATTTACATTTTGAGGTGATTTCTTTGAATTTTGACTTGGAATTTTAACATTATTTTGACATTTGGATTTTGAACTTTGAACTTATTATTTAACCCTCGAACCCTGTAAGGTTATGAACATCGTTCTGATCGGCTATCGGGGCACCGGAAAATCCACCGTCGCCCTGGCCCTGGCCCGGATCCTGAAACGCGAGGTTATTTCCCTCGATGAAACCATCGTCCGCACTTCCGGTCTTTCCATCCCCGAAATTGTGGAACGC
>JAPLJI010000074.1 GCA_026388655.1 Pseudomonadota bacterium
TTCCTGGTGCAGGCAGAGCCAGGTGATCCAGACGGCGTTGACCGCCTCGGCCAGGGTTTCCGAGGGGCCGGCGGGGACCTGGGCGCAGATCCGGGAGAGCTCGAGGAGTTCCGCTTTCCGGACCGGGTCCGCGCCCTCGGGACCCTGGGCGAGCTCCCGGGCCCGGGCGCTTAAATTCTCGGCGTATTTCATAGCCCCTTCGAGACTCAGGGCCATGGCCAGATAGAGGTTCTTGGCCTTCTGGTCCGGGGCTTGCTCTATTCTTTCCCGGGCCTCGCGGGCGATGTCCCGCAACCCGCGGGAGAGGACCGCCGGAAAATTGGGAATGGTGTGGGAGACCGCCTGGGTTTTCCACATGAAGTAGAGGACAAAACGCTCATCCAGCTGCTGGGAGCGGGGATGATTGAACTTGGTCCGGGCGTATTCCCGGACATTGCGCTCCATCCAGTAGGGAAAAACCTCGAAATTCAGGATGTCGGCGTCCTCTTTGGCGATCCGGTAAGGATTGAGCGTGCGGTAGGGCAAGGTCTGGAGCTCGGGCCAGAGGGCCGTTCCCCCGCACTCGGGATAAATCACCACGCCGATCGGTTTGGAGGTGGTGGTCCCGGCGATCAGATCGTTCGCGCGGATCAACGGCTGCTTGTGGGTGAGCACATAGTTGATCGCCCGGCCCTGCCGGAGCTCGGGATCGATCGGTTTCCCGGCGGGGTCGGTTTCGAAGCCGTGGGCCCGGAAAAACCGGGTCAGGAGCCGGGGCCGCTCGGTGCAGATCTCGGGCGGGACGTTAAAAAAGTCGTCGCGGAAGGCCCGGAGCCGGGGAAAATCCTCGAGGCCGAAGCTCGCCAGGGCCGGATCTTTGAGGTATTTGACCGCGTCCACCCGGGGCAGGGAAAGCCCGCGCATTTTCGGGAGGGGCAACTCGCCCCGCGGGGATTCCGAGAACCGGTCCGGTTTGCCCGTTCCATTCCGGGCGGTCAGGCAGTTGACGAGGTAAAAGAAGCGGGAGGCGTAACTCAGGTTGCCGTCGAATTGGATCTCGTTCTTGAGCAGGAGGTTCATGAAGACGGCGGTGTCCTTCTCGGTCAGGATCCGCATCAGGATCTGGGGATTTTGGAAACGGAGGGTCAGGTCCGGGCTCCCGATTCGCCCCTTCCGGGTCCGCATTTTTCCCCGGTCGAAGATGGAGTAAAGGTTGACGGCCTGGTCCTTGGTCTCGATCTGGATACGGGCGGAGAAGGCGTCCCCGTTGGATTTCACCTGCCGGCGGAATCTGGGATCGAACTTGATCCGGAGACCCATGTATTTGAGCAGTCCGTAGAAGAGATTCCCCGGGATCCGGTCGGAAATGATTCGCGGGATGGCTGCCATATTTTCACTCCTTGTTGGTCTTAATTGTTTAGATTAATTCAGATTGGAAAAAAGCGGAAGCCCTGTTTTTCGAGATCAAGTCGGCCAACTGGGGACGGGCTTGCGGTCGGAGGGTGAGGGTGGAAAAAAGGGGGGGAATATGGATATAATGACCCCTAACCGGCCGAGTCGAAACCGGAAAAATCCGGAAAGGAATGAATTTGACCGAACGTAACCAGAAGTGGGCGGATTCCAAACTGGAACCGAGGTTTGGCCGTAGTCTCAGAGGGATTTTTTCCGGGGACCGAATCAGCCGGAGGAAAAAAGCAATTGCGCTGTTTCAAAGTTTGAGCATCAAGCTGATTTTTTCGATTTTTTTAGTCGCTATTCCCTTCCTGGCCGTTTACACCTATTTCAATTTCCAGGTACAGAGAAAACAGTGGATCGAAAACATGATCCAGGAGGCGGAGAGCTTCAGCGACACGATCAAGCAGGGGACCAAATATGACATGCAGAGGTTTGACCGGGAAGGGGTGAAAAATACGATTGAGTCGATCGGCCAGCAGGAGGGAGTGAAGTGGATCCGGATTTTTGATAAGGAAGGAATGGTGAAATTTTCCACCACTCATCAAGAAATTGGAAGCATGGTGGACAAGAAAGCCGAGGCCTGTTATGCCTGCCACTCAGTCGAGAAACCCCTGGAGAAACTGCCCATTTCCCAGAGATACCGAAAATTCCGGTCCCAGGAACACGGCGATCAAATCTTGGCGATAATCAAGCCGATTTATAATGAGCCGGCCTGTTTTCAAGCCCCCTGCCACGCCCATCCTCGGGAAAAAAAGGTTTTGGGGGTAATTGATGTGGCGCTTTCCCTTCAAAATGTGGATAAACAGATCCGGGAAAATCGCGACCGGATGATTTGGTTCAGCATTTTCAGCATCGTGGGAATTTCCTTTGTAATCCTGATTTTTTTCCGTCGTTTCGTGACGATCCCGGCGAAAAGATTAATCGGTGGTTTCCATGAGATCGCGGATGGGAATCTCAGCAAGAAGATCAAAATCCCCACGAATGATGAAATGGGGATTTTGGCCCGGGCCTTTAATCATATGGCGGAGGACCTCAAGAAAGCGGATGAGGAATTGAAGGAATGGGGCCAGACCCTGGAGGAGAAGGTGGAGCAAAAGGCGGTGGAACTGCGCAATGTCCAGGAACAATTAATTCACGCCGAGAAGATGGCGGCCATGGGAATTATGGCGGCCGGGGTGGCCCATGAGATCAACAATCCCCTGGGAACTATTTCCATGTACGCGGAGATGTCTCGGGATGAGATCCTGAATCAGAATGAGGAATCGGCCCGAGAAATCGAGGAAAATATGAGTTTAATTGTCCGGAAGGTTCAGGATGCCAGCCGGATCGTGCGCAACCTCCTGGAATTCTCCCGCCAGACCAAGGCGGAAAAGGGGATGGTGGACATCAATCAGAACATTCAAAAAAGCCTGGAGATTATCCACAATCAGGCGGAGATTCAAAATGTCAAGATCGTGACGGCCCTCGAACACGGCCTGGTCCCGATTTTTGCCGACGAGAGCAAGTTACAGCAGGTTTGGACCAATATCATCTTAAACGCTTTGCAGGCCATGCCCCGGGGCGGAACTTTGACCATTACCACCCGAAGCATCCCGAATCGGAAGATTATCGAGGCCAAGTTTAACGATACGGGAGGGGGGATACCCAAAGAGAACCTGGTCAAGATCTTTGATCCGTTTTTTACCACCAAGGAGACCGGAAAAGGGACGGGACTGGGTTTGTCCGTAAGCTACGGGATCATCCAGGAGCATGAGGGGACGATCACGGTCGAGAGCGGACCCGGGCAGGGGGCGACCTTCATCATTCGCCTTCCCTACCAGGAATCCTGATTTTCCCCTCTCGGATTATCTTAAAAACTGCTGGATGGCCTTGGTAAAAGGATCCGGTTTCAGGGGTTTTTCCAGGTAAGCTTCCGGTTCCGGGAGCGGCTGCGGATAGAAACGGTTCAACTCCTCCAGCGTGCGGAGAAAGGTTTTTTTCTTGATCTTGGTGTTAATGATTACGGGAATCTTTTTCCAAGCCTCGTTGGTTTTTAAATCCACGTAAACCATAATCCCGCTTTTCCGGTGTAAAATCAGGTCAAGAATGATGAGGTCCGGCTTAAGCTGGCGGATCTTGTTGGTCGCTTCCTCGCCGTCCTTGGAACCGGAGACCTGATGGCCCAGCTTTTCCAGGATCGAACCGGCGGATTCAATTACTTCCGGCTCGCTGTCGATAATCAATACGTTCTTTCCCATGGTTGGCCGCCTTTTTTAAGCGATCAAATTTTTTCGGAGTGATTCCAACCTCTGCCGGAGGCTGGCGTCGATGAGGGTGTCGGAGATTTTGGCTTGGAACCCGCCGAGGATGCCGGGGTCGGTTTGGGGGTGGAATTGGAGCTGGTGTTTGAAGGTATTCTGAAGGAATTGGGTGAGGGGCTGGATTTCGGCGGGGGAGAGGGGGAGGGCGGTGGTGAGCCGGGCGTGTTCGATGCCCTGGTGGGAGTCGACGAGTTGCTGGTAGAGGAGGAGGATTTTGGGGGTGAGTTTGAGGTGGCCCTTGGAG
>JAPLJI010000102.1 GCA_026388655.1 Pseudomonadota bacterium
AGCATCGCAGGCTGAACCCAGCCGCCGAAGATCTTTTCCAGCTCCAACGCTGCCGCGATGGTCACATGATCGTTCCCGTGGATCCCGATCACCTGGACCCCGAGGGGCAAGCCCTCCGCGTTCAGGCCGAGGGGCACCTGGGTGATCGGCAGTTCCATCACGTTCATCACCGCGGTGTAGACCCAGTCGAAGGGCCGGAGGAGCGGACGCCGGTGCCGGGGCGCCGGGCGGGAATAGGACGGGTAAAGCATGATCCCCTGCGGCCCGATTTTCTCCACCAGCTCCTGGCGCAGGGCCAGGCCCGCCTCCACCATTTTCTTCGTGCGTCCGGGCATGAATTTCGGGAACTTTTCCAGAAAGGCCAGGATGATGGAGGGCAGGGTGTAAGGGGAGATCCCGAGGGCGGCCCGGATGAATTCGAACCCGGTGTTGATTGCCTTCCCGTTCCCGAGGAGGACGCTGTAGGGTGTCCCCCCGGCGGCGGTGAGCATGGCCGACCAGATCTCGAGAGATTTCTTTAACCCCTCGATCCGGACGCTTTTCACCTGCGCGCCCCGCGCGGCCAGGGCCTCGGCGCATTTTTTCTGGGCCGCGCGCAGGTCGTCGCTCACCGGGGTCGCGCCGTTGTCTTCCACGTTGATCACGGGGAGGCCGGCGAGCTTGACCGAGAACACATTTTCCTTTTTGAAGGTCCGGAGATCGGGGTGGGCCGCGTCCGGCCCGGCCAGAATAGTCATCAGGGGGACCAGATCCTCGGCCCGCCGGCAGAGGGGCCCGGTGGTCAGGTACCGGAGGGCGTCGCCCAGAACGACCGGGTACTGCCCGGTATTGGGGACCGTGAGGCTGGTGGGTTTGTGGCCGAAGATGCCGTTAAAGAAGGCGGGCATCCGGATCGAGCCCCCGATGTCGGAGCCCAGGCCGAACGGGGAAGCGCCCGACCCGATGATGGCGCCCTCGCCCCCGGAACTCCCGCCCACGATGTGCCCGGGGTTGTAGGGGTTGCTGGTCCGTCCGTAGATCTTGTTGTAGGTTTCCATCCACATGCAGAGTTCGGGAACGTTGGTGACCCCGAGGGGGATGACCCCGGCGGAGAGCAGGCGGCTGACGGCCACGGCGTTGTCCTTCGCGGTTATTCCTTTCCGGGCCAAGAGCCCGGAGGTGTTGGGCATGCCGGAGAGGGCGAAGCATTCCTTGATCGTGCAGGGGACGCCGTGGAAGGGAGGCAGTTTTTCCGGCGGGGTGTTTTTCACCTTCTCGTCGGCCTCGCGGGCCTCTTTCCGGGCCAGCTCGAAGCGGTCCTGGACGATGGCGTTCAGCGTGGGATTAACCTTCTGGGCGTAACGGATGTGGGTTTCCACCACTTCGGTGGAGGTGACCTCCCGCTTCCGGATCATTTCCGCCAGGCGCGTTCCTGAAAGGGTCAATAATGATTCCATATATGCCTCCGGTTTATTTCAGCGTAATTATATCTTTATCTAAACTAGCAAAGAAGTCCGATATCGAAGGTTAAAATCATCAATGTGAGGGTAGACGCAACCTTTAGGTTGCGTTTGGTTTTTAATAAATATGCCCCCTCAACCCTTCCTTCTCCCCGGTGGGGAGAAGGTGAGGATGAGGGGAATAAAATCTTCGCAGGCTAAAGCCTGCGGCTACCTCGAGAGAAGAAAAATCAAGCGGAATTATTTATCTTGATTAGGAATGAATTGTTAAAAATTAGAAATTTATATTACATCTGGATTTTCCCCGAAGAGGCGGGCCACGGAGCGGGACCAGCTTTTCAGGCGGTCGAGGTCAGGCTCCAGCGGGTAGCGCCGGTAACGGGAGGCGACGAGGGGCATCCGGGCCAGCGCGGGAAGCAGGCGAAGAGCCAGACCGGGGGCGACGACGGCTCCCCGGAGGGTGGCCAGGAGATCGGAGGGGGAAAGCCGGGGCATCTCCTCGACGAGACCGGCCCGGCAGCTGTTTTCCGTGAGGAGGCCGGAGGCGAGCAGGGTTTCCACTTCGCCTTCGGAAAGGGACTGGGAGAGCCGCCGGAAGACATCATAGGAGGCGAGGAGCCCCCCGTATTCACGCTGGAAGGCCGCCTGGTAGGCCCAGGTGGCCTCGAGCGATCCGGGGTCGGCTTTGCCCTTAACCGCGTCGGCCAGGATCCGGGCGGCCACCATCCCGATCCCGGTCCCGGAGCCGTGGGCCGGAAAGACCTGGCCGGCCGCGTCGCCGACCAGCACGATCCCGGGAGCGGCCAGGCGGTCGTAGGGGCGGCGGAGGGGAATCTGTCCCGTCCCGCCGAATCGGGTCTCCCCGATCCAGGGGTTTTCCTCCTTGGTTTTCTTTAAAAGCTCTGGTCCCTTCAGTTGCGGTCCTTCGGCGATGGCCCCGGCCAGGAGCTCCACCTCCTCGAGGTTTTTCGCGAGGGTGACCATCAGGGCGGAGAAGCCGCCGGAAAGCCTGGTGAAAGACAGGGACTCACCCGGGCGGAGAAAATTCTTTTCGAGAAAAGCCCGGGCGCCCGCTTTTTCCTTGACCGCGCAGACCTCCTGGGCGGCCAGGCAAAGATGCGAGCGGGGAACGGGAGGGGTGTGGCGGGAGATCTCGGGTACCAGGTGGCGGATCGCCCCGGAAAACCCGGTCGCGTCCACGAACAGTCGGGATCGGAGGCAGAGATTCGCCGGGATCCCTTCCGGGGTTTGCGCTTCCACGTTCAGGCAAACGGGGCGGTCGCTTTCCAGGTCCAGGTGCCGGATCCGCACGCGCTCGAAGAGCCCCGCCCCGGATTTCCGGGCCAGGTCCTGGAGGCGGGCGACCAGCAGGCGGGTGTCGACGTTCCAGACCGGGCTCTCGGCGAGCTTGATCCGGCCTTCCCCGTTTTTACCCTGGAGGATAAAGGGGAAACCGTTCCCGCGCCTTTCCGGGTGGCGGGGCTTGGCGATCCCGGCCCGGTCGAACATCCAGGGTGGGACCCCGTTGACCCAGCGGGCCCCGGCTTCACTGAGGGTGAGAGCCTCGAGCAGGGCGACCTGGAAGCCGGCCCGGGCCAGGTGATAGGCGGCGGCCGAACCGGCCGTGCCCGCGCCCACCACCACGCAGTCGAGTTCCTGACGTTCTTCCGCCATGGTATTTACGATTGAAGCATAATTTTAAAATCCGCGGTAGCCATAGATGTCAGTCTGCGTAAAAAATGAACCTCCCCGCGGCAAGACCGCGGGGTATCTTTCTCAAAACGATTCTTAGGCTCTGGGTTGTCATTCCCGTCCCGCATAAGAGTGCAGGATAAACTCCAGCGGGAATCCGCTCCCCTCGCTTGTCATTCCCACGAAAGTGGGAATCCAGATGGTCGTCATTCAATAAATTCTGGATTCCGCATCAAGTGCGGAATGACAGAAATAAGGTAACCCCGTGGGCAGACCACGGGGAATTACAAGTTAAAAGTTTTTCTATCCGGATGCTCCCCTCTTTGTTAAAAGAGGGGCGGGGGGAGATTTTCAATAAGATTCTGAGAAAAGCCCGTTCATCGCCTTCCCTGGAATTCCTGGAAAAGCAGTTTGGCGAATTTCTTTAAAAATCTTACGTCGGCAAGGCTCTGATCTTTTAGAAGAAGTATTAGGCTGTCAATTTCCCTCTCCAATTTCAACGGAAGCTCAGATACTACCGGCGTGCTTTTTCCGCCGAAAAGTTCCCCGACTTCAACCTTTAAGGTATTTGCGATCCTCACCAAGTTTTCCAGGGAGGGGGCATTCTGGCCTCGTTCGATCTGCCCGACAAAATTGTCCGAGACCTCCAGCTTCTCGGCGAGTTCGGATTGAGTAAGCCCTTCCCGCTTTCGGAGCAAAGCGATACTCCGTCCCAAGACCCTTTTGGCTTCATCTGCATTTTTCATAATGGGTTCAATATATGAACCCCAGAGAATGATGAGAAGAAACTATAAGTGAAGATATTTATTTTAGTTGACTTTATGTGTGAGCTAAGGTATTTTTGATCACATCTTAAGCTATTAGGGGGTGTTTTCAGTAAATCTTAGAAAGGAGGAAAAAATATGAGATGCAACGCAAGAAGCTTATTCTGAAGGGATTAGGGGTTGTCATAGTTTTCATCTTTGGATTTTGGATCAACGGATAAAGGAAAGGGTCGGAATGTCTGAGGGATATCATAAGAGAAAGGAGGAACAAAATGGCTTGACGAAATTAAATCAATTTATTTAGTTTCGTATTGTAATTAAAAAGGTTATTTTATTAGCAAGGGGGGTCAAAGATGCGGCACATTTCATTCACTGTGAGTTTTTTCTTGCTTGCAATAGGATTGAATTTTACGATTCTTGGGTGTGCGACTTTACCTTACCCAAGAGGTTTGTGTTTCGTTGAAACACCACCGGCAGATATGAGATACGAAGAAATCGGAGTGGTCGAAGCGTCAGCCACTTGGCAATCATCTTGCGATGCGGCATACGACACCGCTGTCGCTCATCTCCTCGAACAAGCTCGTGAAAAGGGGGGCGACAAAGTAATCAAAGTAAGAACTGTAACAGAAAACAAGTTAGGGCACCGTGAAGAACTAAGTGGTAGAAAATGTGATGGAACCTTTTTCTTTGATACTAGCGTCCAAGGAATTGCCATAAAGTAGTTTAACTTGGTGGGTTAAACCCTTTAAACCCTGGAAAAACTGGGCCGGGATCACAAACAAAATAAATATTTCTAGATTTTAAGCAGAAGGAAAAATATATTTTCCGGTTGGTGGAAATACCGAATTTGGGGTTTTCACCAATTTTTTTATATTTATTTACTATTGGGGTGCAAGGACTGAAGTTACAGCAACCATTATTAACATCAAACCTATGCCCATGAAACAATCTGGAATTTATTTCTTTGATAAAAATAAACCAATTCTGGAAGAGACCGATAGAATTCTCGCTGAAATTAAGCAATCAAAATAGGGTATTTCCAGGATGGTGGTGTCTCTTTTGTAAATATAGAGACCGCTGCGAAAAGCTTCTCCTGTCATTCTGAGCCCCGAGCTTGTCGAGGGGCGAAGAATCTCTCTTCCGTCGGATAAATCCAAAAAACTAGATCCTTCTCCCGCCAGAGGCGGGATCAGGATGACAGATTGAGGGTTTTGCAACGGTTTCTTAAAAAGTTTTTCTGCCCTAAGGCTTCCCTCTTTATTAAAGGAGGGGTAAAGTCTCCGACCCCGCTTCCAGCCCGTAGTGCTTCCAGGCCGGAGGGTAGGGTCTACGACCCGGAGGGGGGAGATTTTTAAAAAGATTTCGAATGGAAAAGTGCCGGCGGTTGGGGCAGGGGGTGACGTCGGCGGAATAAAAAAACGGGTTTCGAATTTTTAACCAGAAACTCGAAACCCGTAACCAGAAACTCGAAGTTACTGCCGGGTGATGTTGGCCGGGGCGGGCGCGGGCGCCGGGAGCGGGGCCCCGGCGTAATCCTCTTTTTCCTCGGCCTC
>JAPLJI010000120.1 GCA_026388655.1 Pseudomonadota bacterium
TGGCTTCCAGACCGTTACTTTTCTGGACGGTGATCCTTACGTTCAGGTGGTTTTCGGCACTCCGCGCACCTATTTCGTAACGGCCCTGTTCACCGAAACGGCGGGCGACCAGACTCCGGCTGCCTTCCGGGTTATCCATCACACCCGTTCTTCGAGCACCGCCGAGGACCGCGATCATGACCTTCCCCTGGAGCTCGAGTTCGCAGAGAATGTCACCGCCACCGTTTCCACCTATAACCTGGGGCCAAGCGATATCAGCCTCACGAACAGCACCGTATCCGAGGATGCCTCACCCGCAACCCTGATCGGATACATTTCCTGCACCGATCCCGAAGGTGACTACCCCTGCAGTCTGGAACCGCTTTTCGGCGCGGAGCCTTTCACGCTGATCGGCAATGCACTGATCCTGGCCGGCCCCCTGGATTACGAGACCAATCCTGTTCACCTGCTCCCGGTCCGGGCGGAAGACAGCAAGGGCGCCGAATCCCATTTGACCTTGACGATCACGGTGATCGATGTGAACGAGGCACCGGAAGCGGTGGGGGACTCCGCCACCGTAGCGGAGGGTGGGACGGTGACGATTCTCGATTCACCCGATGCGAGCGTGGCCGACAACGATTCGGACCCCGAGGCGGGGATTCTGACGGTGGACACCACCCCGGCAATAGCCCCAGTGAACGGCCTCCTGACACTGAACGCCAACGGCACCTTCAGCTATACCCATAACGGGGGAGAGACCACGGCGGACAGCTTTGAGTACGAGGTCTGCGATGACGGGACACCCTCGCTCTGCGATACGGCAGTGGTGAGCATCGCGATCACGCCTGTCAATGACACCCCGGACGCGGTGGATGACTCGGCCACGGTGGCCGAGGGCGGAAGCGTAAGCATCCTTTCCACCGGCCAGGCTAGCCTGCTCGCCAACGACACCGATCAGGACAGCACCCTGATGCTCAACACCTCTCCGGTGACAGCCCCGGTCAACGGGACGATCACGCTCTATTCGAGCGGGGCTTTCAGCTATTCCCACAACGGGGGTGAGACCGCGAGCGATTCCTTCAACTATAAAGCCTGCGATAACGGGGCTCCGGCCAAGTGCGATTACGCCCTGGTGACGATCACGATCACCCCGGTCAATGACGCCCCAGTGGCGGTGGCGGACAGCATTCTGGTGGCGGAGGGGGGAACGGCCACGACCCTGACCCCTTCTGGGAACAATTTACTTACCAACGATACCGACCCGGACAGCACCAAGACCGCCAAGCCGGCGACCTGGCCGTCGAATGGAACGGCAACCGTTTATACGAACGGGACTTTTCAATATATTCATAATGGCGGTGAGACCACGACTGATTCCTTTTCCTATACAGCCTGCGACGGGACGACTTGCAGTACAGCGATAGTCAGCATCACCATCACCCCGGTTAACGACAATCCGGTGGCCAATGCCGATTCCGCCGCCGCGGCCGAGGGCGGGATGGTTTCCATCCTTTCCACCGGACAGGCCAGCCTGCTCGCCAACGATACCGACCCGGACAGCACCCTGACCGTGAACACCACGCCGGTCTCGGCCCCGGCCAACGGCACGGTCACCCTCTACGCGAGCGGTGCCTTCCTTTATGTTCATAATGGAAGCGAGACCACGACCGATTCCTTTACCTACCGGGCCTGTGATAGTGGTCCCCTCTGCGCCAATGCAGTGGTCAGCATCACCATCACCCCGGTGAATGACGCCCCCACGACGATGAATGATACCGCCACGGTGGCGGAAGGGGGAACGATCACGACGCTTACCAGCGGAGTGACCAGTCTTCTGGCCAATGATGCCGATCCCGACGGCACCATGACCCTGACTACTACGCCCGTCAACGGCCCCTTCAGTGGCACCTTAACCTTGAATGCCGGCGGAACCTTCAGCTATATCCATAACGGCAGTGAGACCCTGAATGACAGCTTTACTTACGAGGTTTGCGACAACGGCGCCCCGAAGCTCTGCGCCACCGCCCTGGTAAGGATCAATATTACCCCGGTCAATGATCCGCCGGTGGCCGGCGGCGACTTCGCCGTTTTGAACGAAGGCGGGACGATCACGACACTTATAGGCGGGGCAACCAGTTTGCTGGCCAACGACAGCGACCCGGACAGCGCTTCCCTGACCGTCAAAGCCACCCCGGTCAGCGGGCCGTACCATGGCACACTTATCCTGTACTCCGGCGGCACCTTCAGCTATGTCCATGACGGCAGTGATACCCTGAACGATTCCTTCACCTACCAAGCCTGCGATTACGGCGCCTCGCCTATCTGTGCCAACGCCACGGTAATCATTACCGTCATTCCGGTAGATGACGCCCCGGTGGGCACCACCCCCGCGGCCATATTGCTTGGGTTTGACGACTACACTCCCCATGGCACCATCTCGGGGATGGAAGGGATTGCGATCAGCTTCACGGTAGGGATGGCTAATCCCGTGACCGGGATCATCTACGAGATCCAGGGCCTGCCGGAGGGGGCGAGTTTCGACGTCTCCACCGGGATCTTTAGCTGGACCCCGGTCATGAGCGATTACGGGGAATGGCTGATCACGATCACAGCCACTGACGGTAAAAGCCTGATCAGCCGGGATATCTCGATTTTCGTGGATTACCTGGACGCGGATCAGGATTATCTGCCTGATACCTGGGAGGTAAGCGTGGGGCTGAATCCCGCTTCCCTGGACTCGGATGCTGACGGGATAGACGATTATGAAGAGGCCGGCCCGGGCGCTCTTCTCCGGGATACCGACGGGGACGGCACCGCGGACGCCCTTTCTGACGATTCGGATGGGGACGGGATCAGCGATACGATAGAGGCGGGGGATACCGACTTGTCTACGGCTCCCTGGGATACGGATGGGGACGGGGTTCCGGATTACCGCGACCTCGATTCCGACAATGACGGGGTGGCCGATGCTACCGACAACTGCCGGCTGGTGGCCAATGCCAACCAGGCGGATAAGGACAAGAATGGGGTAGGGGATGTATGCGACGCCGATTTCAAGCCGAATTACGGTGGAGGCGGTTGCGGGTGCACAATCGGCCCGAACCAGCCCGGCAATCCGCTGGGTCTGATCGGGTTCCTGCTGGTTGGAATCTGGATTGCAGTTAAAAAACGAAAAGGTCAGAACAAATAGAGCAAAAATTAAATATGTAGTTGCCCGATTCATCGGGCTGGAAAGAGGGCGGTTATTAAATCCGCCCTCTTTTATTTTATCAAATTCTTATTGCTCATTCTCCCCTTTGTCAAAGGCGGGTGAGGTCTCCGACCCGTAGGGTCCGGGTCTACCCTCCGGCCTGTAAGCCCTACGGGCTGGAAGCGGACCCGGAGAGGGGATTTTCATTGAAAGGATTTGCAGGGCGGCCGTACTGGCCGCCTTTTTTCTGAAAAGAAGGTGGAGTATGGGTTGACTTTTCTTACTATATATAGCAAGAGTATTACTAGTAAGAAAAGGAGGAAAGGAACATGCGCATAACCTCAAAGGGTCAGGTCACCATTCCGCTTGAGATCCGGGAAAAGATCGGCCTGCTTCCGGATACGGAAATCGAGTTTAAACTGGCGGGAAACAAGGTTTGGCTGCAAAAATCGACGTCCCGATCCCAGCGGGGCCGGAACCTGGTGGCCCGCCTGCGGGGACAGGCCACGGTGAAAATGACCACGGATGAAATAATGAGTTTAACCCGGAGGAAAGCATCCCGTGGAAATTCTGGTAGATAGCAATGTGATCCTGGACATAATCACCGAAGATCAAAGATGGCTTACCTGGTCTTCCGAAATGCTGGCGCTTTACGGGGAAGATCATACCCTGGTTATCAACCCGATCATTTACGCTGAGGTCTCGATCGGTTTCGAGCGGATTGAAGAAGTGGAGGAAATCCTGTCCCCGGCGTATTTCCGGAGGGACGCGCTTCCTTGGGAAGCGGCCTTCCTGGCCGGCAAATGTTTTTTGAATTACCGCCGGCAGGGCGGTGGGAAACATTCGACTCTTCCGGACTTTTTCATCGGCGCCCACGCGGTTGTGGCCGGCATGCCTTTGCTGACCCGCGATCTGGCTCGTTACCGAACTTATTTTCCCCGGTTGAAATTAATCGCCCCCAATGGGAAAGATTAGAAACATCCCCCTTATTTTTTAGATTGCTTCCCTTACAGGGCAAGCGTCGCTTAGGTTTCTCGCAATGACAAAAGAGGGTGTCGAAAGTAGCAAGGGTGATTTTCGGTTAAATATTTCAAAGGGCGGCGATAAAGCCGCCCTCTTCATTATTAAATCAGGGCAGGGGGGCAAATGGCAAAGCGGCTAGAGCATAGCGCAAAGCACTAAAATAAATTGATTAAAATAATGGCGGTCCCAACGGGAATCGAACCCGTGCTACCGGCTTGAGAGGCCGGTGTCCTAACCGCTAGACGATGGGACCATTTAAAGGCAGTGATTTGGTGATTGGTGTGTTTGTGTTTTGGTCTAAACCCAATCAACCCCGAACAACTGCCAAGATTACCCATGGCTGGGGAACTAGGATTCGAACCTAGATAGCCAGATCCAGAGTCTGGTGTCCTGCCGTTGGACGATTCCCCAAGGCTTGCAAATAACTCTTTGGGATTATAATGTAAGACCGGTTTTTGTCAATTTGGCCGGTGCAGTGAAAATCCGGATATAGCGAGGGAATCGACTTGTTTGTGCGGGATTTCGATCACTTCGTTTGTCATTCCGGACTTGATCCGGAATCCAGAATTTCAATCTGGATTCCCGTTTTCACGGGAATGACACCCGTTAATTAAAAAGGAGGTCATAAATCACAATGGAATATTCGGTCAGCCGGGAATTCTGGTTCAGCCTGCTTCCTTTAATAATTATCAACGGGTGTTTCTTCGCGGCCCTGGCCGTATTCGCCATAATCCGAAAACGGAAAAAATTAACCGAAGCCGAGCTCAAAAAACTCGGAGATTCCAAGCCTTTGCCATTGTTCTTAAGGGAATACTGGGCCTGGATAATCGGACCGGCCGAGCGTCTTTTTATCCGTCACGGGATTAAACCCAACACGATAACCGCGTTTTCCGTATTTTTGGCAATTGTCTCCGGATATTTTTATTTCCGGGGCTGGTGGGGCCTGGCCGGCTGGACCCTGATCGCGTCAGGAACCTGTGATATGTTTGACGGCCGGATCGCCCGGGCTACCAAGACAGAAACCCGTTCGGGGGCTTTTTTCGACTCAACCCTGGACCGTTACTCGGAAGCTTTCACATTTATGGGAATCCTAGGATATTACCAGGGAAGCTGGATTTTCTGGGTTACATTCCTGGCTTTTACCGGATCAATGATGATCAGCTATACCCGGGCCAGGTCGGAAGGACTACAGATGGAAATATATAAAGGATTCATGCAAAGACCGGAAAGGATAGCCTATATCGGAATCAGTTCGATAATAAGTCCGATTCTTGTTTCCATTTATCATGAATGGTGGGGAACCGATCAGCATCTGGTCATTTTCGTGCTGGTTCTTATCGCGGTCGCCAGCAATTATGTCGTTTTAAAGAGAATCAATTTCATACTAGAGAAGTACAACACACCAATTTGAAAATATGAAAATCCTTTCATTATCAGGTCAATTTATCATTATTAATTATTTCTTTCATGATTTTCGATATGTTATGGAAAGATTAGAAACTTTATTATTTCTTTCATGATTTTCAATATGTTATGGAAAGATTAGTAACTTTATTATTTCTTTCATGATTTTCGATATGTTATGGAAAGATTAGTAACTTTCCATAATATACCTTATCGGAACCAATGGAATAAAACTAAAAATCACAATATATAAATTTTATAAAGATACCCGTCATTAGAAAAAACAAAAACATCTCTTCCCTCTCCCTTGGCGGGTTTAGAGGTTATCCCGGAAGATAGAAGTAAAAACCCCGCAATTTTTCCCTGACTATCATTATTGATAATCGCCAATCCGTTTCCGGAAAGGCCAATAATATATTTATACCCCAGCATAATCGGACTAGTGGGGTTCCAACCATAATCTTCATCAGGGTTAATTGCTTTAATATTTTCAGATTCCCAGATTTTCTCTCCATCGCTTGGATTAAGACAGATAAGACTTAAAATATCTCCCCTTTTCTTGTCTTTATAATGGAGCGGAAGACAAGCCGAATTATTATCATTCACGATTCCGCCGGTATTGCCGGACCCTGGGATTTTCCAGAGAATATCACCGGTTTCAGGCTTGATTCCATAGGTAAAACCGTCAAAGGAAGGAGAAATCAGGACATTACTTGAAATAACGGGAATGGCATCTATGTCACGGTAATCGCTTTCGCTGGAAAGGTTCTTTTTCCAGATCAGCTCGCCCGAAAGAGAAAGGCAGGCCATTGAACCATCCGAAATACCCACCCAGAGTTTATCCCCCTGGATTATGGGCGCGGATGAACCATATAAAACATTCTGGCTGGGGTTTTGCTCTGTCTCAATAGTTTTAATCCAATCCACTTCGCCCCGGAGTTTATTCAAAGAAAAAAGACGGTTTTCGTTATTAAACAGAACAACATTATCCCCGTTGAATACCGGGCGGGAAAAATTAATACCTCCGGTAGAAAAAAACCATAGCAACTCTCCGGTATCGGCATTTAAGGCGTAAAAGGTCCCTTCCGAATTTCCGAAATAGATCACATCCCCGTCAATGGCGGGTTCGGATTCGATGGAGCCGTCGGATTGAAACATCCAGATGACATTTCCGGTATCGGAGGAAAGGGCGTAAAATTTGCCCTCCGAGGTGCCGCCATAAACAACCCCTTCCTTGAAAATCAAGGAAGCATGTTCCAGCGGCTTCATTTCCGCCCGGGCCGGGCCGGTCAAAAGCCTTTTCATCCAGGAGACCGCGTATCCCCTTCCTTTAAATAATACAGGCCCTGCTTGCGCTTCAGGTGACGGGAAAAATAACTGGCCGGCCACCAGAAGGAAAATTCCCAAAGATATTTCCAGGCACCTGATTTTTTTCATTATTTAATCAAACGATAAGGCGAGGTCTTGGCCCCGTTCAATCGAGATTTTAGCCGATTCCTTGAGAAAAACCGGATTGACAGCCAAAAATTGCTTAAATTTATTTGGGCTTTTTACCCGGCGGTGCCTGTCCTTGAGGGGCTTGTCCAGGAGGAGCTCCCGGTTGAAGCTGGAACTGAATGCCTCCCGGGGACTGGACCCCGGGGGCCGGTCCGGTAGGGTTTGGGCCCGCCGGGCCCCCGGGCATCCCCTGGGCCCGGTTTTGTTTCAAGTATTCGGATTTCCACTGCACCCTTTTCAGGTCTTCCCCGATCAGCTGGGTATAAAGATTGGAGCCCATTTCCATTACGGAGCGGTAATATTCGATCGCCCGATCCATGTATCCCATGTTCTCGTAGAGGAATCCCAGGTTGTAATTGATCATAGCCAGCAGGTTCATATTCTTGGTCTTTTTTTCATCCAGGATTTTATCGTAAGAATCGATGGCGGCCAGGGAATCGCCCAACTGGTACCGGCAATTGGCCAGATAGAAACGGGCCTGCCAGGCGGCGTCGGTCTTGGGGTATTTTTCAATTACCTCTAGGAACTTGGCCTCGGCCTTTTTGTATTTTTCCTTCAGTTCTTCCGGGGTTTCCGTTTTTTCCGGGGCCTGGATTCCGAGCGCCGCCAGGTCGAGAGTCGGACCGCGAAAATCGCTCAGGCCCTGATAAAGAAGAATCTGGGCGGTATTTTCCTTTTTATTCCCCTGGTAAATAATAAGCAAAACCACCCCGGCGGCAATTAAAATCCCCAACAGAGCCGCGGCGAAAATACTTCGATTCCGCCCGATGAAATTGACCACCTGGGTTGCCATGCTGATAAATTCATCCGGCTGTTTGATTTCCTTGCGGGTTATCCTACGAACCAATTTTCTGCCTCCTGAGGGTAAAGGTTTTAAAGAAGGATAGGAAAAAAAACCGGGGAAGTCAAACTTACACACTTTTATTGTAAAAAGGATATACTTAAAAATCTCCTGACCTGAAATAATGATGATATTTGACTTGGAAACAATTTATCGCATATATATATAATGTAAAGATTCAAGAAAGCATGGTGATTTTTCAGAAACGCAAAGAAAGGAGAAAGGAAAAATGAAAGAAAGAGCTCTCAAATTGACGGTGGTCGCGGCGATGGTGTTCGCGGGGATGATGGCCCTGGCCCAGATAGCGGAGGCCGCCGCCCCTCCTCCGCCCGCCCCGCTCGCCCAGGTAGCTTCTTCAGTCCCCAAAGGCGTCGGGATTGGCATCCGCTCGGGTTTTCTCGGAAATACTATGTCGGCCAAAAACGCCCAGCTTTCGCTGAGAGTAAACATGGATGGCATGGCGATCAGTCCTTATCTGGGCTTCGGGACTGAGAAGGTTGGTGACTTCGCTACCGAGATCGCCATGGGAATCAGGCTTCTCCCCACCATCGCCAAGTCCAAACAGGCGACTTTTTCCGCGCTCATCGGGCTTGGTGCGATGATCGGGGAAGACGCTGATTGGTATTTAGGAATGGACCTCATCGGGGGATTCGGGGCCGAGTATTTCTTCCCCGGGCTTCCCAACGTGGGATTCTCCCTGGAAGGTGGTTTGGACTTCAACCTCTGCATTCCGTTTGCGGATGGCGCAGATACAACTTTCGGGATTAGCACCGTCGGTTCAACCTTCAGCGGTGGGATCCATTATTATTTCGACTAAAAATTAATCAGGTTTGAGCCTGGGGTTGGAGGCCTTGCCCTCCAACCCTTTTTTTTCGCCTGCATCTGGGCGGCGGCGGCTCCGGGGCGCTCTACCTCTTATATTAACCAGAAAAAAGCGGTTAGTATTTTCGAATAATATGTAGTTGCCCGATTAATCGGCAGAATACAAAAGAATCCGCCCGGCAAGACCTCGGGGTATCTAAATCAAGAAAACTTATATCGTTTATTGTCATTCCTGCGGAAGCAGGAATCCAGACGCCGTCCCTGTGAAAGCAGGGAACCATTTAATAGGAACTGGATTCCCCCGGATCAAGTCCGGGGCAGGCTGAATCAAGTGCGGAATGACGGGATAAGGTAACCCCATGGCAAGACTGCGGGGAATTACAAGTTCAACCGCATTTTCGGGATTAATTGGCGAGCGGGATGGTTTCCTCGAGCTCGGCCAGGGAGATCTTTACCTTCTCCTCCTCGGCCCGGAACTGGATCACCGAAACGAACTCGGCGGAAAAGATAAACAGGATGGAGCTGTAAAAAACCCAAAGAATAATAATGATAATGGAGCCGAGGGAACCATAAATCAGGCTCACCGAGCTGAAT